>SVLB01000011.1 GCA_015068135.1 Oscillospiraceae bacterium | reverse complement strand
TCAATAATTTCAGAAAAAGAATTCTTTTCTGTAATACATAAAATCGTGCCGGAGCAAAAGCTCCGACACGATCCAAATGTTATTCTATTTTTGGCTCTACCCCAACTATTGACATAGAACCTTTTTTAGATAGGTTTTTACTTGTTCTCGTGGCCACGGGCGCGGATGACGGTCAGAACGTCTTCTACGCAACGGGCGCACAGCTCCTTGTCGGTAGCCTCCACCATCACACGGATCACCGGCTCTGTGCCGGACTCCCGGACCAGGATCCGTCCGGTATCGCCCAGAAGCTTTTCCACCTTGGCGACCACTTCCTGGACCGCAGGATCGTTCCTTGCTTCGGGCTTGGACTTGACCCGGATGTTCTTCAGCACCTGGGGATAGATCTTCAGCCCCTCGGAAAGCTGGCTCATCTTCATCTTCTTTGCCAGCATCACTTCCATCATCTTCAGGCTGGTCAGGATGCCGTCACCGGTGGTGGCGTACTTGGAAATGATGATATGGCCGGACTGCTCACCGCCCAGGCGGCAGCCGTTCTGCACCATATACTCATAAACGTACTTGTCGCCCACCTTGGTCTTGGCATAGTCGATGCCGTTTTCCTCCAGAGCCTTATACAGACCAAAGTTGGACATAATGGTGGTGACCACGGTGTTGTTGTCCAGCTGGCCGTTCTTTTGCATATACTTGCCCAGAATGTAGAGAATATGGTCGCCGTCCACCACATTGCCCAGTTCGTCCACGCACAGGCAGCGGTCGGCATCACCATCGTAGGCAAAGCCCACATCCAGGCCGTTATCCACCACAAATTTCTGCAGATTCTCAATATGGGTAGAGCCTGCGTTGTTATTGATATTGGTGCCGTTGGGCTCGGCGTTGATCACATAGGTCTTGGCACCCAAAGCATCAAAAACGGATTTGGCAATGTTCCAGGCGGCGCCGTTGGCGCAGTCCAGACCCACCTTGACCCCCTTGAAGGAGTAAAGACCCAGGCTGATCAGATAACCGATATAGCGGTTTCTGCCGGAGGCATAGTCCACAGAAATACCCACCCGGTCACCGGTGCCGTAGGGAAGCTCTGTCCAGCGGTGGTTGAAGACCTCCAGCTTGCCGTCGATATAGTCCTCCACCAAAGCGATGGTCTCCTCATCCATTTTCTCGCCGTTGCGGTTGAGAAGCTTAATACCGTTGTCGTAGTAGGGGTTATGGCTGGCGGAAATCATAATGCCGCAGTCAAACTCATCCACCCGGGTCACATAGGCCACGGAGGGGGTGGTGGTCACGTGGAGCAGATAGGCATCCGCACCGGAGGCGGTAAGACCGGCAACCAGGGTATACTCAAACATATAGCTGGAGCGGCGGGTATCCTTACCGATAACCACACGGGCAGGCTCATCGCTGCCGGCTCTGCGCTTCAGCTCGGTGTAATACCAGCCCAAAAAGCGGCCTACCTTATAAGCGTGGTCGGCATTGAGGACCACATTGGCTTCTCCGCGGAAGCCGTCAGTACCAAAATATTTTCCCATAAATAAGATCCTTTCTGATTAACAGGATGGGGTGTCATGAAATGTAAAGGAATGACTTAGGGTTGGGGGTTATTTCTTTGCCACGATCTTGCCGCCGGTTTTGTAGATGCTGTTTTCCGGGATCACCCCACGGACGCAGGACACAGGATACACATTGGAATCCCTGCCGATGACCGTACCGGGGTTTAAGACGCTGTTACAGCCCACCTCTACCCGGTCGCCCAGCATGGCACCCACTTTTTTGATGCCGGTGTCAATGGGGGGCTGGGAATGGATGGTCACCAGGGTCTTGTCGGATTTTACATTGGAGGTAATGGATCCTGCACCCATATGGGCCTTATAGCCCAGGATGCTGTCGCCCACATAATTATAGTGGGGGACCTGGACCTTATCAAAGAGGATCACATTTTTCAGCTCTGTGGAGTTGCCCACCACACAGCCGGCACCCACCAGGGCAGAACCGCGGATAAAGGCGCAATGGCGCACCTCCGTCTCCGGACCGATGATGCAGGGAGCGCCCAAATAGGCCGTGGGGGCCACCTTGGCAGTCTCATGGACCCAAACCTGGGGTGCAATCTCCTGATAGCCCTCCAAGGTGGGTCCCAGGGAGAGGATCAGGTCCTTAATGCCCTTCAGTGCCTCCCAGGGATAGGTAAAGCCCTGCAAATAGGATGCCGCAATGGTATGGCTCAGATCGTAAAGAGAAGTAACGGTTGTCATAGTTCCACTTCCTTAAATTAAGACAATTGGGGTTCTTAACAGAAGAAGTATAGCACAATACCCATGCAAAATCAATCCTCCCAAAAGCGGGAAATAGAGAAAATTTTGGAAAAAACTGGAATCTGCATCTGAGTAACATCCGTAGGGCGGGGTCATGATCCCGCCGATTTTACCGGGTTCGCATTTTGCGGTTATTACAATGCTTTGTAGGGAACGCTGCTTTCTTTTACCATTCACACCTATTTTGACGGTTTGCGGCTTTTTTGACACTATGGCAAAACCGGGACCTTGGTCCCGGTTTTGTGTGGTGTGTTATTTTGCTGCGCTGAAGAACTTATTCAGGTTCTCCTCGTAGATGTTCATCATTTGCTCAATGGTATCGTCCTGGGTAAACAGGCAGTAATGATACTCATAAGAGCTGTAGTGGGTGATCTTATAGGGAATGTAGGCCACATTGCCGTTGCAGTAGCCCAGGCAGAAGGTGGTAGCGAAGGGAGAGCGCGCCTCCATTTCCTCGCTGACGGAGTCCCAGAACTCGCCGGGGCCGGTGAAGAAGCCCACGCTGTCGCCAATGGAGAAGATGTTCAGCTCGATGGTAGAGGTGGGGCCCAGCTTATATTTTCTGATGAGCCGCTGGGCATGGAACACACTGGAAAAGCCCAGCTCTGCCGCCTTGGTGATCTGCTCCTCATAGGTATCCATCAGATCAGGATAGTCCCGATAGTAGTTGTTCAGCTCCACCGCCTGCTCATAGCGATCGTCCTCGGAGTGGTCGATCTGCGCGGCATACATCACCTTGGTGGTCTGGACCTTACCGGTGGGGGTATCCTTCAGCTTGGGCAGGCCGTTTTCGATGATCTGACGGCCCAGCTCATTGCCGTACTCGGTGATCTTGCCGGACTTATAGGTCTCACCGGTGATCCGGGATGTGGTGTTCATATTGCCCGCCGCGCCCTGGAAGAAGGCAAACTGATAGTCGGTATTAGCGTGCATATACTCACGCAAAGCGCCGATCACGTCCGCATCAATGGTGTATTTCTCCTTACCGCCGCTGCGGTGGGGGTGGGCTCTCCAGTTGACCACCAAAACAGGATCCTTTCCGGATCTTTGGAAGGCGATCATGTGCATGGTCTCGTCACCGGGCTCCACCCGCTTGATGATGCTGTTATCCTTGGGCTGTGTGCCGAACTGGTCGCCAAAATAGGAGATCTTATTGCCTTCGGCATCGGTGTACAGACCGTTTTCGTCCGGATAGTAGTAGTGACGGGAAAAGTTCATTTTCACCGTATCAAAGCTGCCGGTCTGCATGGTGGAGGAGGCACGGTCTGCCATGGCATCCAGGGCGCCCTGGATCAGCGCGTTCATCAGCTGTCCCCGATAGGCTATATTCTTTACACTGCCGTTACTCAGATCCGGGACATTGTGGGTATGAGTACAGGACAGATAGATATTGGCCGCAGGCACACCGGTAACCTGGCTGATCCTCCCGCAGATATTGTCTAAGTATTCAATCGGCATATTCTGCAGGTCCAGGGTCACCATCAGGAAGGTGTTGTTATCCTTATCGGATACGGCAACGGTGGTAGCTTGCAGCCGGTAGTTCACACCGCTGGACTTTCTGCCGTTGGGATTGCCGAAGGAGCTCATAACCAGGCCATCCTCCAGGGGGGTGATATCCACCATGCTGTAACCCACGCTGAAGCTGCCGGGATGACTTTCCACCAGAGCAGGATCCAGCCCCTCGTGGATCAGGGCCACACAGCCGTTGATCTCTGCGATCTGATAGCCTTCCTGATTGCTGAAGAAGCAGCCCTTGTTCGCCCCATTGGAGGAGATCTGTCCGTGGATCACAGAGGTCAGGCCCACGGAGGAACCGGAAGTCAGTCCGCTTCCGTCAACAAAACCGGTCTGCGACAGGTGGAGATCTCCACCGGTATTGTCCCGGATCTTGGTCTGACCTGAAAGGGTGATTTCCTTGGTGGCATAAATGCCGCCGGACAGACCGTCTCCGGCAGTACCGCCGGTCACCGTAAGATTCTTTCCATTGACCACACCGCCGGTATAGATGTTACCGCCGATGCCGTTTTCCGCTGTGCCGCCGATAACGGCGCAATCGGACAGATTTAAGGTTCCGCCGGTGGTGTAAATATTACCGCCCATGCCCGTATAACCGTTGCCGGATTTTACATAGCCGCCGGAGATCTCACCGGCGTACACATTCACGGTGGCACTGGGAGAAACATGGAGATTTCCGCCATCGCCATGCCTCTTTGTGGATGCCAAGGCATCTGCATCCTCGGCATACAAGGCCCTGCCGCCGGAAATGCTGCCGTCATACATGTTCAGGGTGGAAGAAGCGATCATCTCGATATTGCCGCCCACACCGGCAGATTTTCCTTCCACCGTAAAGGTGCCGGCAGCGCTGTCCCATTTGGCTTGTACATAACCGCCGGAAACAGTGCCGTTGTACATATTCATAACGCCGTTGGGGACCTGGGAACCGTTTCCGATCATGCCAACGCCGCCGCGCTGGGAAACGACCCCCTCTGCGGCCTTCAGATTGCCGCCGCACAGGTTGAATTCCGCGTTTTCATAGACATAGAACACAGGAGCCATGGTATAGCCGGTGAAGTTGGTGACGATATCGCCGGCATAATCGCCGTTTTCGTCGCAGTGATCATGGATGGTGACGGTTCCCTTGATCTGCAGGATTCTGGAAGCAGTCTCCGCGCCCTGAATATCGAAGCCATTGAGGCAGATATTCAGGGACTTGCCTTCCGCCACGGTGATGACCGTCTTGTCCGTAAGATCATGGGTCAGATAATAATGACCGCCGGAAACCCACTTGTTGTCCTCGGGCCAGGGCTGCCATTTGGTGGTATCATGGTGATGGATGTTTGCCACATTCCAGCCGCTGGTATACATTTCATGGGCCTGGATCATAGCATCCACCGCATCCTTTTGGGCATCTGTGAAGGCATCCCAGTGACCGTTAACGTATTCCACGATCTGCCGGAGATTCTTATGGGCCTGCTCGGAGAACAGCACAGTACCGTCTGCCAATCGAATAAAGGCCTTGCCGTAGATCTCCATTGCGGCACGGGCATTGTTGTTGGTGGCCTCGGGATCCAGAATATCGTAGACCACCAGCCGCTTGGAGAAGGGGCTGCCGATCTGATAGTACTCAGAGCCCAAAGCACGGATCACATCGTTTTCCAAAGAATCGGGAATGGGGGACAGGCTCACGCCCATGCCGAAGGCATTTTGTGTCGCCAGGGCGCTCTTGACCTGGGCATCACCGGCAAAGGTGGCCTTCAGGCCCAAGCCGCTTCTGTCGGGAGACAGGACCGCGTCGGTGATGCCGATGTAGAACCGGTGGAAGCTATAGCCCTCCTGATCCGCCACCCGCAGATACCGGTAGATATTGCCGGTCCGGTCCGCAGTGGTCTTGACGGTCTGCGCAGGCAGTCCGGAAGCAGGGGTCAGGACACCTGCATTGCTTCCGTAATAGCCGTTAGTAGTGGAATCCATGGCGTAAAGGGTGCCCTCGACGGTCACGCCGGAAAGATCACACCCGTTCATGTCCAGATACACCGTACCGGCAACGGTCAGGTCGGTCTCCAGGTCCTGCAAAAGCTGTACATAAGTATCGGAAGTATCCTTTGCCGCGGCAAAGGCATCCCCCAGAGCCGTATACCCCTTGAGGTACTTGCCGCCCTTCACCGTGTAGGCCACCTCCGGACTGCCGCCGGAGATGCTGACATTGGTCATGTCGATGACAGCACTGGGAGCATAGAAATTGCCATATCCCTTTACCGCAGTGCCGTTAATAATGATACAGTTTTTGACAACATGGTCACCGGATTTGGAAAGGTATAAATTACCTCCCTGATAGGCAGAGCCACCGAAAAAGGTTCCGCCGTAAATATGGACATCCGCATTGTGCCAGGTATTGATCAGGCCACCGAAACCGTGTTGATCCTTGCTGTTTCGCACCACCTCACCGCCGGAGAAATGGCCGTTGTAAACGGTCAGCTTGGTAAACAGCTCAGCGGCTGTGTTGGAGGCATAGGTCAGGCCGTTTTTGTCATAGCCGTCATGGCAAACATTAAAGATACCGCCGGCATGGGCACCGACCGCGCCCACAAAGTTGCCGCCATAAATATTGGCAAGGGCATCGGCACGAAGGTTGAATACGCCACCGTAGGAGATGGACTTTCCTGCCCGGTTGGCAGTGATCGTGCCGTCCCAATGCCAATTGCCGCTGGCATCCCGGGTTCCGGAGCAGTCGCAAATATTTATCGTCGCAAGGTCCACATAGCCAAATACAGACCCGACTTCCGTGGAAATATCGTAGCCGTTCAGGCACAGATTGATCTTCTTATCCTTCCAGGGGGAATCATCTCCCCCTGTAACTGTCTTTGTAATGGTTACATCCTCGGTCAGGTAATAGTTGCCGTTTGCCAGCTGGCTCAGATCCGTCGTTCCCTCGGGAAGCCGCTTCCAGGGAAGGTTGTTGCACACATGGTCCTCTACCCCCACGGCACTGCCGCCGCAGACGCAGTGACGGCCCGCATGGACACGGGTCTCCTCCGTAGCCCCTGCCTGTACCGCAAACAGAGAGATCAGGAGCATAGCCACCAGAAATATACTGATTTTTTTCATAAATTTTTCCCCCTTCAAAGGAAAATTTTTGGCTTTTACCTATATAATAAACCGAAAAAGGCGCAAGGTCAAGAGCAAGATAGGAAGATATAAGATATTGAGCAATACCGCCTCCGGAGAAATACTTCTTGCTATTTTACTTCTTCAGCGTTATAATTACCATGTATTATTATCGGGTGGGGGAGACCAGTATGGAACCCAAAAAGCAGATCCTTCTTTTGACCACCGGCGGCACCATTGCCTCCGCCCCCAACGGGGACGGTCTTGCGCCCCGGCGGTCCGACATTATGGCGCATGATCTCCAGCGGCTTCGGGAATACTATGAAATAACCGTGGAGGATATCATGTGCCTGGATTCCTCCAATATCCGGCCCGAGGAGTGGCAGCAGATGGCAAGGGTCATTTTTGACCGCTATCCCAGCTATGACGGCATCGTGGTCTCCCACGGCACCGACACCATGGCCTATACTGCCTCAGCCCTGACCTTTATGCTCCCCAATATCCCCATTCCCGTAGTATTTACCGGCTCTCAGGTGCCTCTGACCCAGGCTCTTTCCGACGGACCGGACAATCTGCGCACCGCCTTTGCCATGGCGGCCTGCGGTCACGGAGGTGTTTTCGTTGCCTTCGACCGGAAGGTCATGCGCGGCTGCCGGGCAGTGAAGGTCCGGGCCTCCGGTTTTTCTGCTTTTGAAAGCATCAACGCCCGTTATGCCGGTCGGGTCACCGGTCGTGGACTGGAGCTGGATGCGCGGATGCTCCCGGATTGCACCGGTGCGCCCGCCCTCCGGGATGCGCTGAGCAAGGATGTCTTCCTTCTGAAGCTGACCCCCGGACTTTCTCCCGATATTTTTTACGCCCTGGCCCAAATGGGCTATAAGGGCATCGTTTTGGAGGCCTTTGGCCTGGGCGGCGTGAATGTGCTGGGGCAGGGGCTTTCCGGCATCCAAAAGGCTGTGGAGCTGGGCATCAGTGTGGTCATCACCACCCAATGCCTCTACGACAGTGCCGATCTGCGGGTCTACCAGGTGGGCAATCAGCTTTTGGAGCTGGGGGTGATCCAGGGTCGGGATATGACCTCGGAGGCCGCCATGACCAAGCTTATGTGGGCCCTGGGGCAGGGTATGGACCAGCAGCAGATCGCCCAGCTGTTCTCCCAAAGTCTCGCGGGAGAGATCACCTTGAACTAAGGAGGATACCGTATGGATCCCATTTACGTTACCGGTCATAGGAACCCGGATACCGACTCCATCGTCGCCGCCATGGCCTATGCGGCCCTGCGCAATGCCGTAGGCGACCGGGAGTATGAAGCCGCCTGCCTGGGTCATGTTTCCGACGAGACTCAGATCGTTTTGGACCGCTTCGGCTTTACCGCCCCCAAGCGGATCACCAGTATGCACACCCAGGTCCGGGACCTGGCCTACGATACGCCTCCTCTTTTGTCTGCCGGGGTGACCGTGGGCCGTGCCTGGAGCCATCTGCAGGCCCAAAAGAGTGTTTCCGCCATCCCCGTTGCCAACGAGGACGGGACCCTTTACGGTATTTTGGCCCGTGAAGACGTGGCGGCCTACAATATGGAGCAGGAGACCACCGGTGTATTGGACAATGTGCCGCTGTTTAACGTGCTGTCCGTTCTGGAGGGCAAGGTCCTGAACTCTGCCGGCGAAAATACGGATATGATCTCCGGTGAGGTGGTGATCGCCCTGCCTCAGAGCCGGGAAAATCTGCTGTTTCAGTCCCAAAACTCCATTGTTTTGTGCGGACACCAGCCGGATATGATCCGCAGAGCCCTGGAAATGAACGTGAATTGTCTTGTTCTGTGTCAGGCTGAGATCGACGAGTCCCTTTGCGCTCTGCCTACCAGGACCTGCATCATCTCCACCCCCTACGATGCCTACCGTACCGCGCGGCTGATCTTCCAGTCCGCACCCATCCGCCGGATCTGCAGCACCACAGAGCTGGTATGCTTCCACTTGGAGGATCAGGTGGAGCATGTCAAAGAGGAGATGCTGAAATACCGCCACCCCTGCTACCCCATTTTGGATGAGGAAGAAAAGGTCGTTGGCGTGCTGACCCGATACCATTTGCTCCGTCCCAGGAGAAAGCGCGTGGTTTTGGTGGACCATAACGAGGCCTCCCAGTCCGTTCCCGGCCTGGAGGAGGCAGAGATCCTGGAGATCATCGACCACCACCGCCTGGCGGATATTCAAACCGCCAACCCCATTTATGTGCGCAACGAGCCCGTAGGCTCTACCAATACCATCATCGCCAGCATGTTCCAGGATCGGGGACTGATGCCCTCAGAAAAGATGGCAGGCATGATGGCTGCCGCGATCTTGTCGGACACGGTCATGTTCAAATCCCCCACCTGCACGCCCCGGGATATCCGCACCGCAGAGCGTATGGCCCGGATCGCCAATGTATCTTTGGACGAGCTGGGTCGGGAGATCTTCTCCGCCTCCCTGGGTAACCGCAATCCGGAGGAGCTGCTGTTCTCCGATTACAAGGAATTCCACATTGCCGGTCACGACCTGGCTGTGGCTCAGATCACCTGCATGGACAGCGGCGATATGCTCCAGCGCAAGGAAGAATTTTTGTCCATTATGCAGCGTGTCCGCCGGGAGCGCGGGTTCTCCATGGTGATCCTTATGCTCACGGACGTGCTGTTGGAGGGCTCTGCCCTGATCTACCTGGGAGACGACGAGATCATCCACCAGGCATTTAGCGTCCAGCCCAAGGACAACACCGTTTTCCTTCCCCATATTATGAGCCGGAAAAAGCAGGTCATTCCCATGCTCTCCGCTCTGTGGGGCTAATTCTGTTTGTTTCGTGGAGGCGTTTATGGGCTTTGAGGGACTGTTGGGAAACCACCGGCTGAAGGAAAATCTGCAATTAAGCATTCGCCGGAACCGTCTTTCCCATTTTTATCTGATCTCCGGCCCGGAAGGCTCCGGAAAAAAGACCCTGGCTCGGCTTCTGGCCGCTGCCATTCACTGTAGGGGGCAGGAAAAACCCTGTCTTTCCTGCCCGGCCTGCCGGAAGGTCATGCAAAATACCCACCCGGATCTCATCACCGTTGTGGATCCGGAACATAAAAATGTGGCAGTAAAGATCGTCCGGGAAATGCGGGAGGATATGTTCATCCGTCCCAACGAATCGGACCGGAAAATATACGTATTTCCCCAATCTTTGGGGATCGAGGGGCAAAATGCCCTGCTGAAAATCTTGGAAGAGCCCCCTGCTTACGGAGTGTTCCTGCTGCTGGCAGATAACCCCGAGACCTTGCTTCCCACCATTCGCTCCCGATGCACAGAGCTGAAGCTGGTGGGCTTGGAGGAGTGCATTTTGCGGCAGGCCCTTCAAAAAGACCATCCCGAGGCATCCCCGGAGGAGATCTCCGGTGCCATTGCCCGTTCCGGCGGATTTTTGGGGCAGGCAAGGGCTCTTTTGGAGGCAGATGCTCTGTTTGCGCCTCAGACCCAGGCCTTTTTGAACGCCTTTTCCCAAAAGAACAGTCTGGAGCTGGTGCGTACCCTGGCCCCCATGGAAAAGCTGAAGCGAGATCAGTTTATTCCGGTTTTGGAGCAGTGGGTCCAGGTTTTGGAAAACGCCCTGCTGTGTCACAACGGTGTCCCGGCCTCCTATGCCGGTGCCCGGCAGGTCAGCGCCAGCCGGGGCTCCCGGGAGCTGATGGGTGCCATTGAGGAAATTAAAAAATGTATAGAGTATGCCCAGGGAAATGTTTCTGTGGCCGCTATTTGCGGTCATCTGCAATGGGCATTGAGATAAAGGAGTTATCCCTATGGAAAAAAAGCAAGCATCCCCCTTCACAGAGGCCAACACCCCTGTGGAGATCGTGGATATTCAATTCCGTCCCGGTCAAAAGGTCTATTATTTCGACCCCAAGGGTCTGACCCTGCACGCCGGTGACCATGTGATCATCGACACTGCCCGGGGTCCGGAATTCGGCTACTGCGCCGCCGGTAATCACAAGATCCCCCAAAAGGAGATCGTTGCCCCCCTGCGCCCTGTTTTGCGGGTGGCAACCCCCCAGGACGAGAAGACCGCCCGTGAGAATATGGAAAAGGAGAAAAAGGCCCACAGCTACTGCGCCCGAAAGATCCAGGAGATGGCGCTGGATATGCAGCTGGTGAGCGTGGAATGCTCCTTTGACGGCACGAAGCTTTTGTTCTTCTTCACCGCCGACGAGCGGGTGGATTTCCGGGACCTGGTTAAGAGCCTGGCTGCCAATTTCCATACCCGGATCGAGCTGCGGCAGATCGGCGTCCGGGACAAAGCCAAAATGGTTGGCGGCCTGGGCATCTGCGGCAGACCCTTCTGCTGTGCCAGCTTCCTGGACGATTTCCAGCCCGTATCCATTAAAATGGCTAAGACCCAAAATCTGAGCCTGAATCCCACCAAGATCTCCGGCACCTGCGGCAGACTCATGTGCTGTCTGAAGTACGAGCAGGATGCCTATGAGGATCTGATCCGCAACAGCCCCAAGGCTGAGTCCTTTGTGGATACCCCCGATGGCCGCGGCACCGTGGTAGAATTGGATCTGCTCCGCCAGCGGGTGAAGGTGAAGATGGAAAACTCCCCGGAAACCCTTGCCTGGTACGCAAATGCCGATATCGCGGTTTTGCGCAACGGCAAGGCCAAAAAGACCGATCCTCCCATTCCCGAGGACCTGGCCCCCATTTCCGGCGGCGGAAAGCGCAAATCCAGCCAGCCCCAGGGGGACAGAATGTTCCTGGATCCCATTAAGTTCCGCTACAGTGAGGAGACCATTGCCGAGGAGCAAACCGTTACCCCCGAAGCCCCGGAGCAGGAAGCCGAAGCAGATCCGCAAAAGCGCGGCAACCGGCGCAGAAACCGTAAGCCCCGCACCGAAAAGCCTGCAGTAACGGCAAGCGCAGATGCTCCCAAGGCAAAAAAGCCCCAGCCGGAAAAGAAGCCGGAGCAGAAAAAGCCCCGTCAGGAGCCTAAAAAACCCGCTCCCCAGGAGCAAAAGCCCGCAGAATCCAGCACCGAGGCGCAAAAGCCCGAGGGTGCTGCCAAGAAGCCCCGTCGTCCCTACTACCGTCGCAGAAAACCCAAAGCACAATAAAAGGAGATAGAGAAGATGAATTGTACCAATTGCGGTTCCCCCATCAATCCCGGCTCCAAATTCTGCACCCGTTGCGGAACTGCCATCGCAACTCCCTCTGCAGCCCCCGTTACATCCAGCCAGGGCGCTAACTTTGATTTTTCTACCAATACGGCAACCCCCACCACCGGCAAACGCTACGAATACAAGGTCCTCTCCCAAAAGGACAAGTGGTTCTCCGGTAAGTTTGACCCTGCCATTTTGGAGCAGGCTATGAACGCCTATGCCCAGCAGGGCTGGCGGGTAATTGGCTGTGCCACTGCCGATATCCCCGGCTTCGGCGGCCCCCGGCAGGAATTTGTTACTGTACTGGAAAGAGAGGTATAACCATGGCCTTTGTTACCGTTTTTCAAGATGTGGTCTTTATTGAGGGCGACCATCCCAGAGCTGTAAAGCAATACAGTGCCGAGACCCGGGTCTCCGGCTTCGGTGCCCAGCTGAAGAACCTCAATGATCTGAAGCAAACCATGGCCGCTACCGCCCGGAACTGCGGCTGTAACTGTGTGGTAAACTTCACCTACGGACAAAAATCCAAGCTTATTGCCATCGACGATGTGGCCTATGTGGGCAATGGCTTCTATGCAGTCTTGTCCAACGAGGACTACAACAGCATCGTCTCCCAATTGCGCTGAAAAGAATGCCGGTATCAACGAACCTCCTTTCGTCGATACCGGCATTTTTATTAATTTTTAAGCCTCTGAGCATCATTACGTTGCCCCAAATTAAGTGCAAAACGCAAAATGATGCTTTGATTTGCATTTTTGTTAGTATTTTCTATGGAAAATTGAGGTTGTCTCCGGAATCTGCCTATGGTACAATAAAAAAAACTGCAATAAGGAGCATGGCAATGAAGCTACTGAAACACGCACGGTTCTTGTATCAGCCGGCACTGCCTCTGGGCAAGAACGGGCGCTTTGTTACCAACAGCAAGGCCCATTGGGATCTCTCCCGGAAAATCGTGGAGGAGGGCACTGTCCTTTTGAAAAATGACGGCACACTGCCTTTGAAAAAGGGTGCCAAGATCTGCCTCTTTGGCCTGGGTGCCGGAGAATTTCTCTTCGGTGGCGGTGGCAGCGGCAAGGTCTTTACGGAAAAGAAGATCACCCTGGCCCAGGGTCTGCAGGCAGCTGCCGACCAGGGGAAGATCCGGTTTTTCGGACCCCTTGTGGACTTTTATGCTGCCCAGGTGGAGGCGGTTTTGGCAGAGGGCCGTCGGCTCAACCCCGTTCCTGCGGCCTTCAGTCAGTGGCGTGGCCTGAATGCCATGCGCTTGCCCGTTTTGCCGGAAGCACTGTACTGCCAGGCAAAGGATTTTGGCGACACCGCCATCTTCTGTGTCAGCCGCTACTCCTCCGAGGGCGACACCTTCGGTGACCGCACCGGAAAGAAAGGCGATTTCTATTTATGGGACGAGGAGCAGGCCCTTCTTGACCGGCTGACCAGGGATTTTTCTCAGGTCGTGGTGGTTCTCAACACCTGCGGCAGTGTTTCCGTGAAGGAATACAAGGACAATGCCGGTGTTGGCGCGGTCCTCTATGCCTCCTATGGCGGCGGCATTGCCGGTGAGGCCCTGACCCGGCTGCTTTTGGGCGAGGCTTACCCCTCCGGCCACTTACAGCACACCCTGGCAAATACTTTAGAGGATCACCCCTCCACCCCCGGCTACTCCCAGGGAGAGGATTACGAAAACTATACGGAAGATATTTTCGTGGGCTATCGGTACTTTGAGACCTTTGCCCCGGAAAAGGCGGCCTACCCCTTCGGCTTTGGCCTGGGCTACACCACCTTCGCGTTAACCCCCGGTGCCGCTGCCCTGGAGAAGAACACCGTCCGGCTGTCTGTGAAAGTAGCCAATACCGGCCTTTTCCCCGGAAAAGAAGTGGTGCAGGTCTATCTGGAAGCCCCCCAGGGGAAGCTTGGCAAGGCTAAAAAGGTTCTGTGTGCCTTTCAAAAGACTCGCGAGCTGCAGCCGGAAGAGGAAGCCACTGTACAGCTACATTTTGATATTCGCCAGTTTGGCTCCTATGACGATCTGGGGAAGGTCTGCCCCAACGCCTTTGTTTTGGAGGCAGGTACTTACACGGTCCATGTGGGCGCCAATGTCCGGGACACCGTCGAGGCCCTTTCCTTTACCCTGGAAAAAGACCTGATCTGCGGCAAATGCCATCCCTATATGGCTCCCACCAAGCTTACCCAGCGGCTCACCGCCCAGGGGACCCTGGAAGCGCTTCCCGTGGCTGAGCCCATGGACCATCCCATTCAGCGCAGTCGGGTAAAGGCCCAAAAGCCCGAAAAGGACTTCTCCCTGGCAGAGGCCCTGGAAACCGGACGGCTTGAAGAATTCATTGCGACCCTCACCGACGAGGATCTGGGAGAGCTCCTCTACGGACATCCCATGATGAATGCCTCCAACACCAACGGCATCGGTATCCCGCCCCGGTATGAGCGCCATGATTTCAAGACCATTCCCCTGGTCCCCACCGCCGACGGGCCTGCCGGTCTGCGGATCCGGGAGGGCCGTGGCATCCAGCCCACCTTCTTCCCCTGCGCTACGGTGATCGCACAGACCTGGGATCTGAAGCTTGCCCAAAAAATGGGCACTGCCGTTGCCATGGAGACCAAGGAGAATAATATCGGCATTTGGCTGGCACCCGGCATGAACATCCACAGAAATCCCCGGTGCGGCAGAAACTTTGAGTACTACTCCGAAGATCCCCTGACCACAGGCCTGTTTGCCAGCGCAACAGTCCAGGGTGTGCAGAGTCAGAAGATCGCCGCCACAGTAAAGCATTTTTGCTGTAATAACCGGGAATATAACCGCCGCCTGGCCGACTCCCGGGTATCTCAGCGGGCTTTGCGGGAGATCTACCTCCGGGGCTTTGAGATCGTGGTGAAAAAGGCCAAACCCTGGGCCCTGATGACCTCTTATAATCCGGTGAACGGTGTGCAGATGAGCGCCAACTGGGAGGCGCTGAACGGTGTGCTGCGCCGGGAATGGGGCTATGAGGGCGTGGTCATGACGGACTGGCGCACCCTTTCCAATCTGGAAGACGAGATCCATGCCGGCGGCGATGTCAAAATGCCGGAAAAGACCACCACCTTCTATGAGAAGGCTCCGGCAGTCTGCGATCCGGCACAGATGATCAAAGACGGCATTCTGGACCGGGGTGCTGCCCTGGCCTCCGCCCGAAGGATTCTCAATATGATGGCAAAAATGGATTGATAAAAATCAATACCGGTATCAACGCAAACTCTGCGCCGATACCGGTATTCTTAATCTCAATATCTTACAAGTTCTCCTGCCATGCCATCTTCGTGCAAGCCCATAAGCTTTACCGTATGCATTTGGTTATGGAGCTCCTCGCCTTTAACATATACCTTAATATAATTGGCGCTGTGTCCCGTGAAACATTCTCCCTCGGCTTCTTCGAACAGCACCTGTACGCAGCTTCCCACCAAACCCTGCCGGAACTGCTGGGACAGCTCCCGGGCTACCGCAATGGCTCTGCGGCTGCGGTCCTCCTTCACCGCATTGCTCAGCTGACCGGGCATTTTGTCCGCCGGAGTGCCGGGGCGGCGGGAGTAGGGGAAAATGTGCATGTCAGAAAAGCCGCAGCGGCGAATAAACGCCAGGCTTTCCGCAAATTCCTCCTCCGTTTCCCCGGGGAAGGCCACGATCATATCGGTGGTCACCCCACAGCCGGGAAAATGGGTCTTCAGTAAATTTATGCTTTCCAAATACCGCGCGGTATCGTATTTGCGCTTCATTCTGGCAAGCACCGTGTCACAGCCCGACTGCATGGAAAGATGGAACTGGGGGCAAAGATTGGAAAGCTTCTTCAGCCTTTGGCAAAATTCCTCCGTCACGATCCGGGGCTCTAACGAGCCCAAACGTACCCGAAGCGTGGGAACTGCCGCACAGACCGCCTCCAAAAGGGTCGCAAGACCCGGTTTTCCCGGCAGATCCACACCCCAGGAGGCGATCTCGATGCCGGTGACCACGATCTCCCGATAGCCCTGGTCTTTCAGGGCTTTTGCTTGCTCCACCGCCAATTCCAGGGGCGCCGAGCGCACCGGTCCCCGGGTATAAGGGATGATGCAGTAGGTGCAGAAATTCACGCACCCGTCCTGGACCTTCAGCATGGCACGGGTGCGGCCTTCCAGGCCGCCGGGAGGCAACACCTCAAATTCTCTGCGGCCCAGGGCATTGTCCACAGCTTTTGACCCGGTACGCTCCAGGGCCGCAGTGACCAATCGCTGCAGAAAATCCTCCCGCTGACCGCTTCCGCCGATCACATCCACACCCAAAGCTTCCAACGCTTTGGCATCATGCTGGGGATAGCAGCCGCAGACACCGATGATCGCCTCCGGTGCCAGCTTCCGGCAGCGGCGGATCACCGCCCGGTTCTTTTTGTCCGCCACAGCGGTCACCGAGCAGGTATTGATCACATAGCCGTCACATTCCCCGGCAAACTCCCCAATCTCATGCCCCTGGGCAGCCAAAAGCTGCTCCATGGCCTGGGTCTCATATTGATTTACCTTGCAGCCCAAGGTATAAAATCCAAACTTCATAGCATTTCCACCAAAATTAATATACGCCCTTTGTGAAAATCGTCAAACTCGTCAATTGCCAAATACCTTCCAGTTTGGTATAATCCAAAGGAACGCTGACCCCATTATATACGAAAAATTCAGATTTGTACAGCTTAGGAGGGATCTTTATGCGGCAATTTCATATCGCGATGGATTCCTTCGGGAAGGTACAAGCCTTTGTGCGCCTGGCCATGCGCCAGCCCTTTGATGTTTCTGTGGGCAACGAGCGGCAGAGCATCAACGGCAAGGATCTGATGGGCATGTTCAGCCTGGACTTCCGGTTCCCCCAGCGGGTGACCTGCACCTGCTCCGAGGAGGAGTTCTGCCGGTTCCATTCTCAGGCCGCCCCTTTCCTCGCCAATTAACTTAGGCTCTTTGAGCATCGTCCCGGGAATACCCGGGGCGGTTTTTTATATGGGGATTTGCAAAAATTTTTCTTGCCTTTATGGCAGATTTGCAGTAACATAGTATGCGGTAAAGATTGCGGTCCGGAAAAGAGAAACATGGACCGCTGAAAGGATGGTTATTCGATATGATCAAAGTTGACATTTCCAATGTGTGGGGTCAGCAGAGCCTGCCTGACCTGCTGGCGCTGGAAAAAGAGGTTTTCGATGCCCACAACACCCTCACCGAGGGCAGTGGCGAGGGCAACGACTTTTTGGGCTGGCTGGACCTGCCCGTAGAGGAGGAGACCGAGGAGATCCGCCGCATCCGTGCCGCCGCTGAGCGCATCCGTGAGAATTCCGATGTGTTCGTGGTCATCGGCATCGGTGGCAGCTACCTGGGCCCCCGTGCCGCCATTGAGCTGATGCAGGGCGCAAACCACAACATCGGCAAGGGCAAGGGCAATCCTCAGATCTTCTACGCCGGTAACACCCTGTCCACCCGTCATTGGAATGAGCTGGTCCGTCTGCTGGAGGGCAAGGATTTCTCCATTGCCATCATCTCCAAGTCCGGTACCACCACCGAGCCCGCCATCGCAACCCGCGCTCTGCGCTGGATGCTGGAGAGAAAGTACGGCACCGAGGGCGCAAGAAAGCGCACCTTCGCCATCACCGATCCCTGCAAGGGCGCTCTGCGTCAGATGGCTACGGAGGAAGGCTGGGAGACCTTCGTGATCCCCCCCAATGTGGGCGGCCGTTACTCCGTTCTGACCGCAGTGGGTCTGCTGCCCATGGCCGTTGCCGGCATCGACCCCATGGAGGTCATGCGCGGTGCTGCCCAGGCCAAGAAGGATTACGATCTGCGTTCCTTCGAGAACCCCGTGTGGCTGTATGCCGCCTGCCGGAATATGCTCTATCGGAACGGCAAGGCCATTGAGATCCTGGAGTCCTTCGAGCCCGGCTTTAAGATGATGGGCGGCTGGTGGCAGCAGCTCTACGGTGAGTCCGAGGGCAAGGACGGCAAGGGCATCTTCCCCGTCACCGCTGAGTTCACTCCCGACCTGCACTCTTTGGGTCAGATGATCCAGCAGGGTGAGCGGAACATTTTCGAGACCATGGTCCGCTTTGATGCTCCCGAAAAGGCACTGGTCATCGGACCCGATGCCAAGAACCTGGACGCCCTGAACTACCTGGAGGGCAAGACCCTGGACTTCGTGGACGAGAAGGCTTATCTGGGTACTCTGGCTGCCCATGTGGACGGCGGCGTGCCTGTGATCACCATGGATATGGGCGAGCTGAACAACGAGAAGCTGGGCGAGATGTTCTACTTCTTCGAGCTGGCCTGCGGTGTTTCCGCCTATATGCTGGGTGTCAACCCCTTCAACCAGCCCGGTGTGGAGTTCTATAAGCGCAATATGTTCCAGCTCTTGGGTAAGCCCGGCTACGAAGTGTAAAATGTCCGATGGACATTTTACGTCGATATAAATCCCTTTCGGGATTTTCGATATGCGCCAAGGCGCTCGATATGTGCTTCGCACTCGATATACCCTGCGGGGTGAGAGGGGATTTGTATCGAACTTGTCGCCAGCGGCGACATATCGAAATTCTGCATGGCAGAATTATATCGATTTTGCGGTGCAAAAATATCGAATTGCGAAGCAATATATCGATATAAGAGGTTCCAGTATGGAAGCAACCAAGAACCAACTCAGAGAAGACAGCATTGCTTTTGCGATTGCTATATCCGATATATGTGACAGCATTCAAGGATGTTCTGTTTTTGTAAATCAACTCCTTCGATCGGCTTCCTCCATTGGCGCCAATCTACACGAAGCCAAATATGCACAAAGCCGTTCGGATTTTATCAGTAAGATGGAAATTGCGTTAAAAGAAAGCTCCGAAACTTCTTACTGGCTGGAACTGTTATTCCGAAAGGGAAAGCTTTCCGAAAAGCAACACCGCGATTTGCAAAACCTCTGCGGATCTATTCGCCGTCGGCTGATCGCCTCCGTTACCACCGCAAAAAGCAATGGGTAATTCGATTATGTTAGAAGTGTAAAATTTTCGCAAATAACAGTTGCAAAACTTAGCATTTGCTGTTAGAATGTATACACAGCAATCTATCGCTGCAAGCAAAGGAGGAAATATCCTATGATTCATGTTATTATGGGCCTGAAGGGCTCCGGCAAGACCAAGAAGCTGATCGACTCCATTAAGGATGCAGTCGTCAATGCTCACGGTGACGTGGTTTGCATTGAGTACGGTCAGAAGCTGACCTACGACCTGCCCCACAAGGTTCGCCTGGTGGACTCCAAGGAGTACGGCATTTCCAATCCCGATATGCTCAAGGGCTTGCTCAGCGGCCTGCATGCCGGTAATTATGATATTACCAATGTGTACATCGACAATCTCTACAAGACCATCGGTAACGACCGTGCTGCCGGTGAGGAGTTCATCCTCTGGTGCGCCAAGTTCGCCGAGGACAACTACATGGAGATCACTGTGACCGTGTCCGACGATGCCGCCCTGGCTTCCGAGGCTGTGAAGCAGTACCTCTAATCGCAAAATAAAATGGGACCGTTGCCTTCGTCGCAATGGTCCCATTTTTCATACACCAAAATGTATCCATAGGTACACAGCGGTATCCTCAATGGGCAATAGATAATTGACAATGATTCGGTCTGGTCTACGATACGCAGCATCATTGGGCATTTGGCATTCGGCATTTTAACAGCAACAGTGCTTCACTTGGGCAAAAATTCCGGAATAAAGGATTCATCGGCAGACTCTGCCTCCTGGGTAAAGCCTTCCAGTTCGTTCAAAAACATCCAGGAAAGCACCGCCTGGTACTCCTCCTCGGTGATCCTGCGATCCAGGGGTGCCGGAAGCTTTCCCAAGGGGGTATACTGTCGCATCAGACTCACCAAAATTTCTCCGGGGGCAAAGGTCTGCCCCAGCCAGTCCAGGCATTTCAAAGAGTTTTCCACATACCCGGGCAGGATCAGATGCCGGACGATCACGCCCCGTACCACCTTTTCCCCCTGCCACTGTACCGGCCCGGTCTGCCGCACCATCTCCCGGATGGCCTCTGTAGCCCGTAAAAAATAATCCGGTGCCCCGGAAAGCCGGGAAGCCAGCTCTTCTTCGGCATATTTCAGGTCCGGAAGATAAATATCCACCTTTCCTTCCAAAAGCTTTAACGCCTCCACGCTTTCGTAGCCCCCGCAATTATAGACCACCGGCACGCCAACAGGCTGTTCCAAAGCCTGGGCCACGGTGGGCAAATAGTGGGAGGGGGTCACAAGATCGATGTTTTCCGCCCCCTGGTGGATGAGTTCCTCCATCATCGTCCGAAGGCCCTTTGCATCCACCGGTTTTCCCACGGGCTGACCGCTGATGGCCCGGTTTTGGCAGTAAATACAGCCCAAATTACAGCCCCCAAAAAAGATGGTGCCGCTGCCCCCGTTTCCTGCCAGGGCAGGCTCCTCCCACCGGTGGAGCATGGTTTTGGCAACGGTCGCCAAATCACTGCCGCCGCAAAAGCCGATTTCCCCCCGGGTTCGGTCCACTCCGCATTCCCGGGGAC
Source organism: Oscillospiraceae bacterium (assembly GCA_015068135.1). Taxonomy (GTDB): domain Bacteria; phylum Bacillota; class Clostridia; order Oscillospirales; family Oscillospiraceae; genus Faecousia. Next base: position 41,318 of record SVLB01000011.1, on the reverse strand, counting down.
ATAATTTGCAATGTTCATAACCCATACCCATTTCTCCTTTTTTTCATCATACCACGGTTTGGCCCCTACAGCAAGCTATTTTCAATTGACAATGGGCAAAGGACAATTGTCAATTAAGAGAGCGGATTGCCACCACCAGTCTGCGGACTGGTTTCGCAATCATCACATGTTAAGCACATCACTATGAACAAAAGCACTGTAGGGGCCGGTGCCTACACCGGCCCGTGGGCCGAAGTGGTCTTCGGCCCCTACAAAAAAATATCTGATATCTTCAACATCTCAATATCCCAGCATCTCAATATCTGTTTCTTGCGGCTTGCATAACGGAAAGGGATTTGCTATAATGGGGAAAATGCAGAAAAAGGGGGGTGGCCGGATGGCACGGAAAACCGATCCCATTGGGGTCTTTGACTCCGGAGTGGGCGGAATCAGCGTATTGCGGGAACTGGTAAAGCTGATGCCCGATGAAAACTATTTATATTACGGAGATTCTGCCAATGCCCCCTATGGGGACCGACCCACAGAGCAGGTTCGGGAGCTGACCCTCCGGGTAGCAGAGGACCTGATCGGTCGGGGTGTCAAAGCCCTGGTAGTGGCTTGCAATACTGCCACCTCTGCCGCTGTTTCCCTTATGCGGCAGACCTGGCCTGACCTTATCGTGGTGGGCATCGAACCGGCCCTGAAGCCGGCGGTGGACCGGTTTCCCACCGGGCGCATTGGCATTATGGCCACCCAGGTAACCCTCCGGGAGGACAAGCTTGCCCATCTATTAGAGCGATTTCCCCAGGCGGCAGTGAGCCGGATCCCCGCACCGGGACTGGTGGAACTGGTGGAGCAGGGTCATACCCAGGGTCCGGAAGTGGAAGGCCTGCTGGAGGGGGTGCTTGCTCCCTACAGAGGAAAGCTGGATGCCCTGGTTTTGGGCTGTACCCACTATCCCTTTGTAAAAGAAGCCGTTTCCCATATTTTAGGACCGGGTACCCTTTTATTTGACGGGGGCGAAGGCACGGCAAGGCAGACCCGGCGGTGTTTGGAGGCGGCGGAGCTTCTGAATCCCGGCCCCGGCAGTGTGCAAATTGAAAACAGTTTGGGACGATCCGATATTTTACAGTTATCGATGGAACTTCTTGGGAGGTAAGTATGGAAAACTTTTTGGTGATCGGCATCGCCGGCGGTACCGGCAGTGGAAAAACCACACTGATGAAGAACCTGGTAGAGCATTTCGGGGATATGGTCACGGTGATGAGCCACGACAATTACTACAAGCGCCATGATGAGCTGTCCTATGAGGAGCGCTGCCTCATCAACTACGATGAGCCCGCGGCCTTTGATACCTCCCTTATGGCCTACCATTTGGAATGCCTGCGCCGGGGCGAAGCCATCGACTGCCCGGTGTATGACTATACGGTCCATAACCGCAGTAACGAAACGGTGCGGATCGAGCCCCGTCCGGTGATCATTGTAGAGGGTATTCTGATTTTCGAGAACCAGTCTCTGCGGGACCTGATGGATATTCGGATCTTTGTGGACACCGATGCGGATATCCGCCTTTGCCGCCGGATCAAACGGGATGTGAACAAGCGTGGCAGAAGCGTGGAATCGGTGCTGACCCAGTATCAGACCACCGTCAAGCCCATGCACGATCTGTATGTGGAGCCCAGCAAGAAGTATGCCAATATCGTAGTCCCCGAGGGGGGCAAAAACCTGGTGGCACTGGACATGATCATTGGCCGTATCCAGCGGCATCTGGACGAGAAGCAGGGAGTGGAATGAAAGATTACGGTGTAAATATGAATACCCTGTGCATCCAGTGCTTACTGAACAAGCACCTGGAATCTGCCAGGGAATACGGCACTGCCGAGCAGGCCAATGCCTTTTGCGCGGACCTTCTGAAGGTCCTTCAGGAGGCCCTGGACTGCCGGAATTCTGCCTGGGCTGGCGCCCAGGTGAACAAGCTCTATGCTAAGCATTTTGGCATGGGGCAGGATCGGTTTGCAGAAGAAAAGCGGATCTCCAATGAATTTGTGATGGAACGGATGGATGCCATCCGCTCCCGGATCCAGGCCCAGCCGGATCCGGTGTTTGCGGCGCTGCAGTTTGCCATTTTGGGCAATTATCTGGACTTTTCCGCCCTGAAAGGGCAGGTCAGCTTTGAAAAGCTGGAGGAAATGCTGGAAGATGCCCTGCAGATGCAGTTGGATCAAGTCGCCTATCAGCGGTTTTTGGCAGATCTGCAGCAGGGGAAGCGGCTTTTATATGTGACGGACAACGCCGGTGAGATCGGCTTTGACCGGCTCCTTGCCCAGGAGCTGAGTAAGCGGTTCCCCCATTTGGAGATCACCTTCTGCGTCCGGGGTCTGCCTGCCCATAACGATGCCACCCGGGAGGATGCGGCCTTTGTGGGTCTGGAATATCCCATGGTGGATACGGGCAACGATATCGGCGGCGTGGAGTTTTCCATGATCAGCCGGGAATGTCAAACGGCTTTCGACGAAAGCGATGTGATCATCAGCAAGGGCATGGGCAATGTGGAGACCATGTACGGCTATGGCTACAATATCTATTATGCTTTTTTGGTAAAATGCCCCCGGATCATCGAATTTTTCGGAAAAGAAAAATTCACCCCCATGTTTTTGGCAGAAAAGACCTGAAAAGCCGGGACCCTACGAGGCCCATAGAATCCGTTGGCAGGGTCATGACCCCGCTGGGTAAAAATCTTCAAAAAAGTCCATAAATTAGAAAAAGCTGTCATCCCTCGACTACGCGCGGGATGACAGCTTGTTTCTTTGCAGTCTCGTTTCCACGTAAAACACACCACGATAAACGAAAGCACTGTAGGGGCCGGTGCCTACACCGGCCCGTGGGCCGAAGTGGTCTTCGGCCCACAAGGGGTAGTACTTTCCTAACAATGACGCTGCATATTATAATCCGTGGTTCTTTTTGCATCGCCTATGGCACCACAAGGCACATTCCGTAGCGCATATAGGTGTCAAAATCTTCCCAGTAAACGGTGACTTCCAGAACATAGGTCCCGGCCTTGCCGGGAAGCTCCACGGGAATCACCCGGGAATCGGCACGAGGAAGGGACTCCGTTTCGCTTTGGGAATAGACGGTACCGTCCTGGCGATAAAGCTTCCAGCGGCCATGGGGACTGCCGGGAGTATCTTCGGAATAGGTGGTATTGAGGAACAGCTCCAACGGGAAGGTGAAGTTTTCCGGAATCTCACAAACAGGAAGAGCCTCCCACAGATAGGCAAACTTTTCCCGGGCGTATTCGATGGGTGCTTTGGCAGGATCCTGCTCCCAGGACCATTCCATAGAACCCTGGACAGGATCAAAGTCGATCTGCTTCATGGCAAGATCTTCGCCCCAGGGATGATGGATGGAAAGCATATCGGTCAGGGTTTGCTGGGCATCCTCCTGCATCTGCTTCCTCAATTCCTTCAGCACCGGTTCTACCCGGTCTGCATAGTTTTTTGGAACCGCTTCTTCAAATTCTGTCAGATAAACCATGCCGGTGGAGGCCATCCGGACCGTCGCGGTCAGGCCGCCTTCCTTCTCAAATACGCAGACCGGTTCTCCTTCCCGGATGCAGTAGCTTGCGTAACGGAACACCCCATAGACAGTGGTACGGTCGACGACACCGTCTTTATAGACAGGATCTCCCCAGTCCTCGCTGTCCAATATGGTGACCTCATTCAGGGTAAAATGTCCCTGCGCGCCGGAGAAACGATACAGTTCCTGAAGCTTCGACTGGATAACAAACCTTTGTGCATCTTCATCGGGGGTATTGACAATGGGAAGCGGTCCTGACCACAGTCCCAGGTGCAGGGTATCCCCGTAAGCAGAACCGATCAATGCCAATTCCCCTTTGATGGGCGCATCCGCTTGGTCGGAGGCTGCGTAGGGGGTTATTGTGACCATCAGCTTACCGTCTTCCAGGGAAAGCCGGTAATCGCTGACCATTCGGTCACGCATAGTGTAGTAGGTTTCTTTTTTCAGATCGTATACGGTAACATATTCATCCACAATCCCGCTTCCGAAGGCACTGGTCAGGCAAAGCTCCGGGACCCCATCACCGGTCAGATCCTTAAAAAATCCGTTGATTACCGGCATTGCCGTGTGCAAGACCCGCTCCCCTGAGGAATCCTGAAGAAGGATGGTACTGCGGTCTTCGGACAGGCGCAGCCTTACGCCGGGCAGCTCGGGAAGGGTGATCTCCTCGGCAACTCCCTCCCAAAGTCCCTCCCATTCCTTTACCGGGGAGGGGTCCGGCAGGACCGGGGTTGGGGTTTGGATATCAGAAAGCGTGACCGGTATTTCCCAATAGCTTAGTTTCGGGTTTTCCGGATCAATGGGAAGCAGCGGATGCATAGGTGAGAGTTGGGAAGAATCCTTCGGCTGAAATTGTGCTACACAGAGATAGTCATTTGCCATACACAGGGTGTAACCGGGAAGTTCATAGGAAACCCGCCGAATGGGGTCGAGAACCTCTGTATAGATCTGCCCACTGCGGCATTGCATCACAGAAGCGCACAGATCCCGGATGCCGTCCCCCGTCAAATCGCAGAAATAGACACCGTACTCCGGAAGAATCCAGGAACTGACAGTATAGGTTTCCCCATCTGCCCAGGTGGCGGTGATCCCGGATGCCAGATCCTGGGTTTGGAAGGTCACCTGGGGATATTCCTCCGGGCTATAGGTCAGGTCAGATGCCTCCGAAGATTCGTCAAACCACAGACTCGGTTCCGGTAACCGGATAAAATCCGTATACACGGAAGCGTGTTTGGGGGTTGGGTTGGGGTATTGGGAGCTGATCAGGCCCTGAAAAATTTCGTCCCAGGTCACATCCGGGTTATCCACCAGCAGATATCGGTGGCAGTAATCATAGGTGGCTTGTTCCGTTCTGGCCTGCTCGATATCCTCCTTCAGATACCGGTAGGTTTCTGTATGCAGCTTGCCGTCCTCATAGCCCTGCCAGGTATAGGTCTTGCCGTCAAAGGTCAGGTCGTGGACAAAGAGCATGGGATATTGGTCTTTGACCGCTTCCAAATAGGCCGGGTCATACCGGCTGGGATCTCCCAAAGGATAGTAGTTGACCACCCGGATGGCGCAAGCCTCGCCAGCCCGGGATGTTTCCAAAAATTCCTCCCACTGGGCCTTACCGGAGGTCACCGTGCTGTCTTCCATCACCAAGCAGCCGTCTTTTTTCGCCCGGCCCAGGGTATAGCTGTCATGGATCTCGGAAAGGGGCGGGGTCAGAGGAGATCCCGGCTCCTTGGGGCTGGTCAGGAAACACACCGCTACCACTGCGCAGGCGACCAGTCCCACCAGGATCAGCCAAAAAGCGGGCTTTTTATAGCTGAGGACCGACCGGATCCGTCCCTTCACACCGGATTCTCCAAAGGCCAGGGGGCAGGCAGATATCTGACGGCGGTGGACGGCGCAGGCCAGCAGAGCCTGGGAATAGTCCGCCCGCAACTCGGGCGCCATATCCCGGATCACCTTTTCATCGCAGGCAAACTCGATATCCCGGCACAAAAGCACATAGGCAAGCCACATTACCGGGTTAAACCAATGGATGCTCAGAAGCAGAAAGCCCAATGGCTTCCACCAGTGGTCCTTTCTGCGGATATGGGCCTTTTCGTGGGCAATGACCAAGGCCGCCTGATCCCCCTGCAAGGAAAAGGGCAGGTAGATCCGGGGGCGCAGAATGCCCAAAACAAAGGGGGAGCGCACCTGTTCACTGCGCCAGATCCCATCCTCCCGGATGGCGGTATTCAGCTGATGCCGCAAACGCCAGTAGCTCAGGGCGCTGTAGCCCAGCATCAGCACACAGCCCCCAAGCCAGACCCAGCCCAAAATCCCCAAAAGATCCAGGGGCTGTTCCGGCTTCGGGGTGGAAACCGGCAATTGCGAATTGGTTTGGGTAGCAGGCGGCAAGGTGGCGCCCGGCTCTGCCAAAGGCAGGGAAACAGAAGCTTTGGGGATATCCGGGGATACTGTGAGCTGTATCGGGGCAATGGGCTCGGATACCGGGACCATACTGAGGCCCGATTGCAGATTTATGGGGAAAACAAGCCGCAAAGCCACCAGTCCCCACAGGATCACCCGGATCCACTTGGGGGCCTTCGCCGCGAGAAGCCGCACCAGCACCACCGCGCCCACCACCCAGGTGGCGCCGATGCTCAGGTTCAAAAGCCTGCGGAAGATCTCAGCCATGGGAATGCTCCTTTCGGTAGGCATCGATCATGGCCTGCATCTGGTCGATCCGGTCATCGCTGAGGGATTCGTTTTTCACGAAGGCCGCCAAAAAGGCCGGCAGGCTCCCTTCAAATTTCTTTTCCACCAGTTCGCTGATCTCCGCGGCCTGGATGGCATCCTTGGAGACCAGGGAGGTGACCGTGGAATTCTCGTTTTTCAAAACGCCCCGTTCTGACAGCCGCTTGATCACCGTATAGGTGGTAGTGGCCTTCCAGCCCAGCCGCTCCTGGCAGAGCCGCACCAGTTCCTTACTGGAAACCGGCTCCTGCTCCCAAAGGATCAGACAAAACCGATATTCGCTTTCGTGTACCTTAGGTGTTTCCATAAAAATTCCTCCCTGATATAAAAATGCCGAATGCCCAATGCCGAGTTTTCTGCGCGTGATTGCTATGAAAGAACCAACCCTTGTAGGGAACGCTGCCCTCAGCGTTCCGACCGCGAAGCGGCAAAGCCTTCTCCCTGGGGAGAAGGTGCCCCGAAGGGGCGGATGTGGGGGCTGAAAGTTACTGAGCAGCTCTGTACAAGTCAATGGGTGCAACAGGAAAGATTTTTGCCCATCGAGGTCAAAAATCTTTTCGGAACGCTGAGGGCAGCGTTCCCTACGGATGCGTTTGCAGAAACCTTTTCATCGTAACGACGGCCCGGTGAGGCACGCAAATGGGCAAATCGCTCTAACGCTGTAGAGTACGTTTTTACTCTACAGCATTAGAGCGAATTTGTCAAGAGGAAATTTATCTGTTTTTCTTTGACTTCCCCTGTGCAATGTGGTAGGATAAATAAAAAACCCAAGGAGGTAATATTATGTCCCGTTATATTCCCATGCCGGCTTATCCCGATAGGATGCCGGTGGATATTTCCTTTGTCTTTGAAGACGAAAAGCCCGCCGGTAAGCACGGCTTTGTCCGTCCTGACGGGGAGGATCTGCGCTTTGAAGACGGCACCCTGGCCCGTTTTTGGGGCGTGAATGTCAACGGCGGCGCCTGCTTCCCGGATAAGGACTATGCGCCCAAATGCGCCCGTCGTCTTGCCCAGGCCGGCTGTAATATTATCCGCTTCCACCAGCTGGATGCCGAGTGGGATACCCCCAATATTTTCAGCTACGCCAAGGGTAAGCGTGTGACCACCACCCGTCAGCTGGACCCCAGGTCCATGGACTGCCTGGACTACTTCATCCACTGTTTGAAGGAGGAGGGCGTTTATGTCTATTTGGACATGATGACCTACCGCAAGTTCAAAGAGGGTGACGAGGTCGTCCAGCACGAGCTGCTCAATGACAGCGCCAAGCCCTGGTCCATAATCAATGCCCGGCTCATTGCGCTGCAGAAGGAATTCTGCTATCAGATCTGGAACCACGTGAATCCCTACACCGGTCTTGCCTACAAGGACGATCCCGTATTTGTGCTGACGGAGATCACCAATGAATGCGATCTGTTCCAGAACCGCGCCGGTGTGGAACGGGCCACCTATTATGTTCAGGAGTTTACAGACCTTTATAAGGCCTGGCTGGAAAAAAACGGTCTGGAAGCAGACTGGGAGAACACCACCATCCACACCTCCGACGAGACGGTCAATCAGTTCAAGCTGGAGCTGACACAGAAGTACTACAAGGAAATGCGGGATTATATGCTGTCCATCGGTGTGAAGATCCCCATTACCGGCACCAACTGGAGCCATCCCGTTCAAAACCGGGCCCACGGGGAGCTGGACTTCATGGACGGTCACAGCTATTTCTATGACTGGAACTGGGGCAATACCGAGCGCATCTGCAAAAATGCCCCCATCACCGCCTCCTCCTACTGCTTCCCCAACCTGCCCAGAATGGACGTGGCAGGCAAGCCCTTCTTCATTTCCGAGTGGGATATGCCCTGGCCCAACTCCTACCGTGCCGAAGGTCCCATCTACTACGCCTCTGTAGGCGCTTTGCAGGGCTGGTCCGGCTTTACCATCCATACTTATGCCTACTCCACCCGTTTGGACAAGATGGATGTTTTGGGCAGAGAGCTGTCCACTCCCGTGGCAGGCGTGCCTTACCGGGAGGGCATCTTCTCCGTATGGAACGATCCGGCAAAATTCGGTCTGTTCTATCACGCGGCCCTGATCACCCGCCGCTGTGACGTGTCCCCTGCCAACAAGAAGGTCGCCGTTTGTTCCGATAACCTGGTAAAGGAAAGCAATGTGGCATTCCGTGGCCTACTGGAGCAGCACCGCACCGGCATGGTATTTGACCAAAATATCCCCGAGGGCTATGACGAACTGGTCATGGACCGGGATCCCTATCCCACTCCCACACCCGGTATGCTGGTATCCGACAACGGTCAGCTCCGCAGAGACCTCACCAAACAGATCGCTGTGGTGGATACCCCCAGAACCAAGTGTGTCTACGGTAAGATCGGTAACACCAACCGGGTGAAGGCCACCGGCATTGAGCTGGACGGTATGCGCGTTTTGGGTAAGACCGACTCCGGCGTCATCGCCCTGTCCTCCCTCACCGATGCACCCATCGAAAGCACCGACAATATGCTCCTTTCCGCCATTGGCAGAGCCAGAAATACCAACGCCACCTTTGACGGCGAGAAGATGATCGACGTGGGTACCGCCCCCATCCTGGCAGAGGTGATCCAGGCTCGGATCTCCATCCGTACCAAACACGGTCAAAAGCTTCAGGTTTGGGGCGTTAATGCCGAGGGCTTCTACTCCGGCAAGCTGGACACTACCTACGAAGACGGCTGGCTGACCTTCGACATCGGTGACGAGAACAACCCCGCCTGCTACTACCTGATCGTAAAAGAATAAAATACTGTCATCCTGAACAAAGCGAAGGATCCCCTATGGCGATGCGCCCTAGGGGATCCTTCGACTCGCTTACGCTCGCTCAGGATGACAGTATTTTTTATGATTTCAAAGAAACGATCACTGCCGTAGCATCGTCCTGGCCTGTGAGGCGGCTTTGCTCCAACAGTCGCTGGCCTAAAATAGGCACGGGCTCTGTACCGAAATCCCGGCAGATCTGCAAGGTGTCCTCGTGGGCAGCACCGTCACTGCAAAGGATCAAAATCTCCCCCTTTCGCAGGCTCACCTGCTGGCAGTTCTCCTGCTGCTCCGTCACAGAGATCCCCGGTGGCGGAGAGGGGACACCCACCTGCCGGACGCCGCTTCCGCTGATCAGGTAGGATGCCACCGCGCCCCATTTATACAAGGTCGCCCGTCCCGTATCCAAGCGGATCTCACAAAGATCCACAGTCACTGCTCCCGCCCGTTCCCGAAGGGCGCAAAGACTGTTCAAGGTTCTGAGAGCATGCTCTGCCGGATAGCCCACGGACAGAAGCTTTTGCAAGATCTCCCCGGCACTGCGTCCCTCCCGGACAGCCCCCAGGCCGGTACCCATGCCGTCACACAAGATCACGTAGTACCGGCATCCGGTCCCGTTAAATTTCAGGCATCGATCCCCGTTATCCGGCTCCGGACGGTTGCCAAATACCTGGACCTTTGGCTGATATTGGGCCTTGGTCTCGGTTCTGCGGGTCAGCTGATCAGATAGCCCCTGCAGCCATAGAGAAAGAAATTGAAACTGCTGGATCAGAGCGGCCCGGTACTCTGCCTGCCGCTCCCGGTCTGCCCGGATGGAGCGAAGCTGCTCCTGAGACCGGTGAAGCTCTGCCAGAAACCGACCGCTTTTCCGGCACACAATGGGAAGCTCCTCTGCGGCCAGCAGGGGTTTATGGAGCAGAAGCCCCGGAAGCTGCCCCAATCGCCGGGCATCCTTACAGGTCCTGCGGTTACTGCACCCATTGCAGGCCCGCTCTGCCGCCCGGGATACCAGAGCATCCTCGTCAATGGGCGCGCTGTGAAACTCCAAAAGCACCTGCTGCAGTGACGACAGGATCCCCGATGCCATCTCCAGCCGGACCTGGGCGGCACCGGTCTCTCCCCGGCGGTGGGAGACCTGAGGCCGCAGCGGAAACCAATATCCTAAAAAACCGCCCAGGGTCAGCCCCACCAGGGGCGTAAGATCCCAATGCCCACACAGGACCATCACCAATAGATACACACATCCCGGCAGAAACCCAATGCCCGCCCGGGGCTTTGTGGGGAAAAACTTTGGCAAATACCCCAAGGTCATCACCCCGGTCATGGGCACTGGGGTCACCCCCGCAAGATCCAGTGCTAGTCCTGCCAAAGCCGCTCCGGGAAAGGATCCGGATACCAGCAGAAACCCCGCCAAAACAAACCCCAGCCCCAGCCAAGATACCGGTGCGATCTGGGCAAGGCTCAGGGTCGCCACTCCCCAGGTCAGCCACTCCACAATGGGGCTTCGTCCCGCCAAAAACCGGTAGAACAGCAAGGTAGCCCCTGCACCCAAACCGACTCTTAGAAAATAGATCCCCACTGTTGCGGATTCCGCAGGGTTTCGCTGAAACAGGACACCGCAAACGGCTACGATCAAGCCGCCGATCGCCGGGAGCAGTGCCGGGACCTGCCTTGTCATGGATCGGTCCCCCAAAAGCAGTACCGCAGCCAGTGCCAAAAAGACCCAGGCGATCCCCTGCTGTCCGGCGGCTCCCCAAAAGAGCCAATAGCCCAAAACCGAGCCGGCAGTGCAAAGAGCCGCCGTCCATCCGGTGAGGGAGCAGACCAGTCCCATGGCCAGGGGCATGGCCCGGTGGGACAGACTGGCGGCACTGAGGCAGAAGCCTGACAAGAAATGAACTGCGCCCCGTGTTAGTATATGTAGCCGGGGATCTGCGGTAAGTTTCCGGAGGGTATGTCTCTTTTGGTTGACATAATTCTGCAAGGAAAGCATTTTGGCCACATCCCATCGTTAGTATGTGCCTATTGTAGCAAGAAGCGGTCAAATAAACTGTCGCAATCACAACCGGAAAAAGATTTGGTATCGTTATAAAACACAGAGCATAGGGTGCCCCTTAGGAACATTTTCATAGCAATAACAGTCCGTATATTTTGCAGGACTTGCGAAAAGGGGCAAAGCTATGTATAATAGGGTAAACAACCCCCAGGAAAGGAAGAAGCTTCTCATGGGAATCGAATACGAACTGAAATTCCGGGCAACACCTCAGGCTCACGCCGCCATTGCCCAGGCATTGGAAGGGGAGCAGGCCCATTACCGCATGGAGACCACCTATTATGATACCCCCTCGGAGAGTCTGTCCAGCCGTCATTTTACCCTCCGGCGGCGTATGGAGAATGACCGCTCCGTCTGCACCCTGAAGGCACCCCTGGACGAACACAGCCGGGGAGAATGGGAGACGGAATGCGACCGGGTGGAGGATTCCATCGATATGTTATGTCAACTCGGCGCCCCGAAAATTCTTTCCCATTTGGTGCAGGAGGGAGTGATCCCCATTTGCGGAGCCAAATTCCAGCGGATCGCCAAAACTGTTGTTTTGGAGGATTGTACTGTAGAGGTAGCCTTGGATGCCGGTGTGTTAATGGGAGGGGGAAAGGAGCTTCCCCTGTGCGAAGTAGAAGTGGAGCTGAAAAGCGGTACCCGGGAAGCGGTCCAGGCCTATGCCCTGGCCCTGGCTGCCCTTTACGGTCTCAGACCGGAGCGGCGCAGTAAATTCCGCAGAGCTTTGGCCCTATATAAAGGGGAGGAATCCAAGAATGTTTGATAAGCTTTTTGAGAAATATGACCGGCTGTTTTTATTTGATACGGAAACCACGGGCCTGATCTTCAGCCGGGACGAGATCATTGAATTTGCGGCAGTGGTGCTGGAACGGAAAGATGGCCGGATCCAAAAAATCTGTGAATATGATGAGCTGATCACCCTCAGCCCCGGCGGCTGTATCCCGCCCAAAATCGTGGAACTGACGGGCATTACCAACGAGGCTGTTGCCCAGCGGGGCATTCCTAAGGAGCAGGTCTGCCGGGATATTGCCGGAATGCTTCAGGGCAATACCCTGCTTTTGGCATACAATGCCCATTTTGACCTGAGTTTTCTGTTTTATCTGCTTCTGCGCAACGGTGACCCCGGGATCCTGAAGGGGAAAGATAAGCTGGATCTTTTGACGGTATACAAGGATCGCCACAGCTATCCCCATAAGCTGTGCAACGCCATCGAAGCTTACGGTCTTTCCGGTCAGGTGGTCAATTCCCACCGGGCGGTGGATGATGTGCTGGCAACGGTGGAGGTCATGAAGGCCATGGAAACGGAGCGAGACGACCTTATGTGTTATGTAAACCTGTTTGGGTACAATCCCAAATACGGAGTAGACGGTAAGCCCATCGGCTCGGTTACATATAAGGCCCAGTCCTTTGACCCGGTGAAACCACTGTATGATCTGTAGATCATGGACGTGAAAGAAACTGCAGAGCGTATGGCGGTTTCTTTTCCAAGTATACTTTCCCTGCCGGGAGCATAGATTGTACCACGAATGATTTGGGGGTATGATTATGAAACGACCGGCAGGGATCTTTTTATCATTGGTGCTGCTTTTGGGGCTTTGGACTGTCCCGGTCCGGGGCGCACAGCCGGAGGTAAAGGCAAAAAGCGCCCTTTTGATGGACGCGGCAACGGGAACGGTCCTCTTTGAGCAAAATGCCCACGAGGCCCTGGCCCCTGCCAGTGTGACCAAGGTCATGACCATGCTTTTGATCATGGAGGCCATCGACAGCGGAAAGATCTCCTGGAAGGACCCGGTGAGCGCATCGGAAGCGGCGGCAGCCAAGGGGGGCAGTCAAATCTTTTTGAAGGCAGGGGAGCAGCTGAGTGTTGAGGAGATGGTCAAATCCATTGCCGTATCCTCTGCCAATGACTGCGCCTGCGCCATGGCAGAGCTGATCGCCGGCAGTGAAGGGGCCTTTGTGGAGCTGATGAACCAAAAAGCCGAGGCTTTGGGCATGAAGGACACCAAATTCGTCAACTGCACCGGCCTGGACGACAGCGAGGAGGCCAAGGATCACAAAACCTCTGCCCACGATATCGCCCTCATGTCCCGGGAACTGCTGGTGAACCACCCGGATATTAAAAATTACACCACCATTTGGATGGATACGGTACGGGACGGGTCCTTTGGCCTTTCCAACACCAATAAGCTGGTGCGGTTCTATCCCGGAGCCACAGGTCTGAAAACGGGCTTTACCTCCTCTGCCGGTTACTGTCTTTCCGCCTCTGCCAGCCGGGAGGGGATGGAGCTGATCGCCGTAGTCATGGGTTGCGAAAGCTCGGCGGACCGGTTCTCTGCCTGCAAATCCCTCTTGGATCATGGGTTTGCCAATTATGCCTTGATTCAGCCCCAAATGGAAGGGGAATGTACCGTCCCCGTGAAGCTGGGCACAAAGGAAACCGTTTCTCTGGTCCCTGCCCGGACCGATGCCATGCTCATTGACAAGGCCCAAAAAAGCTCCGTAACCATAGAAACAGAACTGGAGCCCTCCGTGCAGGCCCCGGTCAGCCAGGGACAGCGCCTGGGGACTATGACCGTAAAAGCCGGAGACCGGGTCCTGCAGGAGATCCCCCTGGTGGCAAGCCAGCCAGTACCCCGGCTCACCTGGGGTCAGATCCTTGGGAATGTATGGAAAATAATGGTAGGAAGAGGGTAAAAGGGGCTGTCTCAAAATGTTTTTCGTAGGGTCACCTCTCCCGAGGTGACCGCAACCAAAATGAAAAAATAGCGCAAAATCTGCATATTTCTTGCAGATTTTGCGCTATTATTACCTCCCGGACACCCGAGGACGGGTGTCCCTACAGTATACACAAGCGTTTTCGATCCAGTGAGACAGCCCCATTTTTCGGTATGGACTTATTTCTTTTCCTTCAGCAGGTCGCGGATCTCAGCCAGGAGAACCTCTTCCTTGGTGGGCTCGGGAGGAGCGGGAGGTGCCTCAGGCTCAGCGGGAGCTTCCTCTTCCTTCTTCTTGCCGACCTCAGCCAGCCGGTTCAGGAACTTGACCAGGAAGAATACCACCAGTGCCAGAATGAAGAAGTTGATCACAGCGGACAGGAAATTACCCCAGGTCAGGTAATTGACCACTTCCTGCTGGACTTCCTCGCCAGCGGCGTTGGTGACGGTCTCATAAACGGGATCTACCCAGGGCATCCGGGGCAGGGCGATCTTCAGTTCCTCGAACTTTGCGCCGCCCAGGAAGATGTTGACCACGGGCATGATCACGTCCTTGGTCAGGCTGTCGGTGATGGTCTTGAATGCGGCACCGATGATGGTACCAACAGCCAGGGCCATTGCGTTGCCCTTGATGGCGAATTCCTTAAATTCAGACCACCAGCCGGGCTTCTTTACTTTGAGCTTCTTTTCTTTTGCCATGATGTTGATTCCTTTCTATATAATATTGGGTGATATTTATTTTTTCTCGATAATCTCCAGACCACCGAGATACTTACGGAGTACTTCAGGGACAACAATAGAGCCGTCAGCGCGCTGATTCTGCTCCACCAGAGCGGGGAAGATACGGGAGGTTGCCAGGCCGGAGCCGTTGAGGGTATGCACAAAGTCGATCTTTCCGTCAGCGCGGCGATAACGGATATTACCGCGGCGAGCCTGATAATCCCGGGCGTTGGACACGGAGGAAACTTCCTTATAGCCGTCCATAGAGGGGATCAGGATCTCGATATCATAGGTTCTTGCCATGGAAGCGGAGCAGTCACCGGCTGCCAGCTTCACAGTACGGAAATGGAAGCCCAGGTTCTCCACCAGCTTCTCAGCCTTGGTCACCAGCTCATCGAAGGCGGCATCGGAGGTCTCGGGGGTGGTAAACTGGAACATCTCCACCTTGTTGAACTGATGTCCCCGGACCATGCCACGCTCATCGGCCCGGTGAGAACCGGCCTCACGGCGGAAGCAGGGGGTGTAAGCAAAGAACTTCTTGGGCAGGTCCGCTTCCGTCAGGATCTCGTCACGGTAGACGGATGCCAGAGCAGCTTCGGCAGTGGGGAGCATATAGTGTACCCGGTCGTCGGTGGGATTGGCGATCTTATAGACCTCATCGGCAAACTTGGGGAACTGACCGGCAGTCTCACCGCACTGGTACTCCAGCATGTGGGGGGGCAGAATGAAATCATAGCCGTCAGCGGTGTGGGTATCGATGAAGTAGTTCAGCAGAGCCCACTCCAAACGGGCGCCCATGCCGGTGTACATCCAGTTACCGGCACCGGCCAGCTTCACGCCACGCTCATAGTCAATGAGGCCCAGGTTGGTGCAAAGATCCACATGGTGCTGGGGCTCAAAATCAAACTCCGGCTTCTTGCCCACATAGCGCAGAGGCTCATTATTCTCCTTGCCGCCGGGGAGCAGGTCTCCGTCGGGCAGGTTGGGCAGGCTCAGCATGGCAGTGCGGAATTCCACGCTCAGGGTTTTCAGCGCCTCAGCCTCGCCGGCAATGGCAGCATCCAGGGCAATGGACTCGGCCTTGTTCTGCTCGATGACAGCATCCAGCGCAGAGGTGTCCTCACCGCGCTTCTCAGCGCCCTTCTTCTGACCAAACAGCTTGCCGTTTTCTTTGGCAAGCTTGTTTTTTTGTGCGGTCTTGGTTTCCGTGGAGGTCTTCAGGGCACGGATCTGCACATCCAGCTCCAGGATCTTGTCCACTACAGCATCGCAGTCCACTTCCTTGGCCTTCAGGCCGGCTTTCACTGCATCAGGATTCTCCTTGATCTTCTTAATATCCAGCATGATTCACTTCTCCTTTAATAGGGTTATTTTTTTAATGTCATCAGGGCTTCCAGCAATACCTGCAGATCGTCCTGACCGTAAAATTCCAGTTCAAACCGGCCCTTACGCTTGCCGTTTACGATCTTTACCCCACGGCCCAGCTGTTTGCTCAGGGACTTTTCGCATTCTGCCACATAGTCCACGGCAAAGAAGGTCTCCTGCTTGGGGGCGGGCTCTTTGCTCATATTCTTGCAGAGCATCTCTGCCTGACGGACAGAAAGACCCAGGTTTGCGATTTTTTTTGCGGCATCCATCTGTTTTTTCTCGGTTTTCAGTGACAGGACAGCCCGGGCATGTCCCGCGGATAGCTTTCCGCTGCGCACCATATCCAAAATGTCCTCAGGAAGTCCCAACAGTCGCAGGGCGTTGGCTACCGCAGGCCGGGATTTACCCACCTGCTTGGAAACCTCCTCCTGGGTCATGGCATATTCATTCATAAGAACATGATAGCCCAGGGCTTCTTCCACAGGGTTCAGGTCCTGCCGCTGTAGATTCTCAATCAGTGCCAGCTCCATGACCTTTTTATCGTCGGCTTCCATGATCACCGCCGGAATTTGGGTCAGGCCTGCCATTCTGGCCGCGCGCCAGCGGCGTTCACCGGCAATGATCTGATAATATCCCGAGGGCAGCTCCCGAACGGTCAGGGGCTGAACCACGCCGTGTACCGCAATGGATTCCGAAAGCGCCGCCAGTTCTTCCTCGTCGAAATCCTGACGGGGCTGGTCAGGATTGCGCTCTACTTTATGAATGGGTAATTGCTGATATGGACTTTTGGCCGTGGAAACCTCATCGAAATCGTCAATGAGGGCGCCTAAGCCTCGGCCCAAACCTTTTTGTTTCACCAATCCTATCACCTCTTGTTTCACGTGAAACATCACGATCTAATTTATAGTTTTTTTGCAATCTCCTCAGCCATTGCCTGATAGGCATGGGCGCCGCGGCTGTGCTTATCATAGGCACAGACCGGCAGTCCGTGACTGGGGGCTTCTGCCAGCCGAACATTCCGGGGAATGGCCGTTCCGTAGACCTTCCCGGGGAAATGCCGCCGTACTTCCTGGGCAACCTGGGCAGAGAAATTGGTTCTTCCGTCAAACATGGTCAGGGCAACGCCAAAAATCTCAAGTTTGGGATTAATGCGCTTTTTTACAAGGCGTAATGTGGTCATCAGATCGGAAAGCCCCTCCAGGGCGAAGTATTCGCACTGTACCGGGATCAAAATGCTGTCTGCCGCAGCAAGCGCGTTGAGGGTCAGCATTTCCAGAGACGGCGGGCAGTCGATAAAGATCACATCGTAGTTGCTTCGCACTGTTTCCAACGCAGCGGACAACCGATGGTTGGCATCGGGCATGGAGATCAGCTCCACCGCCGCACCTGCCAGATCGGAGGTTGCAGGCAGAACATGACCGTAAGGGGTCGCCGTAATGGCTTCTTCCGCAGCGGTATCGTTCACCACCACATCATAAACGCTTTTTGAAAGCTTTCGCTTGTCCAGCCCCATACCGGAGGTGGCATTGGCCTGAGGGTCAAAATCGCACAGAAGTACTCGTTTGCCCATTTGTGTGAGAGCGGCAGCAATATTCACAGCAGTTGTGGTTTTTCCCACACCGCCTTTTTGATTGACTACAGCAATAATTTTACCCATAATTGTATTCCTTTATATCCGTTACCAAATGTTTCACGTGAAACAAGGCAGCTTCCCTGTTATAACAACGCCCAATGCCAGGATTTCGCAGCAGGGAACTCCTTCGTTCATTCGGTTGTATTCCCGGCGGTGGTTTTGGGAGGGGCTGTTGCAGCCGCCTCCGTAGTCGCTTCTGTAGTAGCTTCTGTGGTGGCTTCCGTGGTAGTCTCTGTGGTGGCTTCCGTGGTAGTCTCTGTGGTGGTCGCCGCCGGAGCCGTCTTTTCCGGACGGGGGTAGAGCAGAGAAAGGCAGAGGGTGATGCTCAGCAATACTACGATCACTGTCAGCCAAAACCGCGCCCGCTTCAATCCAACGATCTGTTCCTCCGGTGTAGGCATCCGTTTCACAGGCTTTTTAGGTGCAGATTTTGGAGTGCGCTGGGGAAGCTGAACGGCGGTTCCGGGTTTTACTGGATAGCGGTCCATATCTCTGAGACATTCCTCGCAGAAGATCTTATTGGAAACAGTGTCCCGTCCGCATTTCAGGCAATACATACAGCGTCCCTCCTTCTATATATCTTTGTAGTATTCTACACCATTTTTTTCGTTTCGTAAAGAGGGAATTTCACAGAATATTCACAAAACAGTCATAAAATCCCTATTGACAATCACGTGACCATATGTTACAATCAAGCTACCACAAAAAGGAGGTGTTGCCGAATGCAGTGGACAGTTCCCGGGACGATCCTGCAGTTACCGCGGGAAGAAGCCGGTCAGGTGCCGGAACGGCTGCGATCCATGTTTTTGGCTGGCGGGATCGCCCTGAGCCAGGTAGCCGCCATTACCGGCTTGGAGTCCTACACAGTCCAAAACTGGGTCAAGCGCGGATTTTTGGCCCCACCGGAAAAGAAGCGGTATTCCCTGCGTCAGCTGTGCCGGATCCTCAATATCAATATGCTCAAAAGCATTTTGCCCATGGAGGATATCTGCAAGCTTCTTGGCTATGTGAACGGACGGCTCAATGATGAAAGCGATGATACCATCGACGATTCTGTGCTGTACTTCATGTTTGTGGAGCTTGCGGCGCAGATCCGGACCTACAAAGATCCCCAGGAGCAAAAGCAGGCCCTTAGCAAGGTATTGTCCCAGTATCAAGAGCCCATTCCCGGCGCCAGGGAGCGGGTGGAAAAAGTATTGCAAATTATGCTGACCGCCTGGCTGGCTGCCAGACTTCGCCAGGAGGCGGAAACGCAAATGAATCAAATTAAAGGAGAAATGTGTTATGAGTGACGGAACCTACAGATGGTCACAAAAGACGAAAAAGTGGAAAGAAAGCAGCTCGCAAAACAAGGGTAAGTTCATCCTTTGGGGACTGGTTGCCCTTGTGGTGGTCATCGGTCTGTTTACCAGCTTCTATACCGTAGACGATAAGCAGCAGGCAGTGGTGACTACCTTCGGCAAGGTCACGGATATTACCGAACCCGGTCTGCACTTCAAGCTGCCCTTTGGCATCCAGCAGGTGCATCCCGTGGATGTGAATGTGTATCAGAAGATCGAGCTTGGCTACACCACCGATGCCAGCGGCAAAGTGGTAGGCGAGACCGGCGAAAGCACCATGATCACCGGTGATTATAACATCGTCAACGTGGATTTCTTTGTGGAGTACAAGATCTCCGATCCGGAAAAGTATCTGTTCTCCTCCAACAGTCCTGAACTGATCTTAAAGAACCTGATCCAGAGCCAGGTGCGTAACGTGGTCGGCTCCTCCTCGGTAGACTCTGTGCTCACCGATGGCAAGGAAAACATTCAGATGCAGGTAAAGGACCTGGTGACACAGATCCTTCAGGAATATGATATCGGTCTGACCCTCATCGATGTGCGGATCCAGGACGCGGAGCCCCCCACCAATGATGTTATTGAGGCCTTCAAGAACGTGGAGACTGCCAAGCAGTCTGCCGAGGCTGTGGTCAACGAGGCCAATGCCTATAAAAATGCCCAGATCCCCATGGCCGATGCCCAGGTGGACCAGCTGCTGCAAAACGCAGAATATCTGAAGCAGAAGCGTATCAATGAGGCCCTGGAGCAGGTGGCCATGTTCACCAAGATGTACGATGAGTACGCAAAGAATCCCGATATCACCAAATCCCGTATGTATTTTGAAGCCATTTCCCAGATCCTGCCCGGTGTGAAGCTGATCATCAACACCGGTAACGGCGAGCAGGTCGATATGCTGCTGCCCGTGGATCCCTTTGTGGAAGCCGAGACCAACGTGGGAGGTTAAGCCATGAAAAAGAGTCAAATTATTATTGCCGTCATTGCAGTTTTGCTGATTATTGTCCTGGCAAATTCTGTGTACACGGTCCAGGAAAATGAATACGCCTGCACCTTCCGGTTCTCCGAGATCGTGCAGACCAAGTCCGAGCCCGGCCTGTACTTCAAGATCCCCTTCCTGGATACGGTGGAGTACTACAACAAGGCTACCATGCTCTACGACATTCCCCCTTCTGAGGTCCTGACCTCTGACAAGCAGAACATGACCGTGGACTGCTATATCCTTTGGAGCATTGCCAACCCCCAGCAGTTCTACCGGAGCCTGGGTTCCACCACTGTTGCCGAGGAGCGTCTCAATGCCATCACCTATAACGCCCTGAAGACCGCCATGGGTACTTTGGCCCAGGCAGACATCATCAATATGAATGACGGTGCAGAGCGTAACGAGATCTACGAGGGCATTGCCGGTACTGTCAATCAGCAGGCGGAGACCTACGGCATCTTTGTGGAGGATGTGAAGATCAAGCAGTTTGACCTGCCTGACAGCAACCTGAACGCAGTCTATGCCCGTATGATCTCCGAGCGGAAGCAGATGGCGGAAAAGTACACCGCCGAGGGTAATTATGAAGCCTCCGTGATCCGCAACGAGGTGGACAGAGAGGTCAACATCAAGATCTCCACCGCCGAGGCAGAGGCTGCCAAGCTGGTGGCAGAGGGCGAAGGCGAGTATATGCGTATGCTGGCTGAGGCCTACGATTCTGAAGAGAAGAAGGATTTCTACGAGTTTATCCTGGCTCTGGATGCTTTGAAGGCCAGCCTGAACGGCGACGAAAAGACCGTGATCCTGGACGCAGATTCCGAGCTTGCCAAGCTTCTCATGGGCAACTGATCTATGTAATACAAAGTGCAAAATGCAAAAGGACCCGATCCGATTGCATTTTGCACTTTTTTTAGAAAATTATGTAAATCCACTTGACTTTCCCTGTCCGTGACAGTAAAATATATTTCGGTATGATGTACGCTGAGGAAGTATGTTTTGTGCTTCTGCGTTTCATTTTTCCGGCATAGCCGGGGTTTGCGTTTTGTCGCCTCAGGGCGTTGTTTTATGAAAATGAAATACCTGGGGTCCATTGCGCCCACCTTCTATGGCTGTGCCCATTCTATAAAGGAGGTGTGCTGAAGGATATGGACGTTTTATCGATCATTTTGATCGTCGTTGGCGCCGTTGTGGGGCTGGCTGTTGGCTTTGGCTTCGGTATTGTTTACCGCAAGAAGTTCGCTGAGCGTGAGATCGGCTCGGCAGAGGCAGAGGCTACCCGCATTCTCAATGAAGCCATCCGCAGCGGAGAAAGCCGCAAGAAGGAAATGCTTTTGGAAGTCAAGGACGAAATCCATAAATCCCGAACAGAACACGAGAAAGAAGTCAAGGAGCGCCGGGCTGAGCTGACCAAGCAGGAACGCCGCCTGGAACAGAAGGAAACCAACCTGGACAAGAAGACCGAAGCCTTTGAGCGCAAGGAAGAAGAGCTGGCCCGCCGTATGGAGGAGGTCGCCAAAGCCAAGCAGGAGGCTGAGGATGTGAAGAAGGCCCACCTGGCTACCCTGGAGCGGATCTCCGGTCTGAGCCAGGAGCAGGCAAAGCAGTTCCTGCTGGAAACTGTGGAAACTGAGGTTCGTCATGAAACTGCTATGAAGATCAAGGAGATCGAGCAGCAGATGAAGGACGACTGCGACGAGAAGGCAAGAGAGATCCTCTCCATCGCCATCCAGCGCTGTGCTGCCGACCATGCCGCCGAGGCTACCGTCTCTGTGGTGCCCCTGCCCACGGATGAGATGAAGGGCCGCATCATTGGCCGTGAAGGCCGCAACATCCGCACCCTGGAGACCATTACCGGTGTGGATCTGATCATTGACGATACCCCCGAAGCCATTACCGTTTCCAGCTTCGATCCTGTCCGCCGCGAGGTGGCAAGACTGGCTCTGGAGAAGCTCATTGCCGATGGCCGTATTCATCCCACCCGTATTGAGGACTGTGTGGAGAAGGCCAAGCGGGATGTGGACCGCACCATCCGTGAGGAGGGCGAGCGTGCCTGCATTGAGACCGGTGTCCACGGTCTGAATCCTGAGCTGATCAAGATCCTGGGCCGCCAGAAGTACCGTACCTCTTACGGTCAGAACGTGCTGAATCACTCCATGGAGGTTTCCCATATCGCAGGCCTGATGGCTTCCGAGCTGGGCGTGGATGTGACCCTGGCAAAGCGCGCCGGTCTGCTCCATGACCTGGGCAAGTCCATCGACCATGAGGTCGAGGGAAGCCACGTACAGTTGGGTGCGGATCTGGCCCGGAAGTATAAGGAAAATCCCGTGATCGTCAACGCCATTGAGGCCCACCACGGCGACGTTGAGCCCAAGACCGTTATTGCTGTTTTGGTTCAGGCTGCCGATGCAGTATCTGCCGCCCGTCCCGGTGCCCGGCGTGAGAACGTGGAGAATTACATCCGCCGTCTGCAAAAGCTGGAAGAGCTTACCGGTACCTATCCCGGCGTAGAGAAGGCTTATGCCATCCAGGCTGGCCGCGAGGTCCGCATTATGGTCAAGCCCGAGGAGGTCACCGAGGACAATATGATCATCCTGGCAAGAGAGATCGCCAAGAAGATCGAGGCCGAGCTGGAATACCCCGGTCAGATCAAGATCAATTGCATCCGGGAGACCAAAGCTGTGGAATACGCAAAATAATACACACAAAAGGCGACTGCTTTGAGGCGCACTCCGTAAGGGAGTGCGCCTCAGTTATATTATGCCATGCATAGTGATATTCCATATACTATAAAAAGGGGCTGTTGCAAAATGCTGCAACAGCCCCTTTTTTAGATATTGGAGATAGTAAAGATATCGGAAATGATTCCGTTATACTTTATAATTTGTAATTCGTAACTTACTCATACATCAGATATACATTCATATCCACCGGGGTATCGATGCCGGGGACTATGCCATTGCCGGTGTATTGCCACATATCCACCTGATAGGGAAAGTCCATGATGCAGTCGTACATGGCAAGCCAGAAAGGATAGTTTCCAAGCTCATATAAATATATCCGGTCCCAAACCATGGCAGGGTTAAAGTAGATCATGGGCGTATAGCCCTCCTGCAGAACCGTTTCGCAGAAGGCTTTGAAGGAATCGGTCAAAGTACGGGCGGTAACATCGGCAGATCTTGCCTCTTCATTGACATATTCCCAATCCATGACCAAAGGAAAGTCCAGTTCCCAGTCCTTCACCTGCTCCATCAAGTACCGGGCTTCCTCCTCTGCCTCCTCCGGGGAAATAGCCTGGGAGAAAATATAGCCGCCCACTTTCAGACCTGCGGCTTTTGCGCCCGTATAATACTCATGGGCCATAGCATCCACATTCAGGCCGCCCTGATCCGTACCACGCCAGGCTACCCGGATGATCACAAACTCGATCCCAGCCTGGGCAACCTGTTCCCAATCGATTTGGCCTTGCCACTCGGACACGTCGATGCCCAGCATACTTCTTCCTGCAAGGCAGGTAAGATAATCGCCCTCATAGCCGAAATCCAGGGGTCCGTATGGGTTTTCCGGAAGGTCCGGCCAGGTCACTTCCGGTTCTGTTGAAATTTGCAAAAGAGGGGCTTTCGTACCCTCCGGCTCCATCACCCCCGTCTGCCCGGAATCATTACATCCCGAGAAAATTAGAAATACTGCAAGAATAAGCAGTAAAAGTAGTTTTTTTCTATTCATAGATTCTCTTTTTAGTATCAATACAACAAGGTGCGTAATTGTCAATTCTCAATTTTCCATTGTCAATTGAACCAATCAGTGTGCTGCGGAAAGGGGGCGCAGGACGCTGTAATCGTCAAAACGGGTATCGTGAAGCTCTGTTAAAAACACCAGGTAAATGCTGGGATCCTCCAGGCCTGTATTCAAAGCAATGGTTTGGGCATCTGCCGCCGCGGCATTTTCCACATACAGTCGGCTTCTTCCCTGAGGCAGAGGGAAGCTGCTGCCGCCCACAAAGGACACGGCAAAGCTTTCCGAAGCGCAGGAGCTGACCAGGGTCGCCGCCGCTTCGGAAAGGGCCTGATCCTTGTCTCCGTTAAATACGATGCCCGTCGTTTCCGGGAACCGGAAATCGTAGAACACCACCTCGTCAAAGCCCATGCCCCGCAACTCAGAAACGATCTGCACCAAATAAGACAGCGTTCCCTGACTGGCAGGATTCAGCCAATAACAGCCCTGATCATCCATCCAAAGATAGCCGCCGGCGGTGGGTAAACCGTCAGCTACATGGCTCAGACCATACTTAAAGTCCCGGAAGGCCGGTACTCTGGCAATGGTATATGCGCCGCTTTGGTTCAGCTCCCGGATGAATTTGTCCATGGCATCAGGATCCAGGTCACTGTTGCGTTCCGTGCTTAGCTTGGAGTTATAGAAAAAGTTTCCGTAAATGCTCTTTACATCCACCATCACGGGAGTTCCCTTTTCCAGCTGCCGTACCTGGGGCATGATCTGGGCAATATCCTCCTCCAGCTCGCTGGCGGTAACATAGTAGCCCACCATTTGGGTCAGCTCCGTCTCCGGAGTGATCAGGTTTTCCCCCTCGTTATAGTAAATGGATACCGTCTCCGGAGGCAGGGGTTTTGTCACCGGATCGCCGGTGATGCTGTTGGCATCCTTGTTAAAATCCAGCCGCACACCATCGTTACGGGTATAGACCATATACCTGCCCAGCCAAATGGCCCAGCAGCCCCAGATCAGCACTGCGATCAGCAGCAGGATCAGGACGGTCACAAACATGCGCCACAAAACCCTCTTTGTGCGATAGGGAATTGCCATACTTATCTCCTTTTTGCGCGAATACTGCGCCAATCTTCCTTTTGGGCCACCTGCAGAACCTCCAGCCCGGCCCGGTCCAAAGCGGCCTTTACATCCTCAAGCCGGGTATCCAGGATCCCGGACAAAAGGAGGACGCTGTCCTCCTGCAAAAACCGGGGAAGCACCGGCGCCAACGCAATGATCACATCGGCTACGATATTCACCAGCACCAGCCGATACTGACTTTTCTGCAGTTTTTCCATTAAACCCCTGTCAGCAGTCACATTGCCGGTCAGGGCAGTAAATTCCGATTCCGTAAAGCCGTTATAGGCGGCATTCTCCCGGGCGATATCCTCGGCCTTGGGGTCGATGTCCACACCGGTGGCATGTGCAGCGCCCAGCCGCAGGGCGGCAATGGACAAAATACCGCTGCCACTGCCCAGATCCAGGCACTCACAGCCGGTAAGATCCATCTGTTCCATAAATTCCATGACCATTTGGGTGGAAGGGTGGGCGCCGGTGCCAAAGGTCAGACCGGGATCCAAAATCACCGGCAGGCGGTGGTCTGCATAGCCCTCAGCCAACCAATACGGGAGGACAACCAGCTTTTCACCCACTTCCTGAGGGGGATAGTTATCCTTCCAGCTTTCCTCCCAATCCACGGGAGCCATAGCTTCTGCCTTCATGGGAAGCGCGCCCCATTGGGGATTTTTGCCGCGCAGGGTTTCCAAAAGGGTCCCGAGCCTGGTAAGACCTGCCTGATCCTGCTGTTCCAGGTATAGCTTGATATGGGAAAGACCTTGAAGCTTTTGTTCCAAGCTTTCGTCAATATAGTCCCAATATGCTCGGTTTTGTTCCAAAAAATCCTGGAATTCTTCCTGATCTTCCATAACCAGATCAGAAAAACCTCCGGCGGTGAGGGCAGCTGCCACATCCTCCGCCGTTCCGGGCAAGGTCTCGATCGTAATTTCCAACCAATCCATAAAAACCTCAAAATAATTACCAGTTACAAGTTACGAATTATAAATGATAAGTTATCCGCCTTTGCGCATTATTGCCATGGCAGCCTTGTTGCGTGTATTTTGACATTGGTCATTTGGCATTCGGCATTTTGCGCTTTGCACTTTGCATTTCGCACTTTATATTTTGCATTCCCCTATCGGTGGGTGCGTTTTTCCAGGGTGGTGCTGGCCAGGGTGGATTCATACACCCTGGTCATACCGTACTGGCTGGTAAGAAGAAAGGACTTCGGCAGATCGTCACAAGGAACGATCTCGCCGTTTTTTTGTGCCAGCTCCAAAAACTGCCTTGTCCGCTTGGAGGTGGAGGTGTTGTCCATATCAAAGATCCCGATAATGGAGGAATCCCGGACGGACATATCATTGCCGATATTTACATACATTCTCTGTACCTCGCAGACTGGGCCACCGCCAGCTGATCACAGCGGTTATTCTTCTCGTTTTCCGCATGGCCCTTGACCCAGTGATAATGCAGTTCGTGCTTCAGGGTCAGCTGAAGAAGGATCTCCCAAAGATCCGGGTTCAGGGCAGGTTTTTTATCGGATTTGATCCAGTTTTTCTTTTTCCAGCCCCAGGCCCAGCCCTTTTGTAGGGCATCGATCACATATTTACTGTCGGAATACAGCTCTACCACACAGGGCTCTTTCAATGCCTGCAGACCACGGATCACAGCGGTCAGCTCCATCCGGTTATTGGTGGTGGAGGCCTCTCCCCCGGAGAGTTCCTTCTCCACCCCCATATATTCCAGAATGGCACCCCAGCCACCGGGGCCGGGGTTGCCGGAGCAGGCACCGTCCGTATACAGTGTTACGGTCTTCAAGCCTCAGTTTCCTCCATGGGTGTCACACGCTCAATGGACACCACTTCGTTGCCGGGTTCCACGCGCATGACGATCACGCCCTGGACATCCCGCTTATACACATTGATACCGGAGGCCGGGATCCGGATGATCACGCCGCCGTTTTCAATGAGCATCACATCATCCTTATCATCCACCACGCGGCAGCCGGCAACCTTGCCGGTCTTGGGGGTGATGTTATAGTTCTTCAGACCCTTACCGCCACGGCTCTGAGCAGTCTTCTCCCCATCGGGACCGGTACGCAAGTACTCCTGCAGTTCCGTTCGCTTGCCATAACCGTTGACTGTGACCGTGAGCAGGGTCTTACCCTCCTCGGCCTTCTCCGCACCGATCACCTGGTCGTCACCGGTCAGAGTAATGCCACGGACACCGGTAGCATCTCTGCCCATGGGCCGCACATCGTTTTCGTTGAAGCAGATGGCCATACCGTTGGCGGTTGCCAGGATGATATTGTCATTGCCGTTGGTGCGGATCACATTGATCAGATGATCGCCCTCATCCAGGGTAATGGCACGGATACCGGTCTTGCGCCGGGTAGCCAAGGCAATGAAGGGGATCCGCTTGACCGTACCCTGACGGGTGATCATCATCAGGTACTCATCCTCATGGAATTCTCTGGTGACCACCACAGCAGTGACCTTTTCCCCATTTTCCAGGGGCAGGATATTGACCATAGCCGTGCCGCGGGCAGTGCGTCCTGCCTCGGGGATCTGATAGCCCTTCCGGTGATGGACACGGCCCAGGTCCGTAAAGAACAGCATATGATCGT
This sequence comes from Oscillospiraceae bacterium, assembly GCA_015068135.1. GTDB lineage: Bacteria > Bacillota > Clostridia > Oscillospirales > Oscillospiraceae > Faecousia. The sequence continues at coordinate 13,995 of SVLB01000011.1, read as the reverse complement.
GGGTGGAGGCCACATACAGACACTTGACAAAGTCCTCCTCCTTGAGGTTTTGGGCATTGACGCCTCTGCCGCCCCGGGACTGGGTGCGGTAGGTATCCACGGGCATACGCTTCACATAGCCCTGATTGGAGATGGTAAAGGCGCAATCCTCCTCCTCGATGAGGTCTTCGATATCGATCTCATCCTCCACATCCTGGATCTCGGTCTTTCTGTCGTCGCCGAACTTGTCCCGGATGGTGATCAGCTCCTCCCGAAGGACACCCTGCAGCTTCACGGGATCTGCCAGCAATTCATGATAATACTGGATTCTGGTCTGAAGCTCATCATACTCTGCCTGGAGTTTTTCTCTGTCCAGACCCTGCAGAGCCTTCAGGCGCATGTCCAAAATAGCCTGGGCCTGGATCTCATCCAAACCGAACCGCTCACACAGCCGTTCCTTGGCATCATCGTAAGCGCTGCGGATGATCTTGATGACCTCGTCGATATTATCCTGGGCGATGAGCAGACCCTCCAACAGATGGGCACGCTCCTGGGCCTTGCGCAGATCGTACTGGGTGCGCCGGGTCAGCACTTCCATCTGGAAGGTAAGGTACTCATCGATGATCTGCCGCAAGGACAGGATCCGGGGCTGCTTCTGATCGTCCACCAAAGCCAGCATAATAATGCCAAAGCTACTTTGCAGGGCGGTCTGCTTAAAGAGGGTGTTGAGCACCACCTGGGGATTGGCGTCCTTCTTCAGTTCGATGACGATCCGCATACCCTTGCGGTCCGTCTCGTCCCGCAAATCGGAAATACCATCCAGGCGCTTATCCTTTACCTGCTCAGCAATGTTTTTGATGAGCATACGCTTATTGACCTGGTAAGGAAGCTCGGTGACAATAATGCGGATCCGGTCCTTTCCAAATTCCTCAAACTCTGTCCGGGCACGGACCACCACCTTGCCGCGACCGGTGGCATAGGCGGCACGGATACCGCTGCGGCCCATGATAATACCGCCGGTGGGGAAATCCGGGCCGGTCACATGGTCCATCAGGTCCACCATGGATACCTCCGGGTCATCCAGCACTGCCACGCAGGCATTGATCACCTCGGTCAGGTTATGGGGGGGAATATTGGTGGCCATACCAACGGCAATACCGGAAGAACCGTTTACCAGCAGGTTAGGAAACCGGCTGGGCAGCACACGGGGCTCTTTCCGGGACTCGTCAAAGTTAGGATCCCAGTTCACCGTATCCTTGTCGATATCCCGGAGCATCTCATTGGAAAGCTTGCTCATACGGGCTTCGGTATAACGGTATGCTGCGGGGGGGTCACCGTCCACAGAACCGAAGTTACCGTGGCCGTCCACCAGCATGTAACGCATGGAGAAGTTTTGGGCAAGACGGACCATGGCGTCGTACACAGAGGCATCGCCATGGGGATGGTACTTACCCAGCACATCACCCACGCAGGTCGCGGATTTCTTAAAGGGTTTGTCCGAAGTCAGACCGCTTTCATACATGGTGTAGAGGATCCGGCGATGAACGGGCTTCAGGCCGTCCCGCACATCCGGCAATGCACGGCCCACGATCACGCTCATGGCGTATTCAATATAGGATTTCTCCATTTCCTCCACCAGGTTGGATTCTACGATCGCCTGGTCGGGAAAGGTGATATCCTCAGGTTTATAACTTCTGTTATGTGCCATAAAAGCACCTCCAAAATGGTATGCAGGTTCGTTATGAGTTACGAATTACAAATTACGAATTATAAATTATAAATGGGAGATCTTTTGTGCGTCATTGTTATGAAAGTACCGCCCTTGTAGGGGCCGAAGACCACTTCGGCCCACGGGCCGGTGTAGGCACCGGCCCCTACAGTGCTTTCGTTCATAGCGGTGTGTTTACACGTGTGGATTGCCACGTCGCCTCTCTGCAATAACACTTAGAAACCAGTAAGTGTCAATTTCCCTATGTGGTTTCTGTTTCCCCTGTGGATTGGGCCGATTCCTCTGTTTCCTCGACGGAGGGGTCGGTGGTTTCCGTGGAGGGTTCTGTGATTTCAGTGGTAGACTCGGTAGTCGCCTCCGTGGTAGCCTCTGTGGTTGCTTCCGTGGTGGGCTCGGTTTCTTCTTCCTCGTAATCCACCGTCAGATCCGGTCCTGTAAAGGTGCCGTTCAGCTTTTCCATGGTCCGGTCATACGCTTCCGTATCCGGCTCATAGGGAGTAGGCTGGTAATTATTGTAATTTTCCACCGAGGAGATCCGGGTGGGGATCAGCTCCAGCTTGCCTACCTGGACCGTACCGTCGGGATCCACTATGATCTCCACCTGGGCAATGGCAGAGTCCATATCCCGGGGTGCGGTATTACCGCCAAAGGAGAAATTACCCATGGAATACAGGATCACACCCTGTTCAGTCTGCTCGGTTCTTTGGAGCACATGGGGATGGTGACCGTAGACAATATGGGCACCGGCCTCCAATGCCGCATGGGCAAAGTCCTGCTGAGCCTGACCGGGACGGTATTTTCCCTCCTCGCCCCAGTGGAAGGCACACACGATCACCTGGGCGCCGGCATCCTTCAGCTTCTGGATATTTTCCTTGATATCATCCACGGAGAAATTGAAGGCATCGGCATACATACCGATCTTCAGTCCCCGTTCCGTGGTAAAAATACGGATCTTATTCTCCTCCACATAGGAAACGCCCGCCTCGTCCAACGCATTTTTGGTGGAATCATAGCCCTTCTGACCAAAATCGAAGGAATGGTTATTTGCCAGGGTCACTGCTTCCACAGAAGAACCGGTAAGGATCTGGGTGTACGCTATGGGTCCACGGAAGGTAAATAGCTTACTTTGGGCATTACCGCTTTCGGCAAATACACCTTCCAGATTCACCATGGTAAAATCGTCGTTTTCAAAGATATCCTTTACATTGGCAAAGGGATAGTCATAGTTCGTACCCACGGTTTTCACAAAACTGCTGTCCACAGAAAACATAGACGGAGCGCTTCCCAGGGTGCAGTCACCGGCAAAGGTGAGAATATGACTTTCCGGGTGGGGCTCGGTGGCCTCTGTGGTCTCCGGAGGTAAGGTATCCTCCGTAGGCAGCGTTGTTTCCTCAGTGGAAGGCTGGGTAGGCTCGGTAAACAACAGCCAGTCCGTATGGGTGGGAAGATAGCTTTGATTTCTGCGGTTGGTCTCCATGGTGATCAGCACACACATGGTCACCACCTCTGCCGCCAAAACCAAAGACAGAATGATCAGTATCCGCTTGAGTCTTTCGTGTTTCATTTCGGGTCTTCTTTCAAATATCAATATTTACCGCATAACGTGCGTTACGCTCGATCCATTCCTTTCTGGGCTCCACCTGCTCGCCCATGAGGACCGTAAAGATCTCATCGGCACGGCGGGCATCCTCCAGGGTGATCCGGCGCAGGGTCCGGGTCTCAGGATCCATGGTGGTGGACCAAAGCTCCTCAGGATCCATTTCGCCAAGACCCTTAAACCGGGAGATCTCCACCTTCATATTGGACTCTCCCCGCATTTCCGCGGAAACCTGGTCTCTTTGCTCATCGGAATAGGCCACCCGCTCGGTCTTGCCCTTTTTCAGCTTATAAAGAGGCGGCACAGCAGAGTAGACATAGCCGTTTTCGATCAGAGGCCGCATATACCGGAAGAAGAAGGTCAAAAGCAGGGTACGGATATGGGCGCCGTCCACGTCCGCATCGGACATGATGACGATCTTATGATAACGCAGCTTTTCAATATCGAAGTCCTCGCCAATGCCGCCGCCCAGGGCCACGATCAGAGGAGAGAGCTTATCATTGCCGTAAATCTTGTCGGCTCTGGCCTTTTCCACGTTGAGCATCTTACCCCACATGGCCAGAATTGCCTGGAACCGGGAATCTCTGCCCTGAATGGCAGAGCCTGCAGCGGAGTCACCCTCGACGATGTAAAGCTCACACAGAGCCGGGTCTTTTTCGTTGCAGTCCTGGAGTTTATCGGGCATACCGCCGGATTCCAGGCCGGTCTTCCGGCGGGCATTTTCCCTTGCCTTCCGGGCAGCTTCTCTGGCCCGGTTGGCAAGCATGGCCTTTTCCAAAATTACCTTGGCAGTGGCAGGATGCTCCTCAAAATAGGTGGTCAGCTGGTCACCCACCACCTGCTCGACCAGAGTCCGGATATAGGCATTACCCAGCTTAGCCTTGGTCTGTCCCTCAAACTGGGCATCGGTCAGCTTTACGGAAATAATGGCAGTGATACCTTCACGGCAATCCTCACCGGAGACCTTGTCATCGCCCTTGATGATACCGTTTTTCATGCCGTAGGCATTGAGTACACGGGTCAGGGCCGTCTTGAAGCCGGTCTCATGCATACCGCCTTCGGGGGTACGCACATCATTGGCAAAGGACTGGATGGATTCATTAAAGCCGTCGTTATACTGCAAAGCGATCTCCGCGGAGGCATCCCCCTTGGAGCCGTTCATATAGATTACATCCTCATGGATATTGGTCTTGTGCCGGTTGGTCCAGGTGACAAACTCCCGGATACCGCCCTCATAGCACATGGTCTCCGTAACGGGACTATCCTCCCGGTCATCGGTGATGGCAATGGAAAGGCCTGCATTCAGGAAGGCCTCCTCACGCATACGGTCCCGAAGGACTGTATAGTCGTAGATCACATCATCAAACATCTCCGGATCGGGCTGGAAGGTGACCTCTGTACCGGTTTTGTCGGTGGTTCCTACGATCTTCATCTGCTGGGTGATGTTGCCCCTGGCAAATTTCATCTCATGGATATGGCCGTTTTTATGCACCCGGACCTGCAGCCACTGGGAAAGGGCATTGACAACAGAGGCACCCACGCCGTGCAGACCGCCGGAGACCTTATAGCCACCGCCGCCGAACTTACCGCCGGCATGGAGGACCGTAAATACCACTTCCAAAGCGGGCTTACCGGTCTGGGCCTGGATATCCACGGGAATACCACGGCCATCGTCGGTAACGGTAATGGAGTTACCGGGGTTGATGGTCACGGTAATGTGCTTACAATATCCTGCCAAGGCCTCATCGATGGAGTTATCCACAATCTCATACACCAAATGATGCAGACCGGAGGAGGAGGTGGAGCCGATATACATACCGGGGCGCTTGCGAACCGCTTCCAGGCCTTCCAATACCTGAATTTGTTCCGCGCCATATTCCTGGGTTACTTTGGTTTCTTCAGACATAATACATTACTCCATTTTTGATAGTCACGGTTTTTCCCAATTTGGTAAACCGACCGGGTTCACAGCAGGTGATGAACACCTGACCCTCTGTGATCTGATTCAGTACAAAATCCTGACGTCCCGGGTCCAATTCTGACAGTACATCATCTAAAAGCAGCACCGGGATCTCCCCTGACTGATCTGCCATCAGCTTTCTTTGTGCCAGCTTCAGACTAATGGCCGCCGTCCGGGTCTGACCCTGAGAGCCGAAGGCTTTTAAGGACATTCCCGAAAGGGTCACATCAAAATCATCCTTATGGGGCCCGGTCAGACATTGGCAGCTGCTCAGCTCTGCCCGGGAATGGCTTTCCAAGTGGGATAGCAGATCCTGTTCCAGATCCTTTACCGGCGCAAAGGGATCCTTTACCGTGGAAACGGTCTTATAGGATAAACAAAAGTCCTCCGCACCGCCGGAAAAATGACTGTGGTATTCTTTTGCTTCCCTTGCCAGTCCCTCAAAGAACCTTGCCCGGTAGGAGATCAAGATCGCACCTACCTGGCAAAGCCGGGTATTGTAATCAGGAAGCAGCTCCAAAAGTCCGGGATTTTCCTGCTGATCCTTTAGTATCCGGCTTTTTTGGTCTATGATCTTTTGGTATTCCGAAAGAGCGGATTCATAATTGGGACGAAGCTGACAAAGTGCGGTATCCGCCAGCCTCCGCCGGGCAGATGCTCCGGTTTTTAAGACCATCAGATCCTCCGGGCAGAACAGAACCGTCTGCAATACGCCGGAAATATCCGCCGCAGTGCGTTTCTTTACCCCATTCCGGTAAAGCTGACGGGGTTTTTGCCCGGAAAACAGAACCCAGCGAAGGGTCTGCTCCCGCTCCTGGGAATAAACCTTCCCTTCCAGATCTGCAAAGGGATCTCCCAAACGGATCAGCTCCGCGGTCTTTTGGGTACGGAAGGCCCGTCCGGAGCCAAGATAAGCGATGGCTTCCAATAAATTGGTCTTTCCCTGGGCATTGTCGCCCACCAAAAGATTTACACCGGGATCAAATTCCAGGGAGATCTCCCCATAATTTCGGAAGCTTCTTAAGGTCAGATCACGAATTTCCATTGGAAACGATCTGATAATTGGCGCCCATGAAGCTAAAAGTATCCATGGGATACAGCTTCTTGCCGCGCATAAGGCAAACCTCTCCGTTGACCTTCACCTTGCCGTCCAAAATCACAGTCTTTGCCATACCGCCGGACTCCAGAGCATTGGCAAATTTCAACGCCGCATCCAGCTTGATAAATTCCGTGGAAATAGCCAAAGGGATCAGGTTTGCATCCTTCTTTTTCACTGTCACTTTCATATGTTATCCTCAGTTTTTGATCCGTACAGGCAGGACCATATAAGAAAAGTCGTATTTATCATCTACGGGGGTCATCACGATGGGGCTTAAGGAGTTGGTCAGCTCCAAAACGACCTCCTCGCTGGGGATCACCCGCATGGCATCGGCAAGATAGCGGACATTAAAACCGATCTCCAGCTCATGACCGTTACCGGCAAAGCTGCAGCGGTCCTCAGCGGCACCGATGGTGGTGTTGGTCTTCAGATACAACACCTGATCTCCAAAGACACAGCGAACGGGACTCTTGTATTTTTCAGAAACAATCAGACCCACACGGTCAATGGCAGAGGCCAATTCTCCCACATTGGCCACCACTTTAATGGGGCAGTTGGTGGGGACAACCTTCCGCCAATCCAAAAAGTCACCTTCCAGCAACCGGCAGATCAGAACAGCCGGTCCGATCTCAAAGAGAATATGCTTGGTGCCCAGGGTAAAGGAAACCGTGTCGTCTCCATCCTGCAGGATCTTTTCCACTTCCTTCAAAGAGGCGGCAGGCACCACAAAGGAAGTGGATCTACCGGTGGGTTCTTCCGTAGGATAGGTGCGCCGGGCAAGACGGAAGCCATCTACAGCAATGGCGGTAACAGAATTTTCCTCAATTTCAAATTTGACACCGGTGTGGATGGGTCTGCCCTGATTTTCTGCAACGGCAAAGATGGTGCCGCTGATCAGCTCTTTCATAGCCATCTGAGGGATTGCGGTAGAACGGCCGGTACCCACATCGGGAAGCTCCGGATAATCGTCGGCGGTTTCCGCGGAAATGGTAAAGGAGGCATAGCCCGCCCGGATGGAAACCTTGCAGCTTTCATCCACTACCACTGTCACAGGACCTTCCGGCAGTCTGCGGATAATATCGCCAAAGAGTCTGGCCGGCAGAACGCACTGACCGGGATCGGTGATCTCCGCGTCGATGCGGTAGGTGATGGCAGTTTCCATATTGTAGCCGGTGAGGGTCAGATCAGCTCCGGCTTTGCAAAGAATACCTTCAATGGCAGAAAGGGCACTCTTTTGGGCGACGGTCCGTCCGGTAATATTCAGGCCGGTGACCAGCATACTTTTTTCACAGGTAAATCGCATGGCGCAAACCCTTCTTTCTGAAAAATAAATAATATATATATAAATTTACATAGGTTTAGGTAGTTGTAGGGGTAGTAGGGGAAAACTTTTGTGGAAAACCGGGAAAAGCCTTGTATTATCAGGAATTTTTTCTCCACAGGAGTCGGTGGAATTGTAAACCGGTTATCCACATGGGGAAAACTGTAAAATGGAAGGATATTTTATCCACAGAAAAGTTTTCCACATTCCACAGCCTCTGTGGAGAACTTACAAACAGGAATTGATGTTTGCGGTAATGTCCCGGATATGATCTCTGAGAACATCGTCACCGTCGGCAAGTGCTTTCTCCACCTTCTTGATGGAATAAAGAATGGTGGAGTGATCCTTGCCAAATTCCTTGCCAATATCCGGCAACGAAAGATTGGTCAGCTTTCGGATCAGGTAAATGGCGACCTGCCGGGCCTCGGTGATGCCCTTGGTCTTTTGAGTTCCCCGAAGAATACTTTCTTCCACGGAGTAGAACCGGCATACCTGATTGATGATCAGATTGGGGGTGGGCAGTGAGTTGCCCTCGTTTTTGAACATATCGTCAATGGCCCGGGAGACATTGGGAAGATCCAAAGGCATATTGTTCAGATCCCGGTAAGCCATGATCTTTTTCACGGTGCCTTCCAGCTGACGGACATTATTGGTGACATTTACGGCAATATAATTGCATACATCGTCAGGAAGGTCGATCCCTAAAGAAATGGCCTTGGTCTTGATGATGGCCATACGGGTCTCATAATCGGGGGGCTGGATATCACTGATCAGACCCCATTCAAACCGGCTGCGCAGTCGGTCCTCCAAGGTCTGCATATCGCTGGGCTTCCGGTCAGCGGTCATGACGATCTGCTTGTGGTTCTCGTAGAGATTATTGAAGGTATGGAAGAACTCCTCCTGGGTGGAGTCCTTACCGGCAATAAACTGGATATCATCGATCAAAAACAGATCCGCTTCCCGGTATTTACTCCGGAATTCAATGTTTTTACCGCTTTTAATGGCTTCGATCAGCTCATTAGTAAATTGGTCACCCTTGATATAGACGATATTGGCTTCCGGGTTGTTCTTTCGGATGGTGTTGGCAATGGCATACAGCAAATGGGTCTTGCCTACACCGGGAGGGCCGTAAATAAACAAGGGGTTGTAGGTCTGACCGGGAGTGGTGGCAACCGCCAGAGCTGCGCCGTGGGCCAGCTGGTTGGAAGCGCCGACCACAAAGGTATCAAAGGAGAATTGGGGATTAAAATCCAGGGTGTGCAGCTTTTTGTCCCGGTTTTGGTATTCTTCCAGCTCCTTGTCGGACAGTACCAAAAGCTTGGCATCGGAATTGAAGATCTTTTTCAGAGCATCATGGATGTGATCGGCACAGCGCTGACGGATCAGATCCCGGCGAAAATCCGAGGGAGAATAGATGATCAGATTCTCCTCGGTCAGGGAGATCACATCCGCATCGTCAAACCAGGTGGAAACAGCAATAGATCCCATCTGTTCTTCAATATAATTCAAAATTTTAGCCCATACATAGGCAGAAGAAAACATAGTATCCTACTCCTTTTTTGATATTTGAAGGACTTTACCGGCCAAAAATGCAACCCGGAAAAGAAGGAAAACAGCAAAATTATCTCAACGTAAATTTTACCACAGCTTTGTGGAAAAAACAAGAGTTTTTCCACAGATACTATATAAAAAAAGAAAAAGAGAATAACAGAGCAGTTCTGTTACTCTCTTTTTTAAGCGGACGGTCCTCTTGCCCTTCCGTTACAGATCCAGATCCCGTAAAGGCGGAAGATTTTTCAGCAGGCAGATCAGGTACTTTTCCGCTTTGCTCAACTGAGAACCCAGGGGATAAACGATCCCCTCCGTGTAATAAAACGGCGGATCCAGGGGAATATATGTCAAATTCTTTGAAATATTGTTTTCCGGGCAAAAGGCGACCAGATCCGGTTGTTCATTTAAGAGCCGGACGATGGTCCCATGACGCATATAGGTGGTGCGGATATTGGGTTGATACTTAAGGGTTTTAAAGTAGCTGTCACAAACCTGCCGCAGTACAGTCCCTTCCCGCATAAGGGCCATAGGCGGGTCATTGGGAAGGGAACACAGGTGCAGTTTTTGCTGCTGTGTCAGCCCGGCGGTCAGATCAGCCAAATGATTCTGCGGAGAAACCACCAGCTGCATGGGGCTTTTACTAACAGAAACATAGGCAAGTGCCGGGTTCTTCTGTTCATAGGACATAAGGCCGATCTGCAGACTGCCGTCAAGAAGCAGACGTTCCTGAGTTTGGGAATCCGCGACAAAATAATCCACGGAAACTTCAGGAAAGGCTTCCATGACCTCCTTGGCGCATTGGGCAGCAAAGGGGGTCAGATAGTAGCCCTTGATGCCAAATACAATGCGATGCTTTGATTGCCGGTAACGGTCCAGGCTGTGATCCATCTTTTTACAGAGATTGGCGATTTGTTTTGCGGTTTTCAGATAGTCCTCCCCTGCCGGCGTCAGCTTTAAGGCGCTTGTTTTACTGCGGGTGAACAGCTTTACCTTCAGCTCCTGCTCCAAATTTTCCAGAAAACGGCTCAGAGTCGGCTGGGTGAGAAACAGCGCCTTTGCGGCTTTGGAAAGGCTTCCTGTTTGGGCGATCTTCAAAAAATAATCGATTTTTTTCAGTTCCATATGCCAACGCTCCATATAGAAAAAATCTATACCCATATACTATCTTTTGATTTGGCAGATGTCAATGCCTTTGCTATAATTTAAGTGATTCATAAAGGAGGCGTTGCACAGATGGAAGCATATCAAATGACAGCGGGCTTTGGTTTGGCGGACATCACCCCCCAGGAGTCTGTACCCATGACCAGCTACGGTGACGATCTGCGCAGATTCAGCTTGGGAAACATCACGGATCTGCAGGCCAGAGCCCTTGCACTCAGCGATGAGGCAGGGCAAACGATCCTGATCGTTACGGGAGATCTCAGCTGGGCTCCCAGTTATTTGGGAGAGGATATCTTGGAGGGTATCACACAGGCTGTAAAGGTACCCAAAGATCATATATTTTTGATGGGGACCCATACCCACGATTCTGTGGGCTGTCATTTCCCGGAGATCCCCGCGGTAATGCGCTTCCGGGAAAGGTACATAAACGGTATGATAACGGCAGCGGTGCAGGCCTGGCATGACCGCAAGCCTGCTAAGATCTTCGTAGGCAGTGCCATTACAGAGCGTATGAACTTTGTCAAGCGCTATGTGATGGATGACGGAAGCTTCTGCGGAGATCTGTTCAAGGGGTCCGGTACCTGTGTCGTTGGACATGAGAGTCAGGCCGATCCGGAGCTGCAGCTGATGCGCTTTTGCCGGGAGGGCTGTAAAGATATTCTCATTGCCAATTTCCAGACCCATCCCCATCTGGAGGGGAAAAACCAAAAGGTCTCTGCACAGTTGGCCGGTTCGTTCCGGGAGGAAGCGGAAGCCCGCCTGGGGGTGCATTGCATTTACTGGAACGGCGGTGCCGGAAATATCAACAGCGGCAGCCGAATCAAAGCGGAGCAGCGTGCCTTTGATCGCTTTGAATGGGCAAGGATCATGGTGGATTATGCGGAAAAAGTGCGGCTGCATCCGGTTCGGGGCGGTCCGGTTCGGGTGTCTCACGGCATTCTTTCCGCACCGGTGAATCATGACTTTGACGGCAATTTGGACAATGCCCAAAAAATTGTGGATTTTTATCAGGCCGGTCATTCCATCCAGGAGGCCATGGAGTTTGCAGAACCTCTGGGTTTTCACTCTTCTTTTCATGCCAGCCGGGCCATTGCCAATGCCAAGTTGCCGCAGACCAAGGATATGCTGCTTCAGACCTATTCCTTTGGAGATGTGGCGGGAGTCGTACTCCCCTATGAGCTGTTTGATACGACCTGTATGTATATCAAGCGCAATTCTGCCTTTGGCAAGACATTTATCAATGGCTACAGCTGGCCATCCTATGTGGGATATATCCCATCGGCAATGGGATTCGCCGACGGCGGATATGAGGTGGATAACTGCACCTTTGCACCCGGTACGGCAGAAAAAATTGCGGAAACGTTCCTGGACTTGCTGGAAGCAATGAAAGACTGATGGAGGATAGCATGGAATACCGTCGTTTGGATTATGAATGTGTAAAGGAATTTTGCCATAAGGTTTATGAAGACTACGGGTTTACCCCGGAACAGAGCCGCAAGATCACAGACGTACTGTTGGCGGCGGATCTGAGCGGAATCGAATCCCACGGGGTACAGCGTATGGTGCGCTACCACAAGGAGATCACAGAAGGGCTTGTTAAAGTAGATGCCGCCATCCGGACCGTAAAGGAAACCCCTATCTGCGCAACCTTGGATGCAAACGATGCCATGGGGCAGCTGGTAGGAATAAGGGCTATGGAACTGGCTATGGAAAAAGCGCGAAAAACCGGGATCGGCATGGTTGCCGTGCGGGATTCCAATCACTTTGGTATTGCAGGGTACTATACCCAGATGGCAGCCCGGGAAGGCTTTGTGGGAATTTGCATGACCAATACCGAAGCGATCATGGTCCCGACCTTTGGCCGCCAGGCAATGCTGGGGACAAACCCCATTGCCTTTTCCATGCCTGCCGATCCGGTCCCTTTTACCTTTGATGCCGCTACGACGGTGGTGCCCCGGGGAAAGCTTGAGGTATACGCAAAACGGGACGGGGTGATCCCGGAGGGCTGGGCATTGGACGAAACGGGAAATCCCAGTACCGATGCATCCCGGGTGCTTGGCAATATCATTGGAAAGACCGGCGGTGGAATACTCCCCCTGGGTGGCGCAGGAGAGGACAGCTCCGGCTATAAGGGCTACGGTTTTGCTATGCTCTGTGAGATATTTACCTCTGTTTTTTCCGACGGAACGACCTCTAATTATATTTATAAGACAAAGGGCCGTGCCAATATCTGCCATTTCTTTATGGCCTTGGATCACGGGATCTTTGGGGATAAGGAAACGCTGGAAAAAAAGCTTTCCGTTTTTCTGCAGGAGCTTCGTGACAGCCAAAAGGCAGAAGGGTGTCAGAGGATCTACACCCATGGCGAGAAGGAGTTTTATGCCGCAAAGCGGATTGCCCGGGAGGGGATCCCTGTCAACCCAAAAACCTATGAAGAAATGCGGCAGATCGGTGAATTTACCGGCGCGCTGCCCTATTTACCCCTATGAGGTGGAGAATGGAAGTACGCAGACTTACAAAAATCGCAAGAGGACAGGATGGCGCTGTATGGGGCAAGTATCTGTTCCGTTTTCAAATGGATGGCAGCTGCCATGTTTACGATCTGGATGAAATGAAGCCCACAGCTCCCGGTGGGTATCAGCCTGCTCTTTGCTGTATGGATCTTCACAAGACGGATCGGCTCGTACCCCATTGCAACGGGGTTTTCTTCGGCACACAGTTCTATGCACCCGACGATGAGTTTCCCCTGCTTTATGCCAATATCTACAACAATTACAAAGATTTCGATGACCGCCGGGCAGGACAGTGCTGTGTTTACCGTGTACAGCGGGAGAAGGACCGCTTTACCACGACGCTGGTGCAGCTTCTGAAGGTTGATTTTACCGACGTTTCCGGGCTGTGGTGTTCCGAACACGGTGCGGATCAGCGACCCTACGGAAACTTTGTGATCGATCGGGAAGCTGAGAAGCTGTATGCGTTTACCATGATCGATGATCTGCAGGTAACGCGATTTTTTGGATTTTCCATTCCCCGGGTATCTCAGGGGACTTGGGATCCGGACCTGGATATTCGGGTACATACCCTGACCCGTGAGGATATTAGAGAACAGTTCGATTGTGAGTACCAGCGTTTTATCCAGGGAGTCTGCTGTCACAAGGGGATCATTTACTCCCTGGAAGGGCTTGCACAGTTTCCCCAGGAGCATGGGCTGGCGATAATCTCAACCGAGCAAAAATGCCGCCTGCAGACATATCGGTTTTCAGACTGCGGCTTGCATATAGAGCCGGAGCTGATCGATTTTTACAATGGACAATGTATCTATGCAGATAATGCGGGAAACTGTTATGCCCTGCATTTTGAACCGGCTGAAGGGTGAGGGCTTGCCCCCACCGCAAACATGGCCTCTACAACGGGGCGCAAAAAAAGTGCAAAATGCAATCGGATGGGAATCCTTTTGCATTTTGCACTTTGCTGTCATAGGGTAAACTCAAATATCCTCAAAAGGGCAATTTCCCACATTCTCCCACAACTTCCTTTTTATCTCTTTTTTCTCCGCCGCCCGTCCTCTTATTTCTTCTCATTTCTTCTTTTTCTTTCT
>SVLB01000010.1 GCA_015068135.1 Oscillospiraceae bacterium | reverse complement strand
GGGCCGTACCGCTGTCACCGTCGCTAACCTGCTGCGCGGCAAGCACAAGGTCGATTTCACTCCCAACGTTGACTGCGGCGATTACGTGATCGTCATCAACACCGACAAGGCTATCCTGACCGGCAAGAAGCTGGATCAGAAGAGCTACTACCGCGTATCCGGCTGGATCGGCGGTCTGAAGGAAACCAAGGCTCGTGTCATGATGGACAACCGCTCCGACTACGCTATGGAGCTGGCTGTTAAGGGCATGCTGCCCAAGAACACCCTGGGCCGTCACGCTCTGGGCCGTCTGTTCCTGTACAAGGGTGCTGAGCACAATCAGGCTGCTCAGAAGCCCGAAGCATGGACCCTGTAATTTGGAGGTAACTGAACATGTACGAGAGCAAGAAGAAGTATAGCTACGGCACTGGCCGTCGTAAGTCCTCCGTTGCCCGTGTTCGTCTGTACGAGAACGGCACCGGTTCCATCATCATCAATGGCCGCGATATCGACGATTACTTTGGCCTGGAGACCCTGAAGCTGGTGGTTCGTCAGCCCCTGGTCACCACCGACACCCTGGGCAAGGTCGACATCGTTGTTACCGTTTGCGGCGGCGGCGTTTCCGGTCAGGCCGGTGCGATCCGTCACGGCATCTCCCGCGCTCTGGTTGCCCAGAACGCTGAGCTGCGTCCCACTCTGAAGGCTGCCGGTTTCATGACCCGCGACCCCAGAATGAAGGAAAGAAAGAAGTACGGCTTGAAGGCTGCTCGCCGTGCTCCCCAGTTCTCCAAGAGATAATTGGATCATTGCAGTTATTGGCAGACCACCCTCGGGTGGTCTGCTTTTTTGCGCTAATCAGCCTTCAAGCCGTACTTCTTTTCATTTTAATAAAATTCGGGGGCCCCCATAAAACGAAAGTTTTATGGGGAGAGGAGGAGCAAGGAAGCGTACGAAGTTTTCGCTATAGGCGGAAACGGAGTGTCGCTGACTTTGCGACGACGAGAAGGCTGCTCAACCTGATCCCCAGTTCTCCAAGAGATAATTTCTTATTTCAAAGAGTATTCAAAAACCCCGAAACCATCACGGTTTTCGGGGTTTTCTTCATGCCTTAATTTTCGTCTTGGTGCAAACTTGGTACAAATTATTTTAAAAGGACTATGACACTCAAACTGTCACAATCCTTTTTTGTATGTAATGTTCAAGTCAAAAAGCATTCATCATAATCAAGAAATACGCAATCAATCCAATTATAGTCAGAACAGTAAAGAACATCACACAATTTTTTATTGTTCTAATAAGACTTAATTGTTTATAGGTAAGATACTCTCTTATTTCAGATTCTGTTAAGTCGGTTTCGTAAATTGTATAGAATTCTGTTGTTGATGTCTCGCCACTATCATAAACATAAGCAAAAACACCCTTTGGAAGAGTACCGCCATCTTTCAGCAACTTTTGGTATTCCTTGTTCTCTTGTTTTGTGCAGGGAATTCTTTGCAGTAAATCAAATTCAAACTTGTGAGCGCGTAACTCATCTCGCAAATTGATTTTTTCTTTTGCCATTATTCATACCTCCGTTTCTTTATGTTCTCATTATAACGTAATTTAATGAAATTACAATATTTTGATAAAAATCACTCAAACATTATGACTCTTTTTCTTTATATAAGAAGTGTAATTGTATGAAAGAGTTACTGTCGTGGAATTGTGCAGGAACACTCTTCTCCCCCTGGGGATCGATTTCCGGCCTTACAATGATCCGGCAAGGGTTCCCTTTGATAGTGAAAGCTTTGATCTGGTACTTAACCGGCACGGAGTATAATAGAATAGATACCGCAAGGTATCTGCGCTCCCGGCCAAGTTTCACCAAACGAGTAGAAGGCACTATCTTGTCACTCTCCAATATTGGCAGCAGACGATATTGATACAAAAGGCGGGATTATTCAAGAAGTATGGGCGAGTCGATGAACGGCTCGCCTTTTTTATCTGTTGATACGGTTTTGGATTCCTAATATTGGGGGTTGACATTTTAGCTTCCGAAAGTATAATTGTATACAATAATACATTTGAAAGGACGATGAACTATGCTTGAGATTTCCAGCAAGACCAACCTGTTGGAGCAGAAATCCTATAAGTATTCCTTACAGGACGTGTCTGAGCCAAACCTGCAGCGTGATATTTACAGCTATGGAACCGTACCGAAGGTTTCTTTTAATCACCGCAGAGTCCCCCTGAACATGCCGGAAGAGATTTGGATCACCGACACAACGCTACGGGACGGGCAACAGTCGGTGGAACCCTACAGTGTGGATCAAATCGTCAAAATCTATCAGTATCTTTCCAAGCTGGGCGGACCTTACGGCATTATCCGACAGACAGAATTCTTCATTTACAGCAAAAAGGATCGGGACGCATTGGAAAAATGTCTTTCTTTGAATTTGAAATTCCCGGAAATCACCAGCTGGATTCGCGCAAGTAAAGAAGATTTCCGCCTTGTTCGGGAGTTGGGACTGAAAGAAACCGGCATTTTGGTCAGCTGCAGCGATTACCACATCTTCAAAAAGATGAAAATGACAAGAAAGCAGGCCCTGGAACATTATTTATCCACCATTTCCGATGCCTTTGATGCCGGTGTCATCCCCCGATGTCATCTTGAGGATATTACTCGGGCAGACTTTTACGGCTTTGTTGTGCCCTTTGTCAACGAACTGCAAAACCTTTCCCGTCAGGCCGGCATTCCGGTGAAGATCCGTGCCTGCGATACTATGGGCTACGGTGTGCCTTATACAGAAGCAGCTATGCCCAGAAGTGTAGCCGGGATCATCTACGGTCTGCAGCACTACTCCGATGTTCCCAGTGAGCATTTGGAATGGCACGGACACAATGATTTTTACAAGGCAGTTTCCAACGCCTCCACCGCATGGCTCTACGGTGCGTGTGCGGTAAACTGCTCTTTGTTGGGTATCGGTGAACGTACAGGAAACATTCCGCTGGAGGCTATGGTGTTTGAGTACGCCTCCCTGCGTGGTTCTATGGACGGTATGGACCCGACGGTCATTACGGAGATCGCAGAGTTCTTCCAGAAAGATATTGGTTACAACGTACCCGCTATGACCCCCTTTGTGGGAAAGCATTTTAACTCCACCCGAGCAGGGATCCATGCAGACGGACTTATGAAAGATGCAGAGATCTATACGATCTTTGATACACAAAAGCTTTTGAACTGCCCACCTACCGTGGAGATCAGCAGCACCTCCGGTACTGCGGGCATCGCTTACTGGATCAATCAAAATTACCGACTGGCACCCAATCAGGAAATATGTAAAAATGATCCTTTGGTACTGGCACTTAAGCGCTGGGTGGACAGCGAGTATGACGCAAACAGGCAAACCATGATCTCCCGCAAAGAAATGGAAGACAAGATTGAATTGCTGGCACCGGGCCGGTTTGTGCTTTAAGGAGGAATATCTGATGACAGAATTTAAAACCGTTTCGCTGGCTGACCAGGTTTTTGAGCGGCTAGAAAATGACATCATCACCGGCGTATATCCCAGAGGGGAGATCATCACCGAATTGAAGCTGGTAGAGCAGCTGGGTGTCAGTCGTACACCCATCCGCGAAGCTCTTCGCCGTTTGGAACAGGAACGATTGATCCGGGAATCTGGAAAAGGTTCCGTGGTTTTGGGCATCACTGTAGAGGACTTGGTGGACATTATGAATATCCGTGAGCGTATTGAGGGTCTTGCCGCCTATTATGCCACACAGAATCTAACCCCGGAGGGACTGGAAGAGCTGACGCAAATCAGTGAATTACAGGACTTCTACTTCGCAAAAAAGGATATCGAGCATCTGCGACAAATGGATGACCGGTTCCATGACACAATTTATGAGCTGAGTCAGCGGACCATCATCCGTGACACATTACTTCCTCTGCACCGGAAAACCATGCGCTACCGGAAGATATCCATTGAAGAGCCCTCCCGGTTGCAGCACTCCATTGAGGAACACAAGGCTATTTTTAATGCCATCTCCTCGGGGGATGCAGACCTGGCATCTCAGCTGATCACCCAACACATCATCCGTGCCAAGAAAAACATGATTGCGAGGTTTGATTATCATGGGTAAAACAATTGCGCAAAAAATTATCGCCGCGCATCTGGTATCCGGCGAAATGGTTCCCGGCAAGGAAGTGGCCCTGCGAATTGACCAAACTTTAACCCAGGATGCCACTGGCACAATGGCCTATCTGGAATTCGAATCCATGGGTATTCCTCGGGTCAAAACCGAATTCAGCATTGCCTATGTCGATCACAACACTCTGCAATGCGGATTTGAAAACCCGGATGATCACCTCTACCTGCAGACTGTTGCCGCAAAATACGGTGTTCATTTTTCTCGACCCGGAAACGGAATTTGCCATCAGGTTCATTTGGAACGGTTTGGCAAACCCGGAAAGACTCTCATCGGCTCTGACAGCCACACTCCCACAGCAGGCGGTTTGGGAATGCTTGCTTTCGGTGCCGGAGGGATGGATGTAGCAGTAGCAATGGGTGGCGGTGCCTATTACATCACAATGCCGAAAATGTATAAAGTTCATCTTACCGGCACCTTACCGCCCTTTGTGTCAGCCAAGGATATCAGCCTGGAATTGCTACGCATTCTCTCTGTTAAGGGCGGTGTGGGTGCCATCATAGAATGGGGCGGCCCGGGAATTGCAGCGCTTAGTGTACCGGAGCGGGCAACTATCGCCAACATGGGTACCGAATTAGGTGCAACCACCTCTATTTTCCCGGCAGATGAAGTGACCAGAGCCTTTTTAGCCGCACAAAACCGGGAAGCAGACTTTTCTCCCATTGCCCCTGATACGGATGCACAATATGACCGGATCATTAACATCAACTTGTCCGCGTTAAAGCCCATGATCGCCTGTCCCCACAATCCGGATAATGTGGTTGCAGCGGAAAGCTTGCAAAATGTCAAGGTGGATCAGATCTGCATTGGCTCCTGCACCAACTCCTCCCTGTTGGATCTTCTGAAAGTTGCCGCCATTCTTAAGGGCAAGACCATAGCTCCGAATGTCAGTCTCTCCATCTCTCCCGGCTCCCGGCAGGTTTTGACCATGCTATCCCAGTGCGGCGCACTGGCAGACATCTTAGCCAGTGGCGCAAGATTGCTGGAATGCGCCTGCGGCCCCTGTATCGGCATGGGGTTCTCCCCCAATTCCGGCGGTGTCAGCCTTCGTACCTTTAACCGGAATTTCCATGGACGCAGTGGCACAAAGGATGCTCAGGTATATCTGGTATCTCCGGAAACCGCAGCCGCTTCTGCCCTGTCGGGCTATATTACAGACCCCACTACTCTGGAACCGATTTCAGCTATGGAACTGCCCGAGACTTTCCACATTGACGATTCTGCTGTTTTACCTCCGGCGGAGGACGGCAGTACTCTGGAGGTTCTGCGTGGGCCGAATATTAAGGAATTTCCAAAATCCAAAGCCTTTTCCGACTCTCTTTCCGCAAAGGCTGTGCTGAAGGTAGGCGACAATATCACCACCGACCACATTATGCCTGCAGGTGCTAAGATCCTACCCTACCGATCCAACATTCCCCATCTGGCACAATACTGCTTTGAAGTTTGTGACCCAACTTTCCCGGAGCGGGCAAAAAGTGCCGGTGATGGCATTATTGTCGGCGGAAGCAACTACGGTCAGGGTTCTTCCCGGGAACACGCAGCTCTCGTACCTATGTATTTGGGAATTCGCTGCGTACTGGCGAAAAGCTTTGCCCGGATTCATGCCGCCAATCTGATAAACGCCGGAATTCTGCCCCTGACCTTCGAGAACCCGGGGGATTATGATGCCTTACAGCAAGATCATAGCCTGCGTATCACGGATATCCGCAATGGCATGACTTTAGGAAAGATCACAGTTGTTGACGAAATCACAGGTAAGACCATCCCTGTACTTTGCAACTTCACCCCACGCCAGCAGCAGATCCTCCTTAAGGGCGGCCTGCTGAACTACACAAAGGATGGTGGACAATGAATCAATTGGATATGGCCTGCGAAAGCTTTCGGATCCTTTTACAGGAGCAGCTGCAGCGCATTGAGAGCATAAATGCCGAAAAAACAGATTTCACAACAAAAGAAACTGTCACCGTTGGTCTGATTGACGGAGATGGTATTGGCCCCGTGCTGATGAAGCAGGCAAAGCGTGTTTTACAAACACTTCTCTCGGAAGAAATCAGATGCGGAACCGTTATACTGAAGCAAATCCACGGTCTGACGATTGAAAACCGCTTGACACTGGGTAAGTCTGTGCCAGAGGATGTGCTGGAGCAAATCAAAGCCTGTGATGTATTGCTGAAAGGCCCTACAACTACTCCCATGGGAGGCACAATGGAAAGCGCCAATGTGACATTGCGTCGGGAACTGGATCTTTACGCAAATGTCCGCCCGGTTGCCATTCCCGAAGAGGGAATCGACTGGACATTCTTTCGGGAAAATACTGAGGGTGAGTATGTTTTGGGTAACCGGGGCGTGGAGCTTCCCGGTATGGCGGTTGATTTCAAGGTAACAACAGACTTAGGAACCCGGCGTATCGCCAAAGCAGCCTTTGACTATGCCCGTCAGAACAAAAAAAACCGGGTCTCCATCGTCACAAAGGCCAACATCATGAAGAAAACTGATGGAAAGTTCACATCCATCTGCCATGAGGTGGCCAAAGAGTACCCGGAGATTACCGTGGATGACTGGTATATTGACATCATGACCGCCAACCTTGTTAATCCCACCATCCGGAATCAGTTCCAGGTGGTGCTGCTGCCCAACCTTTACGGCGATATTATCACCGACGAAGCCGCCCAGCTTCAGGGCGGCGTTGGTACCGCAGGCAGCGCCAATATTGGAGATCGGTTCGCTATATTTGAGGCCATCCACGGCTCCGCCCCCCGGATGATAGAGGAAGGATTGGGTGAATACGCCAATCCGGAAAGTATTCTCCGTGCAGCAGTCATGCTCTTGCGGCACATATGCCGTACAGATGCAGCAAATAAGCTGGAACATGCTTTGAATGCCTGCCTCGTTACAGTAAATGGATCCGCGGCAGGTTCTACATGTAAAGAATATGGAGATAGTCTGATATCATTCTTTCTATAACACTGGGTGTACGCTGGCCAAGGCGGTTTTGACTATGTAAAACCCGAATTCAAAAAGAAGCTCGGTTTGAGGGGATCTGATCAAGTTCTGAACGAAGATATGGGGCTGTTTCTTTACAGCCCCTTTTTTTATACTCATTGGTTTCAAACAGTCGCCCGAGCGAGTCAACAAAGTCTCTTGTGGCCCGATGCCCACATCGGCCCTTTAGCAGAGGTTGCAATACTATAGAGGTAGTCAAAAATTTCTCTTTTAACATGTTGAAATCTACACTGTATCTTGTTATAACTATATTATTCAAGAAATAGAAATCTGACAAAGGAGTGTAATTGTATGAAGAAGTTACTGTCGATCGTTTTCATATTGGCTTGTATGCTTTGTTTGGTTGCTTGTGGTGGTAACACTGAAAATGTTAAAGTTACGGACTACACCTCTGAAATCTATTCCGATGCTGAGATTAAATCCGCAATTGATGTGACAATCAATTATTTCGAAAAGAATTTTGATGGTTGTACACTTACCGAAATTACCTATTTGGGTGATGATAAACTTGACGATTGGCAGGAGTTTGCAGAAAGGAACAGTGCCGACAATGTGATTGTACTTGTTTCTTCGTTCACTGTAGATGCTTCTGGTGGTGACGGCTCTCTAAACCCGAACAGCACATACACAAATTGGAAATGGGTTTTAGTTAGATCCGATGGCGGGGCCTGGAAGCATGTTGACCACGGATATTGATCAAATTTCAATTTTGGGGAGGTTTCAGATGATCATGCGACTTAATTTCTCGGTGCAGTTTTCAAACTGACAGCAGGCTGTATCGAGAATAAGACTTATGTTGTCAGGAGCTGCACCGTCCCATCATTTTAAATTTTGGAAAGGACGCAGTTAATATGAAACAATCAGAATTGAAAAAACTTTGGGAGCTGGAAGAAAGAATCGCCCATGTACATGGCTGGGATTTTTCCCATATTGAAGGCCGGTGCGTGGAAGAGCCCCTCCCCTGGGATTACAAAGCTGTGATCCGGGAGTATCTGAATCCCGATATGAAGATCCTGGACTATGACACCGGCGGTGGAGAGGTTTTACTTTCGCTTGGGCATCCTTATGAGAACACCGCCGCTACGGAAGGCTATCCTCCCAATGTGGAGTTATGCAGGACAACCCTGCTTCCCCTGGGGATCGATTTCCGGCCTTGCGATGACCCGGCAGCGATCCCCTTTGCAGACGAAAGCTTTGATCTGATCCTTAACCGGCACGGAGATATTCATGGCGAGGAGCTGTTTCGTTTGCTCAAAAAAGGTGGGCTCTTTATCACCCAACAGGTGGGCGACGAGAACGATCAGGATCTGGTAGAAATGGTACTACCCCATGCACAAAAGCCATTTCCCCACAGCAATCTGAGAACGCAAAAAAAGCTGTTGGAGGATGCGGGGTTTCAGATCCTGAAAGAAGCGGAAGCTTTTCGACCCATGCGGTTTTATGATATGGGAGCCTTTGTATGGTTTGCCCGAATCATCCAATGGGAATTTCCGGAGTTTTCCGTAGAGAGCTGCTTTAGCCGATTACTGGAAATGCAGAATAAGCTGGAAGCAGATGGGTACATTGAAGGAACGGTCCACAGATATTTGATCGTCGCAAGAAAGCCCTGATAAAATGACCTTGGGGTCAGGCACTCAGCCTGACCCCCATTTTTTCATCATCATTAATAGTGTACCTGACAGTCTGTGTAGCCGCGCATGTCATTTCCGTCTGCACTAAAGAGCATTGTGGATTCACCGGAACCAGCCGGCGTATAGATCATCAGCGAAAACACCAGTTCCCCGTTCTTTCCAATGGCAGGTTTAGAATTTGCAATATTCAAATCCGTAAATGTCTGTTGGACGATTTCCACGGGTGTATATTCTAGCATACCGGATCTGTCATAATAGTTTTCCGCTACAGTCTTTACGGTGCTGTAATAGTCGGCCTCCGTGATCCCAAATACGTTGTATACTTCCTCCACGGACACTTCCTGACCGGTCACCGTGGAGACATGGTAGGTATAATAGGTGACGTAATCGCCTTCGCTGAAGTCCTCCTCCACCAAAATAGACAGGATATCCCCCCGTTGCCCCCATACATACGTCATATCCATGATATAAAAGCCGTTTTCGTCATAGGGATAGCGGGCCAGGCTTCCGCTTAGCTCCTGATAGATCTTTTCGTTGACCCCGGATGCCAAATCCCCGGGCATATTGATACGCGGAATGTGATAGCACATCGTATTGGTGCCAACCTTCCTGGCATCAATATAGGCATCCGTTACGGTTACCAAATTGGTTTCCGGTTCTGTTTCAAGAGTTGTTTCAACGGGCATTGTAGTTTCCGTGGGCAAGGACTCTGCTGCCGTGATCTCTGTCGGTAGCGGAATCACGCTCGGCTCCGTTTTCTGCGCTGTAAGGCGATCCAAACAGCCGGTAAAAGACAGCATTAATACGCCGACTAACAGCAGTATAATTCCTATTCTGTGTTTTTTCATATCATCCCTGCTTTCTCATAATGATTCTTTCTCTATATCCCCTGTGGGATACGCAAGAAGGTAATGTATTCTATCACGGAGATCTTTATATTCACACTTTTCAGCCCCCTCTTTCAGGAGCGCAGAAAGTGTTACCGTTTTTTGCTTGTCAAATCTTTCATTTATCATTTGGGTCGGCATCAAGTAAAAGTCCCACTGTGATATTTGCAGGGGATCTAACGTAGACAAATCTGTATGTTTATGTAAGCAAAACACATAAATATCCGCCTGACGTTTTTGTGTTGCATCGTACTTATTGGAATGGCTATCCCATCCATAGGTTTGCTGAATACCAAAAATGGGTTTTGACAATTCCTTTTGTTCCCAGGTTTGCAAATATCCGGAAGTTTTCACCTCAACAGATATTCCGTCATCGGTCAGAAGATCGTATTTGTCCCAAGAAATCCTTTCTTTATGACTGATTCCGAGAGCGCAGGCAACGATATACTCTGCCAAGGCGCCCCGCTCTGCATTACCCGCTAAATCTGAATAAGCCCAACTCCAAAAATCAATCAACGAGCCAATCTTTTTCCCATCGGGAGAAACCAAGGCTTCTGATCCGGTTAAACGCTTCGGCTCTATAGCAGGGATCATACCGCACCTCCAGATAATTTATGCATTTGTAGATTCATGACAAATGTATCATATTAGTGCTGAATTTACAATACTGCATAATGTTTTTAATCACTGTGCTTTACAATATTTTTCCACTATGGTATAATTGTTAAACTTTGTAAGATAGAAACAGGAGTAATGACCATGGCACGAACACCCGAGCAGCAGGAAAGCCGTCGGCTGATGATGGCAAATGATCCCATTCCAAAAGTTATCTTCAAAATGGCAATTCCTACCATTGTTGCCTTTTTGATCAACTCCATTTACTCTTTGGCTGACACCTATTTCGTCAGCGGTCTTGGCAAGGAGGCCACCGCAGCCGTTACGGTGAATGCCTCGCTGGATCAGCTGATCATGATGGCCGGTTCCATGCTGGCAGTTGGCGCAAACAGCTACATTGCCAGGCTTTTGGGTCAGGGTAATACCAAAAAGGCTAATCAGGTACTGTCCACCGCCTTTTTCAGCGCCTTTGCACTGGGTGCCCTGGTAATGATCTTCGGCAATGTGTTTATGACCGGGATGGTTCGGCTGTTGGGCGCAACCCCTACCTGCGAGCAGTATTCCATCGACTATGCCACCTATGTGCTGTTTGCCGCCCCCTTCATGGCAACCAGCTTTGTGATGAACCAGTGTCTGCGCAGTGAGGGCAGCGCTACCCTATCCATGATCGGCATGGGGTTTGGCGGTATCCTTAACTGTGTTTTGGATCCTATTTTGATCCTGGGTACAGAGGGGCTTAAAAAAGAATACGGCATTTCCCTGCCCTTTGATATCCCCGCTATGAAAGTCGCCGGTGCATCCCTGGCAACTGCCATTTCCAAATGGGTCAGCTTTGGCATTCTGATCTTCCCTTATATTTTCCGCAGAAGTATGCTTCGGCTTTCTGTACGCTATATTCGCTTTAACAAAGATATTGTGGGACAAATCGTTGCCGTTGGTTCTTCCTCCATGTTCCGTTCCGGCTTGGCTGTGGTGGCCGGTATTCTGCTCAATCAGCTGGCAGGTGAGATCTCCGATTCCGTATTGGGCGGCATGGGCGTAGCTACAAAAATCATGATGTTCCCCTTCAGCATTATTTTGGGCTTCGGTACCGGTTTCCAGCCCGTTGCGGGCTTTAACTGGGGTGCCAAGAAATACGACCGGGTGATCAAAAGCTATCGGTTCAGTTCCCTGGTCGCCATTATCGGCGGTGTTGTAATGGGTGTGGGGATCGCAGTATTTGTAGAGCCTTTGATCATCGCCTTTGCCGGCTCCGATACGGAAATGCTGGAATTCGGTAAGCTTTGCACCTTACTGCAGTGCATTGCCCTGCCCATTCATGCATGGGTAGCGGTTGTCAATATGCTCTGTGCAGGTCTCGGAAATGCCTGGGGTGCTTTGGCCCTCTCCACCGCCCGTCAGGGCAGCTGCATGATCCCCATTTTGTATCCGCTGGCTTACTTATTGGAGGATGTGGGTATCGCCTCTGTTCAGGCCCTTGCGGATGTGTTGACCCTTGTGATCGCCATTCCCATTATTATCTATATGCTCAAGAAGATCCGTACCGCAAGAGATCTGCAAGCGAGCGCTTGAGTAACTGTAAACTGCAAATTTCTATCGTTAAGGCGCTGTCTCAAAAGGATCGAGACAGCGCCTATCTGTTTGGCAATTCTACTGCGTACTGTTTTTAAGACGACCCCATTTCGTGCAAAAGCCGCCGATCAACGGCGGCTTTTGCCCTTTTAGGGAACTATGTTAGGAGCGAGAAGAATATCTATCGGATATTTTCTCAGGATTCAGCGGGATAAATATTGGTCAGTTCCCAGTCCTTGGTGATGGCATAGCGGTCGCAAAGCTCCTTGACCGCATTGCGTTGGCCTTCGGAGTAGGACATCCAGGCTTCGTTGATGGTCTGAAGGGTCTGCTTCATGGTGGTGCTGTGAGATGCACTGGTTGCAGGTTCCGCTACATCACGGAAGGTGATGAAAGCCTCGCCGTGGATCGTGCGTTCGCCGCCATCGGATGCCAAAATGTCTTTCAGCCGCAAGGTCAATACCTGACCGTTTTCAAAGCTGCATCCTTTGCCGAAGGTCTTAGCAGCATTGTCATCCACCCACAGCCGGAAGCCGAAGTCCGTCACATAGCTGCAAACGGTTCCGTCTCCCTTAAACTGCGCCTTATAGCCCAAGGCATCGGCAGCGGGGCGGAGAGTCACATGGGTCAGCTTCACACTATAGCGGTGGGCGGAATAGGCATCCTCTTCCTTGACCACAAGATAAGTCTTTCCATCAAAGCTTGTGAAATCTTCCACGTCTACAGACACTATGCCGGTGATCTGACCGTAATCGCCGGTAAAGTCATCGGTTGCGGAATCTGCCAAAGCAAGGCTTCCGGTACCGGTAATGCTTCCGCTTAGCTGATTGCCGTTCAGGTCCAGGCTCAGCCGGCTGTTTACCGTAAGGTCTTTATCCAGGTCGCGGTTCAAGATCAGCTGCAGATCTTCCGTAACGGTGACCGGCAAGGTCGTCTCAGTATAAACGCCATCCGCATTGTAAGCCAAAATGGGGCTGTCCACCCAGTACAAGCCATCCTTCACCTGATCTGCCATTAAGGTATCGGCTGTAACAAAGTATTGTGCATACTCACCAGGATCCATGACAGAGGCAAACTTTGCGCCGTTTTCGTAGCCGGAAGTCACAGGGTCAAAGGTTATGGAAGCGCCATCGGTCAGCGCTTTTACATAGAACGTATCAACAGAACTGGTTTCTACATCCAGGACCACATTTTTCAGCACAGGCGCGCCGCTGACAGTAAAATCGCTGGCGTAGGTCAGGGAGTGGATCCGAACTTCTTCCACTTCACCGCCGCTGGGGAACAGCTTGCCGCCGGAAATATAAACATTGCCCTTCTCAATCGTGCCGCCGGTAACATGGAGTTGACCGGCACCGTTGACAAATACCGCACTGCCGTTGCCGGACACGGTTCCGCCAATGACCTTACCGCCCTTAACATGCAGCATTGTACCGCCGCCATTGACCATGAAGGCACCGCCGCGGACACCGCCGGTGCCGCCAACGACACTGCCGCCGTTCAGGTTCATGACACTTCCGTTTGCCAGCATGATGGCGCCGCCGTTATTCACAGCAGAGCCGCCGATAACGGTTCCGCCATCCATGGTGACGGTGGCATCCTTGGCGTAGATCGTTGCGCCGTTGTAGGCAGAGCCACCGGAAATGGTACCGCCGGAAATATTCAGCTTAGCACCATCCAAATACAGCGCACCGCCCAGACCGGCTTCAGCATCGGCAGCACCGCCGAAAATGGTACCGCCATACATATTCAGCTCCGTTCTGGCAACCACTGCGCCACCGTTGACAGCACTGCCGCCGTTGATGGTGCCGCCGTACATATTCAGCGTATTGACAAGCACTGCACCGCCCCAGCCATTGTCAGCAGATGTGCCGCTTGCAGTCAGGTCAGTACCGGTGATGGTGCCGCCATACATATTCAAGGTTCCGTAGTAGCCCACGATGCCACCACGGTTCAGCCCAGTGGTACCCTCCCCGGCATAGAGATCGCCTCCATACAGGGTAAAAGAGCCCTTGGCGTCATTCATCCAGATAACCGTGCCTTCGGTCATGGTCTTGGAGGTGCCGGTGATCACACCGGTGCCGTCATGGTCACAGACAGTCAAAGAGCCTGCACCGTAGATCATAACCGTGCGCTGTCCTTCTGCCGTATTATTCACGGCATGGCCGTTCAGGCAAAGATGGACATTCTTTGCTGCGCTGGTACTGCCAACCCGGATACCGCTGGAATTGCCGGACAGATAGTAGTGACCGCCCTCGGTCAGGTTGTTGTCCCCGATCCAACCGGTTTTCGCTGTCCAGGTCACCAGCTCGCAGGTGTGCCCGGGTACACCTGCCGCTGCACCGCCGCATTCGCAGTGGATATGTCCGGATGCCAAATTCAGTGTATTGTTTTCCGCATCCACGGTTACGGAGTAAGCGGCGTTGGTGGGCACGAAGAAGCCTGCATAGGCCGCGGCATTCATGCCCTCAGGCATGGTTTCCGGCAGGGTCGCAAAGGCACCCGTATTGGCACCCATCACGATTTCCACCCTGGCACCTGCTGTCAAACCGGAGATCTTCAGCTTCTTGGAGCCGGTAAAGTCCTTCTGCAGTTTCAGACCTTCGTTTGCAGTATAGCCTTCGGAGGTCAAAGACGGAAGGATCTGAACCCCGCCGGACAGTGTAATCGAATTGGCATTATTGACATAGACACCGCCTGCGATCTGACCGCCGGAAAGGTTCAGGTTGGAACCGCCCTCTGCACGGATATTGACACCAAAGGCGCCCGTAGTACCGTCCTGAATGATACCGCCGGACATTTTCATAGCGCCGAACATAAGGATATTGCCTGCGTTTTTCGTGGCAACGCCCTGGCTGATCCGTGCATTGCCGGAAATATTCAGGCTGCCACCTGCCGCCCAGCTGTAGGTCAGCTCACCGTTTGCATCATAGCTATACTTATTGACCGCAATGTTTCCGCCATGCCCTGCAGTCGTACCACCGGTGACATCACCGCCGTTCAGGTTCAGCACAGCACCGCTGCCTACCTGAACATTGCCGCCGTAGGTTCCGGTTGCCTTGCCTGCGGTGATGGAACCGCCGGACATAGTAACCGCAGCGGAATTGGCTTGGATCGTACCTGCATTGGTCTTTTCTGTATACGCGCCACGGATGGACAGATTGCCGCCCTCAGAGGCAGTGCCGCCGGTGACTGTGCCGTCGGTGATCTCCACCGTTGCGCTCAGCACCTTGGCATAGGTAGCGTCGTAGACGCCCTCTGCCAGGAGATTGCCGCCGTCGGAGGTTGCGATACCACCGGAGAGCTTGCCTCCGGAGATCTCCGCCTGGGCGCCCAGAACAGCAACATTACCGCCGCTGACCGCTGTACCGTCTGTGACAGAACCTGCATAAATGTAGGCCTCTGCCTGCTTGATATTGGTTTCACTGTAAGCTGCACCCAGTACCGCAATATTACCGCCTGCGGCAGTGGCGGTACCCTTTTCCACACTACCGCCATAGATCCGCAGAAGTCCTCTTGCACCGGAGGCTGTGAGCACCGCCACATTGCCGCCGTTGTCGGCCTTACCGCCCGTAACGGTGCCGCCGTAGAGTTCCATCACGCCCAGGGTGCTGACCGCACCGCCGGCGGAGGTCGCCTCACCGTCGGCGGAGGTCGCCTCACCGCCGATCACTTTTCCGCCGTACATGATAAAGCTATGTCCGGGAGATACGTTCACAGCCGCACCGCCCCGGTCGTGAGTGGTCTTTACCAAAGAACCGTCCAGTGTACCGCCGTACAGGGTGAAGCTTCCGCTCTGCACCCATAGGATGCCACCGTTATTTCCGGTAGCATACACAGTGGTTCTGTTAAGCTTGATGGTGCCGGTCTGCTCGGGGCTGGTATCGGTAACCGTCAGATCGTTTCCATTCACAACGATCACGCGGGGACCGGACTTCTGAACTGTATGACCGTTCAGATCCAGATGAACTTCTCCTGCGGGGGTATAAGGGGCAGAGAGGGTCACATCATTCATCAGCTTATAATTGCCTGCATCCGTAGGCAGAGCGTCATCTTCCGTCCAGGCAGTCCACTGCACAGCCTGGCAGGTATGTCTTCCCTTTCCTTCTGCTGCGCCGCCACATTCACAGTATTTTTTCAGGTCCTGCAAAGAACCTGTCAGGGTCTGCTGAATCCCTTCTGCCACACCACTGGCATACCGGCTGACATCAGCTTCATAGCAGCCATAGCCATAGGCAGCGGCACTGGGGAAATATCCCACGTGCTCATTGGTATATCCCAAAATAAAGGTCATTTCATAGCCCGCATTGGCACAAGCCTGCTCCAGGGCCACAGAGGTTTCGGTAAACATTTCACCGGGTACCCGCAAAAATGCGACCTCATTGCCAATACTGAAGCTACCCACCTCAATGGGATCGCAGACCGAAGTCTTGGGTGTCCCATCACTGTTGAACTGGTTCACGATGGCTCTTGCATGAATTACACTGTAAATGCCGTAGTCCTTTTCACTTTCATACCAATTGTCCTGCCATGCGTTTGTACCGCCATCCAGGATCTGCTGTGCCTTTGCATAAACTTCCGCATCGGTCTTGGTATCCGGTACATTATTAAAGCTTGTCCTGGCGGCAGGCGTATAGGATGCCACAGCGGTACGCAGTGTACCGGCAGGAACCGTCTGCATGGTATCTCCCGTAAGTGCCGCTTTCGCATTGGCCGCCAGGGTCTGGCCATAGGACACCCGTTCCGGTCCAACATAGCTATCCGGATTCTCAACCTGCTGAATAATATCTCTCGGATTCACATCGCCACTGGCGCCCTGGAAGTAGATGGCACGGTATCCGTCTGCGGCCATCTGATCCCGGAAGCTGCCAATAAAATCGGCACTGATCTGACTGCTGCCTCCTGCGCTGAAGGTAGTTGCATGGACACGCCAGTTTGCCAATACAATGGGATCTTCTCCTTCACATTCAAACGCCAAAAGATGCATGGTCGTATCTGCCTCAGAGCAGTATTCGCCGCTCATCCCCTGATACCCATATAAAACGGATTTGGCGCCCTCTTTACGGTGGTTATCACCTGCCGCCACGCCATCGGCACGGTAGGCATGGCGAATGAAGTTCATGGGGTTTCCATCGGCATCCGCTACCTCTACAGAGCCCACACGAATTACCGCCGGGGACAGATCTTCCATAGCCGCTTGCGCCGCAGTGACGGCCTTGCTGTAGAGTCTGTTTTTCAGCTGATAGGTGATGCCATAGGTGGCATTCAGCTCCAGGCTGGAGTGGGTATGGGTGGCACTGATCAGAATATTCTCCAGGGGCACACCGGTGGCCTTGGAAACAGCGTCACGGACCTTCTGCCCTACCTCCAGGGGAATACTTGCAAAATCCGCACTCATTAGCAGTACGGTTTTTCCGTTGCGATCCTGCATAGCAATGCAGGTGATGCAAATCGGGTCATTGGCACCGGTATTCTTACCGCTGCCCGTCAGGACATACTCCGTGGTATCCCCTGCCGCGATCAGCTCTTCCATGGCATAGCCTGCCGAGAATTGGCCGCTGCTGTCCTGCGCAAACGCACCAACCGTCAGCGCGCTTACCAGAAGCATTGCTACGATCACAAAAGCCCATATACGTTTTTTCATTGCGTTTCCTCCTAACTGTAATCATTACTCTTTCACGATCAGGTAATAACAGGCAGGATTTGCCTGGTCGCCTATGTAGAAAGACAGGATCCCGTTTTCGTAGGTGGTGGGAAGCTTGCCGCAATAAAAGCCTTCGGCATTCACACCCCAAACCTTCAGGCTGTCCCCCAGCTTCGTGCGGATCTGGACCTCTGCCTCCACCACTTCTGCCATGATCGGCGCATGTCCAACATCCAGCATTTTATCACCGTCAAACTGGGCACCGGTATTTCTTGCCCTGCCAATGGCCGACAAAAGCAGATTGTCTGATTCCTCAATGGGAGCATCCGTCAGACTGGACAGCGCTACCACAGCAAAGTCCGTCCGGGAATCCACGCGCATTCCGTCCAGATCGATAAATACCGGCTTGCGTCTTTGGGTAGAGGCCGCCGAACCGCCCTTGCCAATAAAGCCGTAGACGATCTTGGTGCGCTCCGTATCCACCGCGCCGATCTGCCGTTTGATATTGCGCCAAAGCTGCCCGGTATCCGATATCAGCTTTCCCTCTTCCTCCTGGCAGACCAGATCTGTGTCCAAAACCAATCGGTCATAGCCCTGCGGCAGTTCATCATCAAAGGTGATGGCCATTTGATGCCGCTCCAGGCCGGAAATAGCCGCCTGGTAGTTGGACTTACTGTAGTCGGTTACCTTGAAGGCCACTTTCTGTTTGGCAGGACTCACATCCCCTCTGCGGAACAGCAAGGCCGCATGGTAAAAAAGCCCGAATTTCGCAGGATCGTTCCAGGTGGAAAAGATGCCTTCCCGATAAGGAACACCGCCAACTGCGCCGTTTAGTTCTTTTCCCAACACATCCATTTTGTCCAGTCGTGTGGAATAGGAATAGGTGTGGATCGTAAATCCCGACAGATTCTGAAGGGCACCCATCGCCGCAAACCAAATGGGGCCTTCTGCCCGGAAGGCATTGGGCCAGGGCATATCCCACTCGGAAATGAACATGGGCTTATTGGGGTGCCGCTGTCCCGTCAGACCGGAAACCTTTTCGGTGGATGTGATGCTTCTGTGTGTGCAGATACGTTCTGTATTGCCCCATTTCCAGTCATAGAAATACCAGTGGTTATCGGTAAAATCCATTTCCTCGTGACTCTTTGCGCAACCGGGACCGTGTGCCCAATTGGTACCGGCTATGGGGATCTTTACCCCCAAAGAGCGAAGATGATCCCGCATTTCCCGGAAATACTTCTTGGTGATATCGATCTTAAACCGCAGTAAGGGCTCATCGGGGGCATATAGGTCGCAGTATTCCCAGTCATATTCCAGGTTCTGCTCCCTGAGCCAATCCCGGAAAAGTCCGCGAAACATCCCTTCATAATAGGGGATCTTTACAAAATCCACCTTTTTTCCCGGTGAATCCAAAAACAGATCGTTTTCGTTGGTGATCTCCGTAAGCACAAACACCGGATCATCCTTGTAGGCCAGGCCCGTATACGGATTCACATGATTCCACAGCTGGGTGGCATACTCCTTTTGCAGTTCGATCATACGAGGATCGATCATAGACCAGGGCTTGCCGGCATCCAGCAGATCTTTATGGAAGGCTACGCCATCCTCCTCCTTAAATTTGCGGTAGGTCAGCATATCCAGGTAGCAATAGATCCCCTCATTTTTCAGGGCAAAGACCAAATAGTCCAGCCGATCCAAAGATCTTCGGTCCAGCTCACGGGTGGAAGTGACGCGCTTTCCCTTGGAATAGGAAAATAAATTAGGGGTATCCCACTCCGCATCCAGCTGATGAAAGCGCACAATATTACATCCTGCCTGGGCCAGCCTTCCTGCCACCTGCCGGGCATACTCTTTTGAGGGGAAGCATGCGCCCCCATTAAAGTTCACACCCCAAAAACGGGCTAATGTGCCGTCTTCAAAACGCAGGTCATGTCCGTCTGTCCGGACAAAGCCGTGCTTGCCTGCCGGTTTTTCCCTTTCGAATACGAAAGATATATCCACCGGCATCATATCCGGATAGGCTGGCATGGGTATATAACGTGACATATGGATCCTCCTTTTCAGATCAGGACTGCTTCATGGTATTGAGCATTTCCAAATAGGCATCCACAAGAGCTTCAGCAGTCCCCCGGACAAAATAACGCATATCTACCTCATAGCAGCCGTGGTCAAAGGCATATTCCGGCGCAATGTAGGAAAAGCCATCGTTGGCTGTGGTCAAAACAAACGTCATTTCATAGGGGCTGTCTTCTTTGATAGTCATTCCGTTTACATCAAACATCTCATAAGGTGCCACCACAAAGGCCACATCCCCAAAGGCTACTGTGCTGATGGGAATATCCAGGTATTCACCGTAGGTACCGCCCGCTCTGCGGGTGATGGCTCTGGCATGGTAGACACTGTTGATCCCATAAGGCTGTCCTGCCCGCTGTGCTGCAGCAGCGCCGCCGGAATTATAGGCATTATTTACCAGTGGAACGTACTGGATCAGATCTCCGTCCTCATCGTGGGAACACTTTCCCTGATAGTCCCGGTTGATCACCTGCACCCTGCCGCTGTCCACCTGGGTCAGGGAATGAATATTGTCAATGGCATACTGGGCAAGGGTATGACCGTGGAGCTTATAATCCACCGATTCGGCAAGGTTCTCTTCCGGGATCTTGCTGGTAGTATTCAGATTTCCGCCGGCTCCGGTAAAATACAGGAAGCTGCAATCCAGTTCCTTTTCCATTTTCTCCCGGCAAGCACCAATAAAATCCGCGGAAATATCGTATTTGCTTGCACCGCCGGTCATGGTGGGATGTGCCTGGAAATTCATCAGGATAATGTCCTTTTCCTCCCGGTCAAAGCGGATCAGCTGCATTTCGCCATCGGCCTTTGTGGTATGTCCTACAATAGGGCTTACACTGTAATCGCCGAAGTTGTTTCCCACATAAGCACCGTTTTCCTGGATATAGTGACGGACAAAGTTCAGTTTTTCCGTCATAACAGTACCCACATAAACCGTTGCCGGTGCCCGGTCTTCCAATGCCGTTTGCGCCGCTTCCACCGCACCGGTCAGAAGAAGGCTCTGAAATACAGGATTGGTGATCTCCGGTGCAGAGTGGGTATGGGTAGCACTGATCATAATGTTCTCACCGGGTATTCCGGTAGCTTTCTCTACCGCAGAGCGCAGAGCCATGGTCACATCTCCGTCAGAGCTGGTGGCATCCACGCCATAGAGCAGCACTGTATTGCCGTCAGCATCTGTCACTGCCAGGCATGTCAGGTAAAGATAGCTCAGAAGATTATCAGAGATCCGGGTAGAGGCATTGCCAAAGCCGGTCAGTCCCACAGGTACTTTGGGTGTTACATTGGCACGTCCGTAGCCTACGGTAAATTCCCCCTGGGCTTCTGTTGCCTGGGGAGCCTCCTCCCGGCATCCCACGCACATAAGCACGAATGCCATGCACAGGAGTGCCACAATTGTTTTTTTCATCATAGCTTCCTCGTTTCTCTTGGCAGGATCAGTCCTGCTCCGTCAGGGTCAAGGTTTTGGCTGTGGGATCATAGGTGCGATCACACTCGCTCCCGTCAAGGAAGAAGTATGCACCCTGGGCCGCATCCAGTACGTTGGTGGCAATGATGTTGTTCGTCCCACTGAGGGTGATACAAATCTTTGCCCCCTCTGCCAGGCCAAGACCGGCATCCACCTGCTTATTTCCGTTCAGCCGCAGACTGTAGCCCGGTATTGAAAGGGTTTCTCCCAGCTGCTCAGTCAGCATTCTGTCGATCACCACATCACCGGAGGCCTTCAGGCCACCGCTGGCATAGTGTACGCCACCGGCAATCTGTCCGCCTGCAAAGGTTGACGTCTTGCTTCCGGCCAGGTAAATATTGTCGCCCAATGCGCTTGCCGTTCCACCGTAGATGAGACCGTCATACATTTCCATAACGCCACTGCCTACGACACGCACCGCACCGCCGTTGGCTGCCTGACCGCCGACAACGGTTCCTCCATACATTCGGAAGGTTCCTGCCACATTAACAGCTCCGCCGTTATTGGCATTGGTGATCCCGGAACCGTCCAGGATACCGGCATATAAGGTAACCACCGCATCGGCATGGTTAATATTCAGGAGCATTCCGTTGTCCCGGGTATTGGTCGTACTTTGGATCCTGCCGGAGCCTGCACTGTCAGTGACGGTCAGATGGGAGGGATTGTTCAGAGCCAGTACCCGTCCGTTGGCGGACAGGCAATAGCCGTTAAGATCCAAAGTGATCCGGGCATTTTTTGCCACGCTCAGCTGACCCTTGAGGGTAATATCTTGGGTCAGATAGTAGTTTCCGCTTTGGTTGATCACACTCAGATCACCACCGAGCGGCGTCCACTCCACCATTTCGCTGTGCTCACAGCCGTCATATACGCCGCCACAAACCTTACACCCAAATTTCCCCTTGCTTAAATAAAGTCCGTTGTCCGTATAGGAAAGGCTTTGATCCTTTACCGCACACTGCAAATACTGCAGATCCGTGGGATCCGCAACATCGGGAGCAATGATCCGTCCCCCATCTTCGCAGGTGATCAGGATCTGGGCGCCTTCGGTCAAGTCTCCCAGGGTAAAGGTCTTTCCTTCCGCAAGCTTCAATCCAAAGCCGCCGGAAATATCGGGCGCACCGGAAACCGCTCCACTACCCCGGTAGTAGTAAATTCCGCTTTCCAGGGTGCCGCCACGGATATTGGCAGTGCTTCCGCTGTTTACGCCACCGTTCACATAGACATGGGCACCGCCTATGGTTCCAGCTTCCATTTCCAGTGTCGAACTGTACAGATACAGTCCGCAGGGCTTACCCAAAATACTGCCGCCCTTCATTGTCACAACGCAGCCGCCGGTGGCTGTAACGGCAGCGGTCTGCAGACCGTTACCTGCCTCAGAGGCTCCGTCTATAACGCCTCCGGTCACCGTAAAGCTGGCATTTGCACCGGTGGTATGGACAAGGGCGCTTCCGGTATTGCCATGCCCTCTTGTGATCAGGCCGCCATTTACCGTAACAGCTCCTGCACTGTAGATACCGCCGCCCAAGGCCGCTGTACCACTGATGATCGTGCCGCCATTCATGGTAAATTCCGTTCCTCCGGGGAGATAGACTGCCGCACCGTTAGAGGTTGTTATTACCCGGGATGCATCCAGGGTTCCCCCGTATAGGGTGAAGCTGCCGTAACGGACCCATACGACCTTACCCTGATCTGCAGATTCTCCGGAGCCGATCAAAGCACCGGTCTGCTCTATGCTGGAGTCCGTCACCGTCAGGCAAGCGCCTTCATAGAAGGTCGCGTAAATTCTGGAACCGGCTTTGCCTGTCACCGTTTTGCCGTTCAGGTCCAGGAATACATGGGCATTTTCCTGAATATTGGTCTGGCCGCACCCGGTCACATCCTGCATCAGGAACCAATAGCCCTCGCTGCTGGGAAGCGTTGTCTGACTGACCCAGGCATTCCAAACCTTCTGCTCCCGGTCACAGCCGGGCTTATGTTCTTCCCCGGCCGCGCCGCAGGCACAGTGATACCGGATGCCTGCCGCCAATCTGCCATCATAATGGCCGATCTCCAGCTGCCCACGTACCACAAAATTATCCCCATTGTCCTTTGTGGTTGGACCGCTGAAGAAGCCGGTATATACCAGTCCGATCAGCGCATCGTCAGCAAGGATGCCTTCGATGTTTACAACCGGCGGCTCAGTAGCCGTCCCCTGGGCAACCAGGGAAAGATCCAAACTGTTTTCGCCGCCGATGATCCGGGCATTACCGGATACCGTCACAGAGGCGGGCTTATCGTTATAACTGGTAACAGTGGCATAGCCCTCAATAAGGCCGCCGGACATCGTAAGCTGTCCGCTTACCAGCTGGACATTGCCGCCGGCAAAGGTGCTGGTAGTAACCGTTCCGTCCTCAGCGGTCTGATAACGCAGACCGCCGGTAACCGTGCCACCGGACATATTCAGCACACCGGCACCGTAAATATTGCCGCCGATGTTTCGGGTCATGCCATCGGATACGATGCCGCCGGAAAGCTCCATGGTGCCACCGCCCACAATATAGACATTGCCACCGCTTTTTCCGCTTTCCAGATTCATACCGCCGGTAAGTGTACCGCCGGACATCCGGAATACGCCACCGCTGTCAACGCAGATATTACCGCCGTGGCCATGAGACCGACCGCCGCAGACCGTACCGCCATGCATGGAAAATGTGCCTTTCACATGGACGCTTCCGCCGCTTCCGTTTGCTCCTTTATCATTTACTTTGGCCGTTCCTCCCATAACGGTGCCACCATACATGGTAAAGCTTGTGTTTCCGTCTACCCGTATCGCCACACCGTTGAGGATGCCCGTTGCCTGGGAAGCATCGATGGTTCCGCCGTAAAGTGTAAAGCTGCCGTAGCGCACCCATACACCCAGTCCCTGCTGTCCGTCCTGAACAGCAGTCACCAGCTTTCCGGTCTTACCGGAGTCAGTGATCGTCAGGTGAGAATTCTCCTGGAAGGTCGCGTAGATCCGGGAAGTACCCTTTGCGGAAACAGTCTTTCCGTTCAGATCCAGGTACACGTGGGCGCCGGATTGAATGCCGCTTTGATTACAGCAGACGTCCTTTGTCAGATAATAGTATCCGTCCGCAGTAGGAAGCGAGGTAGCAGAGCCCCATGCCTTCCAGGCATGCAGGGAGCCGTCACATTCGCCAATATGCTCACTTCCGCCTCCGCACAAGCAGCCCCATCTGCCCACGAACAGACAGCCTCCAACATGGATGATCTGCGCTCCAATATCCGAAGTAAAATACCCAACATTGGCATAACTGGTCTTATTGGTAAATTTACCGCTTGCAGAGACCCCGATCTTTGCGCCCTCAGACAGGATCGTCACGTCCAGGCTATAGCCATCATTTCCCGTGTTCAGGAAAAGATTCGTGTGCCCCGGCTGAGCGCCGGTGATCCGCGCTGTATCGGATACGCAGAGATAGGGCTTCACACCGTCATACTGCTTGGAGTCCGTTACGTTCATATAGCCGGTGATCTCGCCGCCGGACATGGTCATAGAGCCGTTGACCAGGAAAAGATTTTTGGCTGTATGATCCTCTTTGGCAATGCCGGTTTGAATATCCAGCACTTTACCGTCGGTGATGATACCGCCGGTCATCGTCATCGTGCCAAGCATATGGATATTGCCGCCGTAATTATGGCTAATACCGCCGGTGATGGTGCCGCCGGAGAGGGTAAATTCGCAATTACTGCCTATTACCAGGTTTCCTCCGTTTTTCCCCTTCATCAGCGTCTTTCCGCCGCTGAGGGTTCCGCCCTTCATGTGGAAAGCGCCCTTTGAGGTCACATATACATTACCGCCACCGCCTTCTGCGATGCCGTTTTCAATAATACCGTCGTGCATGGTAAAGCTGCCGCCCGCAACCAGCACATTGCCGCCATAGCCCTGGGAGTAGCTGTTCTTCTGTTCGTTACGGTAGCAGCTGGCATAGCCATCACGGATCGTGCCACCGTACATATTCAGCGTACCTGCTACGCTGACAGCGCCGCCCATACTGTTGATCGCCGCACCGGTCTGCTTGTTGAACGCATAGGTGGTCTTGCCGCCAATGACCGTACCGCCGAACATATGCATTACCGCATTTTTAGGCACCGCAACGGTTACACCGTTTACATTGCTGACTGCACCGCTGCCGTCCAACGTTCCACCGTACAGATTAAAGCTTCCAAAACGCACCCAGACACACGCGCCTTGGGGACAGGTCTCACCCCAGGCAACCAGTTTGCCGCTTTGGGTATCGGAGTAATCAAATAGAGACAACGTAACACCCTCATAATGAAGCGAATAAATTCGGGCATTTTCCGCACCTGTAACTGTATGGCCGTTCAGGTCCAGGCAAATCGTCTCGTTTTCTGGGATGGACTTCTGTCCGGTCAGTGTCACATCCGTCACCAGGTAATAATGACCTGTGGCTACGGGAAGATTGTCCTCATGATACCAGTTGGACCAGCTGACCTCCTGCTTGCATTGTTCGCAGTAACGGGTGATCCGGGAATTGATCCCTTCTCTGCCAAATACATAAACCGCATCGGCAACACCGTTGCTGCCAACCGCGATCACACGGTCGTTTTCCTGCAAATGCGTGCTGGTTCCCGGCTCACCGGATACTCCGGTCATATCGTAGATTCCGGTAGCATCCGAAAGCGTAAAGGAGGCCTCCATTCCGTCAAAACGGTAGCTGGAATTTACCAAGACCACAGACCCTTCTACACTTTGAACGTAGAATTCGTCGGACAGGATCTCCACCGGCAGGGCATTCAAGTCCCAAACCTTTGTCACCGTTTGGTTCTCGTCCAAAGTCAGCGCAGTCAGATAGGATCTGTCGATCTTACTGACAGTGGCACTGTCGGGGACTCTGCATTCGGTAAACTGACCATCCGCAAAGAGGCGAAGTATGTAGCTTCCGTCGGGCTCTGCCTTTCTGGGACCAGTATCGCCCCCAAAGGCATCCTTATCCACATTCCAATAGAGCTTATAATCAGGAAGCGGAGCCGCCTCGGTTGTTGGAATCTCCTCTGCTTGCCGATTACAGGCCGAAAGCGCAAGAAGGCTTACCGCGACAAGTACCATAGTCAGCAGCATCCTAACATATAGTTTTCGTTTTTCCATCATTTTCCTCCTTGCACTTTTACATAAGGCCTATCTGCAATATTGTTATAAATAACCTTTACAAACATTATCCAATATGATAATATCGAATTTACAGATGAAATTCTATCCAATATCGTTTCATTATTTTAGATTTTCTATCATGATCATAAAGAGGGATATCTCATGTATCGACAATTACCCGTTATACGCTCCGCCAGCTTATTTGTAGCCACCACCGAAGATGAAGAAGAGCCCGTCAGAACGGTCACCGTATATGAGCTGGAATATATGCTGGAAGCCGGAGGTACTGTAGAGGTCAACGGAAAAACCTGGCACACCCGAAAGGGAGATATTCTCATTGCAAAGCCCGGTGACCGCCGAAACTGTACCCTGCCGTTCTGCTGTCTGTATATGCATCTGCTGGATGTAACCGGAGATTTTAAGCAGGTGATCGACTCCATTCCCTCCATAACGCATACCCAGGATCCCTTTTATGAGGATACCTTCCACAGCATCATTAAGCTGTTTTTGTCCTCGAAAACCTCGGACAGCCTGATCGCCCATGGTAAGCTTCTGCAGTTGATTGGAAAGCTGTCGGAGCAAGCCTCCCGTCCTGACGGTATTTCCAGCCAAACGAACAGAACCGTCTCCAAGGCGATCCGCTTTATTAACGCAAACTATGCCAAGGCCCTGACCGTCGATCAGCTTGCTAATTATTGCAACGTCAGCACCTCATACCTGCATAAGCTGTTTATTCAGGTCCGGGGCATAAGCCCCCATGAAGCCATTCTGGACCGCAGGATTATCGCTGCCAAAGCCATGCTGATGAATACACAAAAATCCATTGCCGAAGTGGCTGTCGCTTGCGGTTTTCAATCCCACGCCTATTTTTCCGATTGCTTCAAACGCAGAGTTGGGATCACCCCAGGAAAATTTCGGAATAACACCACATATCGGGTATAATCGAAACTATGCCGGGATTAATTTGATTCCCATTTACATATTAGCACAGTCTGTTTTGCGAAAAAACCGCAGAACCATGCGAAAAGGTTTGATTTTCGCAACTGCTTATGTTATGCTATTGTAAAATGGAGGTGACCGTATGCTTTTTGAACGGGAGAGCATGGATCTGCGGCTTTTGGATGTAATTTACTGGCAGGAAGAAACTCCGGAGAGCCGAACGAAGCATAGAAAATTTGATGCCCTGTCTCTGCGCCTTGAATCAGACGCCAGCTTTGATACCGGTGGGATAACCGTAAAAATGCGCAATCACGACCTGGCATTCGTCCCCTCAGGCTGCGGCTATACCAGGCATTGCACTGTGGATAAAATGATCGTGATCCACTTTATTATGGACCCGCCTGCCCCGGACACCAAAGTCCAGGTGATTCGTGGACTGGATTACGACACCGTCTATCCCCTTTTTCGGAAAGCGCTCACCGAATGGACAGAAAAGAAGCCCGGGTATTATTACAGAGCCACGTCTTTGCTATATCGGATCTTTGGCGAGATATACCGAAAGTTTGAGCCCCAGGAAACTTCCATGAAGTCGCTGGTCGTCCGAGCCATTAGTCTGATGAAGGTCGAGCTGAGAGATCCGGCCTGCTCTGTGGGATGGATCGCCAAACGGCTGAATGTGAGCGAGGCTTATTTGCGCCGTCTGTTCCACCAGGAGCTTG
The DNA here is from genome assembly GCA_015068135.1 of Oscillospiraceae bacterium. Lineage (GTDB taxonomy): Bacteria > Bacillota > Clostridia > Oscillospirales > Oscillospiraceae > Faecousia. The sequence goes on along the minus strand of SVLB01000010.1, from coordinate 34,168 downwards.
GGCAATCTCCCAAACAATATCTGACCGGTCTGCGGCTCCAGCGAGCCCGGGATCTTCTCAATGCCGGTTACGATCCCATCTCTGTAATCAGTGAGAAAGTCGGCTTTACCGATCCAAAGAACTTTGCCACCGCATACAAAAAGTATTTCGGCTATCCCCCCTCTGCACAATCCTACGCCCGGACAGAGTTTTGAATTTTTTCTTCAGGATCGCTCCTCGCATGAATGTTGCTTCTTGACAAATACCGCATTGCGGTGTTATAATTTGGGACAGTTGCATAAGGGCTTGTAGCGCAGTTGGGAGCGCACCACATTCGCATTGTGGGGGTCGAGGGTTCGAATCCCTTCAAGTCCACCAAAGAAAGATCCTGCCGATTTTTCGGCAGGATCTTTCTCAGCTTGTCAAAAAGCTCTTTTTTGACAAGCTGGCAGAGGTCAAAGGAGCCGCAAAGACAAGCAAACCGGACTCGTCGGCGTACATAGGTACGATAGAGTCCGGTTTGCGCAGTAAGTCAAAATATCTTGCGCAGCAAGCCTTTCTGGGGCTTAAGAAGAACGGATTGCCACGGCCACAAGTGGCCTCGCAATGACGCTACTTTCTTTTTCCATTCACACCTATTTTGACGGTTTGCGGCTTCTTTGACACTCTGAGAAAGATCCTGCCGAATTGTCGGCAGGATCTTTCTTTAAAAATAGGGGCTGACAAAACATTAAATTTGATGTATAATCTAAAAAACTGAACAAAAGGAGCTGTCATTATGCAGATGAATGAATCCGTCCGCTCTTATGTGGATGCACACCGTCAGGAAGCCTTTGATCTGTTGGTTGAACTGGCGCAGATTCCCGCACCCTCCCATCACGAGGAAAAACGCGCCAAGTTCTGCAAGACCTGGCTGGAAGCCCAGGGGGCAACAGGCGTGTATATCGACGAAGCATGGAATGTGATCTACCCTATCGGCGATACCGGCAGCAATGATCTCGTTTCCTTCAGCGCCCATATTGATGTGGTGTTCCCCGACCTGGAGCCCCTTCCCCTGCGTATTGAGGATGGAAAGATCCACTGCCCCGGCATTGGCGACGACTCCGCAAACGTTGCTGCGCTGATGACCGTTGCAAAGTACATTGCCCAAAATGAACTCAGCCCCAAGGGGACCGGTGTTCTCATCGTTCTGAACAGCTGTGAAGAAGGCCTGGGTGATCTGAAGGGCTGTAAGCAGCTGATGAAGACCTATGGCAGTCGTTTGAAGGAATTTGTCAGCTTCGATGGCGGCTACGGTCATATCGTTACCGGTGCCGTTGGCTCCAAGCGCTATGAAGTGGAGATCTGCACCGAAGGCGGCCACTCCTACAGTGCCTTCGGCAACCGCAATGCCATTTACTACATGGCAAGCCTTATTGATGCTTTGTATGCCATCAAGGTTCCCACCCGGGGCAAAACCACATACAATGTAGGTACCATCTGCGGCGGCACCTCCGTCAATACCATTGCACAAAGCTGCTCCATGCTCTATGAATTCCGCTCCAACAGCCGGGAGGATCTTGCGGAAATGGAGTCCCATTTTAACGCCGCCATTTCATTCTTCCGCACTAAGGGGATTACCGTAAATGTCACCTTGAAGGGTGACCGTCCCTGCTCCAGCGCAGTGGACGAAGACCGCCACAACGCCCTGATCGACCGGGCAAAGGCGGCTACCAAATGCTGGTATGATGTGGATTCCGGCACCTGCGACGCATCCACCGACTGCAACATTCCCCTTTCCATGGGCATCCCGGCCATCGCCTTCGGCGGCTACCGGGGCAGAGGCGCCCACACCCGTGAGGAATATTTGGAAATCGACAGCCTGCTACCGGGTCTGAAAATGATCTTCCAGATGGTTCTGCACCACTTCTGATTTGCAGTATCCCCCGTTTGAAAGACTCTACGGTCATTCAAACGGGGGATATTTATTTCCGTAAGCGGTATTGCCGTGGGCTCATGCCCACAAATTTCAGAAAGTTCCGATTAAAGTTCCGAATCGAACCGAAGCCCAGGGAATCTGTAATTTGGGAAACCGTAAGGTCTGTGCCGGACAAAAGGTCCTTGGCATCCTCGATCCGCAGGGCATTGATATAGTCCGGTAATGCCGTGCGCATAGTTGCGGAAAACAGATGGGACAGATAGCTTTCCGTGTAGCCCGCCGCATGGGCGATCTCCTTGCGGCTGATAGGCGTTTTATAATGCTCGTGGATATACAGCAAAATATCCCGTATGGAATCGTTGCTGGCCTCCTGCATAGGAAGCAAGGACAAGATCTTTCCGAAGATCACGGAAAAATATCCCTGAAGCACTTCCCTACTCACCGTTTTCTTATCCTGCCACGCCATCTCCAATAGCTGCGGGATCCCGGTATGCTCAAAGCTTCCTTTATTCAAATACGGAACCGTAGGAAGCTTTTCTGTAAGGAGCTTATAATAGGGCTTGAGCCAGGTATTTACCTGCAGGATCATAATATAGCCCCGGACATCTTTGCTCTGCTCGTAGCCATGGATCTGATTAGGAAAGGCAATGAACAGATCCCCAGCGCCCAATGCATACTTCTGGGTTCCGCACTGGACCACGCTGCTTCCCTCCAAAAAATAATAAACCTCCACAGCTCCATGCAGATGAGGCTGAAAATCCAGTTTTCTTCTGTCCTTTTCAAACCGAAAGCCATGGTTATCCTGATACAGCAGTTTCATACGCACCTTCCGCACAATCTGTCTTATATTTTTGGTGTTTCGTCTTGTATTTTAGCACGAAATGACTTAAAATGCAAATAGAATAATAAATTTACGGAGGCATACATATGAGAAAACACGCTAGATTTCTGTATCAGCCCTTGATCCCCCTGGGCAAGAACCGTTCCTTCGTCACCGGTTGCAAGGCACACCTGGCCCTGGCCGCCGATGCCGCCGCAGAAGGTACTGTTCTTCTGAAAAATGACGGCACTTTGCCCCTGGCCGCCGGCAGTAAAATCTGTCTGTTCGGCAGAGGTGCCGGTTCCGGCTTCCTCTTTGGCGGTGGCGGCTCCGGCAGTCTGTACACCATTGGCAGACTGAATCTGGCGGAGGCTCTGACCAAGACCGGTGTAGAGATCTTCCAGCCCGTTGTGGATTTCTACACGGAGTTTGTCAACAAAGAAACGGAACAGAAGCGTGCCGCCGGCGGTGAGACCTATACCCTCTGGCTCCGGGGTCATGAACGTCCCGAGCCCAAGCTGCCGGAAGATCTGTACAACCAGGCAAAGGCCTTTGGCGGCACCGCTGTATACGTTCTGCCCCGCCACTCCTCCGAAGGCACCGACTTCGGTGACCGGAGCACCGGCAAGGGCGGCTTCCGTCTGTATGACGAGGAAGTGGAGCTGCTGGAGAAGATCACCAAGGATTTCGAGAAGGTCGTTGTGATCCTCAATGTCTGCGGCCCCATCGAGACCGAGTACTTCAAGAACAATGACCGCATCGGTGCTGTGCTGTACTCCATGTACGGCGGTCACCTGGCTGGCCCTGTGCTGGCGGATATGCTGTTCGGCAAGCGCTACCCCTCCGGTCACCTGCAGGATACCCTGGCCCGTGCCATCGAGGATTATCCCTCCACCGAGACCTTCTGCGAAAGCAAGACCTACGTCAACTATACAGAGGATATTTTTGTAGGCTACCGCTATTTCGAGACCTTTGCTCCTGAAAAGGTCATCTATCCCTACGGTTTCGGTCTGGGCTATACCACCTTCTCCTCCGCCGTCAAAGCAGCCGCTTTGGAAAAGAACACCGTAAAACTTACGGTCTGCGTTACCAACACCGGTGCATACAAGGGCAAGGAAGTTATCCAGGCCTACCTGACCGCTCCCCAGGGTAAGCTGGGCAAGGCCAAGAAGGTGCTTTGCGCATTCCAGAAGACCATGGAGCTCGCCCCCGGTCAGAGCCAGGATGTGAAGCTTAGCTTTGATATCCGTGAGTTTGGCTCCTTTGACGATCTGGGCAAGGTAAAGGAAAGCGCCTATATTTTGGAGCAGGGCACCTACACCGTTTCCGTGGGTAACAATGTTCGGGATGCCGCCTCCTGCCTGGAGTTCACCCTCGCTGAGGATATTATTTGCCGCCAGTGCCACGCCTACTGCGCACCTGTGGACCTTAAGGAGCGTTTGACCGCCGACGGCACCTACGAGCAGCTTCCCGTTGCCACCCGGGTCGCCCACAAGCCCAAGGGCTACAAGCTCAAGCAGGATAAGCTCCCCCACGAGATCAGCCTGGAATCCGCCTGCGCAGACGGAAAGCTGGATGCCTTCATCGCTACTTTGTCCGACGAAGACCTGGTTTCCATGCTCTACGGTCACCCCGACTTCAACGCCGCCGACACCAACGGTATCGGTATGCTCCGTCAGCAGAAGCGCGATCCCAAGAAAGTGCCCCTGGTTCCCACTGCCGACGGCCCTGCAGGTCTTCGGATCTTCCCGGACAGCGGCATCTTCCCCACCCACTTCCCCTGCGCCAACCTGGTTGCCCAGTCCTGGAATCTGAACATCGCTCAGCGGATCGGTGCCGCCGGTGCAAAAGAGGTCAAGGAGAACAACGCCGGTATTTGGCTGTCCCCCGCTCTGAACATTCACCGCAGCCCCCTGTGCGGCAGAAACTTTGAGTACTACTCTGAAGATCCCCTGATCGCCGGTTCCTTTGCCGCCGCCAACGTCAAGGGCGTACAGTCTCAGAGGATCGCCGCCACTGTCAAGCACTATTGCGCCAACAACAAGGAAGTCAACCGTAAGGGCGCTGACTCCCGGGTCTCTCAGAGAGCCCTCCGCGAGATCTATCTGCGGGGCTTCGAGATCGTCTGCAAGAAGGCAAAGCCCTGGGCACTGATGACCTCCTACAATCCCCTCAACGGCATCAATGTCAGCGCCAACTGGGAGGCCATTAACGGCATTCTCCGTGGCGAATGGGGCTACGAGGGTGTTGTTATGACCGACTGGTGGGCCTTTACCCACATTGAAGACGAGCTGAACGCTGGCTCCGATGTGAAGATGCCTGAGCAGATCTCCTTCCAGTGGGAGCAGGCACCCACGGCCTATGATCTCACAGAAAGCCTTCACAACGGCAAGCTGAGCCGTGCTACCGTACACGCCGCTGTGCGCCGCATCCTCACCATGATGGATAAGTTCGAATAATTCTAATCAATATCGTGGCTGTCTCAAATTTGAGACAGCCACGATCAGAGTGTCAAAAAAGCCGCAAACCGTCAAAATATGTGTGAATGGAAAAAGAAAGCAGCGTCATTGCGAGGCCACTTGTGGCCGTGGCAATCCGTTCTTCTTAAGACCCTGAAAGGCTTGCTGCGCAAGACATTTTGACTTACTGCGCAAACCGGACTCTACCGTACCTATGTACGCCGACGAGTCCGGTTTGCTTGTCTTTGCGGCTCCTTTGACCTCTGCCAGCTTGTCAAAAAAGAGTTTTTTGACAAGCTGAACCCAGTGAAAACGCAAGCGTTTTCACTGGGTTTTTGTATAAGCTATCAGGATATTTTTCCGGTTTCGTCCAGGTCGTGGGTATAGCGGTACAGCCGGTACAGGGAGCCCTCCTTGTCGATCAGTCCCAGCTGGGCCAGGGTTCCCCGGTTGGCGGCCACATCGTTCACATCCGGCTCCATCAGGATACTCAGAATATTACCGGCCAGCTGATTCATAGGAAATACATAGGCCTCCGTTTCAAAATACACCCGGTTTTCCGGGACCAGCTCCACGGCATCCCCGTTCATACGGTACTGCTCCAAAGCTACAGAGCTTCCCGCAGGCAGTGAATAGTAGGCAATGCCGTGATGCTCCATGATCTGCAGGATCAGTTCGATCTCGGCGGTGTCTGCGGGCAGAACATAGGCGGTGGGGCGCACCCGGGTGCGCTGGGCTACATTGTATACATTGGGCCGTTTCCGATCCACTTCCATCTCGGTGCCGTCAGCCATGGAAAGCTTCGGCTCCGGGTTGAGATATTTGGCATCCTGAACTGCGCCGGTTTGAAGGGGCAGAAGATCCTCCTCGTCGTACACACTGCCCAGTTCGATGATCCGGCTGCGTTCCCGGGCTACCAGATCCATAACTCTGTCGGCATTTTCCGAGAGGTAAGTGAGATACTCCCGGGCGGTAAGCACATGGCTGGCAACCCGACGGGCATAGAGGTTGGTTCCCATGTGGATGCCCTTGGTCTCAATGAGAATGCTCACAGTTCCGCGGTTGCAGGCATAGATCCGCCCGGTGGTACTGTTATAGCCATTTACATCCCCGGAATAATAGGTGGCCCGCAGGCCCTTTTCCTGAAGGGCTTCAAAGGGGATCCCTGCAAGATCCCCGGAAAACTCCTGAAACTCCTGGGAGTTGTGAAGGGTAAAGCCGGTGCTGACCGTCACATCGGGATACTTTTGGGTGGTGGCATCACAGCGACCGTCAAATTCATGGGCATCGAAGCGCACATGGGGATGGAAGGTCTGAAGCAGCTGGTGGTGGAGCTGAACCTCCGTGGTCAGTGCCAGGAGCATATCCCGGTTCATATCCACATCCACCCGCCGATCGTGGCGGGCATAGGCCTCCGAGCCGTCAATATTCACCCGGGGGACCAGATAAATATCCATGGTGTCCAAAAGCTGCGTTCCAAGCTGTCCGTCCAGCAGCTTTGCCAGGGCCAGGGCCCCTTCTCCGGCGGCAGGCTCGTTGCCGTGGATCTGTGCCTGGAAATGGACCGTCAGCTTCCCGTTATCCTGCAAAAGGGCTGCGGCCTCCTGCCAGGTGCTTGCGCCGGAGAGATCCGTTTGGGTAAAGATCAGAAGGGGCATCTCCAGGTTTTTGGAGGGACTTTGCCCCAGGGAATACAGATAAAGGGCATCGTCTGCATCGTCCAGGGTCTGCAAAAATGCCATCATCTCCCCGTGGGTGGTAGACTGGTGGGCACCGCGGTCCCGGTTTGTGAACCAGGGGGTAGTGAAGGCTTCGGCGATCTCAGGCCAAAGGTCAGGATCTGACGGAGCGGCATTTTCCACAAACTGGTCAGTAGGCTGCCAAACGGTGGACGTTAAGGAAGGTTCACAGCCGGTGCCGGTGCGCTTGCCCGGGTCGGCGTTGATGACCATGCTGGAATTTGCCGGGATCAGCAAATTTCTGCGGACGGTGTAATAGCCCTCACCGGAGGCGATATAGTGGCAGGTGCCCTCCAGGTCGGGATAGTAGACAGAATAAATGCCGTCTGCAGTTTCCGCCCACTGGGCAAGTACCTCATAGGGCTGGTCGGTAAAGCCCGGATAGACCTGCAGACTGACACCCTCCGGGACCTGGAACAGCACACCGGGCAGGGGCGGCTCTGTGGTTTCCGGTACCGTGGTGGGGGTGGTCTCCGGGCTTCCACCACAGCCGAAGAGCATCGCAGTGAGCAGGAACACAGCCAAAATGCATAAGGTAAGCTGTTTCATGGATCAGACTCCTTTCTCAAAGTGAGCGCGCATTTCTTCTCTTGCCGTTTCTACGGCCTCCAGCAGTTCCCGGGCGGACATTCGCAGTACGCCGGTGCGGAAGGCGCTGAGCTGTACCAATGCATCGGAGGTAGCCACCTTTACGGCATAGTTTTTGCCGATTTGGGCAGCCAGGGCTTCCATATAGGCATCAGCAGTCTCGTTTTCCTTGGTATAGACCACCTGAATATTGTGAAAATGTCCCTTTTCTCCGGGGTTGTCCTTGACCTTGTAGCCGTCGAAGACCACTACGGTACGCAGCTTCCGAAATCCTGCGTAGCTGGAAAGGGCATCCAAAAGCTGTCTGCGGGCGGCCTCCAGATCATGCTGTGCGGTTTCGGCAAGCTGAGGCCATCCGTGGATCATATTATAGCCGTCTACGATCAGGGCTGTTTCCCTGGGGGTGGCGATCACCACTTCCTCCCGGGCTGACCGATTGGCAGGGGCGTGATACAAAGGCCGTTTAACGGGACCGAATTCCCGTTCCATAATGGCCTCCAGCTCCCGGTCGTCAATGGGCTTTTGGTGAATGAGTACCGGGGCATCGGGCTTTTGCTCTTTCAGACCGCTGTCCAAATGCATATAGTCCTTTACCTGATGCCATTTCACCGTAAATCCGGCACCGTGGGCGCAGAATACGGAATCCGGAGTGTTTTCCAGGTCTGCCTCCGGGTCATACGCCGCTGCCTCCACCTGAGCCTGCTGATCATGGCAGGGGGCATAGCCGTTGAGGGAGATCTGCAACTGTCCCAGTCCCTGGGTGTAGGCGGCTACCTGGTCAGCGTAATCTTTCAGCTCCGAGGCAGGCACCAGGCCCTTCAGCACCGACAGATCCCCTTGTGTCTCGGGAGCATCGAATTTGCCGCTCATGGCTCGGATATCTGTGATGGCTCTGCCAATCTGAGGGGTGGGGACGGTGAGGATAAAGTCGTACCAAGGCTCCAAAAGAATGCTTTGGGCCTGCATGAGCCCCTGCCGGACCGCCCGGTAGGTGGCCTGACGGAAATCACCGCCTTCTGTATGCTTCAAATGGGCCTTGCCAATGAGGAGGGTCAGCTTCATATCGGTAATGGGGGCACCGGTGAGGACGCCTAAATGGGTCTTTTCCTGTAAATGCCCCAAGATCAGCCGCTGATAATTCATATCCAGCACATCCGTAGGGCAGACCGTGTCGGTGACCAGCCCACTGCCCGCAGGCAACGGCTCCAACAGTAAATGGACCTCGGCATAGTGGCGCAGAGGCTCAAAATGGCCGATGCCCTCCACCGGGGCGGCAATGGTCTCTTTATAGAAAATACGGCCGGTGTCCAGGGTCACCTCCAGGCCAAATCGCTCCTGGATCAGGCGAATGAGGACCTCCTGCTGTACCTTTCCCATAAGCTGCGCATGGATCTGCTTCAGACGGTCATCCCAAAGGATGCGCAATTGGGGGTCTTCTTCCTCCAGCTGGCGCAGCTTGGGCAGGACTGTGGCCGGATCGCTTCCTTTGGGAAGCTGGATCCGATAGGTCATCACCGGCTCCAGAATGGGAGAGAAGGCGGCGGTCTCATAGCCCAGTCCCTGACCGGCACGGGTGCCGTTCAGACCGGTGACCGCGCAAAGCTGACCGGGCTCGATGATATCGGGGGTGGCGAATTTTTCTCCGGAATACAGCCGCAGCGCAATGACCTTTTCTTCTCCGTCAGCTGTGGAGATCAGATCTCTGGGGCGCAGGGTGCCGCCGGTAAGCTTCAGCCAGGTCAGACGGTTGCCTTGGGGATCCCGGGTAATCTTAAAGACCCGGGCGCCAAAGGTATCGGGGTAGGTGGGGGCAGGGGCATAGGCATCCAAAAAGCGCAGCAAAGCGCTGACGCCCGTCAACTTCAGGGCAGAACCAAAACAGCAGCCGAAAAGCCTTCGTTGGGCGATCAGATCTCGGATAGCCTCCTCCGGCAGGGTTCCTGTTTCCAGGAATATGTCCAAAAGGGCCTCGTCCTCCATAGCGGCCTGCTGGTCCAGCTCCCCGGTGTCCTCCAGCTCCACGCAGGCAGGGGATAGCTTGGCGCGAAGCTCCGAAAGAAGCATGGCCTTGGGCTTGCAGTGCAGGTCGGTTTTGTTGATAAACAGAAAGGTAGGGACGTTATAGCGCTCCAAAAGCTTCCATAGGGTCAGGGTATGGGCCTGGACTCCGTCGGTGGCGCTGATCACCAAAATGGCGCAGTCCAGTACGGACAGCACCCGTTCCGCCTCTGCGGAAAAGTCCACGTGACCGGGGGTGTCCACCAATGTTACGGAAAGCCGGTCGGTGGAAAACAGCGCCTGTTTGGAAAATACGGTGATGCCTCGTTGCCGCTCAATGGCATGGGTGTCCAGGAAGGCGTCCTGATGATCCACCCGCCCCAGGGTCCTGCGGACACCGGCCTCATAGAGCATGGCCTCGGAAAGGGTGGTCTTTCCGGCATCCACATGGGCCAGCAATCCGATGCTGCAGGGTCTTTTTTGCTGTTGTGCCACGGAAACACGCCCTTTCCTCAAAAGTTACTACCATTATACCACACAAGGGCAAGAGGGGCAATAGAATATTGAGATACAAGGGCAGGGGTCTGCCCCGCCGCTCTGCGGATGTCCCCTCATGAGCATTTTCATAACCATAACGGGGCTGCTGACGATGGAGGCACTTGGGCAGAATGCGCATGGAAAATGCGGTTTTTATAGTATTTTTAAGGAAAATCCCCTTTTGAAATTTGAAAATCCAAAAGCTATAATAAAAGAGGAAAAACCAATACAGTGGGGAGGATAGCGGCTGTGTTTCAGGTGAATGATGTGATCGTATACGGGACTCAGGGGGTTTGCCGGATCATAGGAACGGAAGAAAAGGTGATGAGCGGTGTAAAACGCTGCTATTACATATTAAAGCCCGTGAATGAAAAAGGGGCTACCATCTACGCACCCACGGACAATGCCCATGTTCTTGCGAAAATGCGCAAGCTGCTGACTGTGGAGCAGATCCATGGACTCATTGATTCCATGCCGGAAGAAAGCGCTTCCTGGATTGAAAATGAGAGTGACCGAAAGGAACTGTACAAACAGGCCCTGACTCGGGGCGATCATTTGGAATTGATTCGGATGATCAAGGCCATTTACGCCCAGAAAAAGGAGCGGGAGGCCATGGGAAAGCATCTGCGTATGACCGATGAGCGGTTTTTTAAGGATGCCGAACAGATCCTTTATGATGAATTCCAATATGTGTTGGAGCTGCAGAGTAAAGAGGACCTGCTGTCTTATATAATTGACCGGGTGGAACGATCTGAGGATTGTAAAAAGAAGTGATCTGTGCTATGATGCCATCGGAAACAGAAACACCGCAATGGAGGAGATGTTATGTTAACCGATCAGCAAAAGCAAAAGATTGACGATATTTTTAAGCTTTGGGTGGACCATCAGGGCGCCGGCGGACAGCTGGTAGTGGTCCACAAGGGCGAAACGGTGTATGAGCAGTGCTACTGCTATGCCAATGCCGAAACCAAGGAGCCCATTACCCAGGAATCTGTCTTCTCTGTGGCCTCTGTGTCCAAACAGATCACGGCTATGTCCATTATGATCCTGCAGGAACGGGGGCTTTTGAATATCGAGGATGATATCCGCAAGTATTTGCCGGATGTGGTACAGTTTCCGGAGCCTGTGACCATCAGCCATATGCTCCACCATACCAGCGGCATCCGGGAATGCTATGCACTGACAGCGCTCTACGACCGGAAGCCGGGAGAGGTCACCACGGTACCGCTGATTGTAAAGCTTCTTTCCCGGCAGAAATCCCTGAACTTTACCCCCGGTACCCGGTTTAGCTACAGCAATTCCGGATATGTACTGCTGGCAGTGATCGTGGAGCGGCTCACCGGTATGACCCTCAACGAGTTTGCCCAGGAGAATATTTTTAAGCCTTTGGGCATGACCCATTCCCGGTTCCGGGACCGCCCGGATCTGGTGATCCCCAATGCCGTCAAGGGCCACCACGATAACGGCACCGACTACATCCTGGTTCAGACGGAGCCCTGCACCTACGGAAGCGGCGGTCTGCGCAGTACTGCCCGGGATCTGGTAAAATTCATGCCCCAGTATGTAAATCCCACACTGGTGAGCAAGGAACTTATGGAATCCGTGTATCTGCAGATCCCCCCTCTGGCAGACGGCACGGTGACCAATTACGCCTGCGGCGTGCGGATCAATGAGCTTTTGGGACACAAATACTACCATCACGGCGGTGTCAACGGCGGTTACCGGGCATTTTCCGTGATCTTCCCTGATGATGAGCTGATCATTGCGGTGAATACCAATACCTATAATATCCCCATTGAGACTGCCGGACGGGATGTGGCCCGGGTGGTGCTGGGCCTGCCGGAACGAAAGATCGGGGATATGGAGGAATACCGGGGCGAGGGCCAGCCGGTTTCCGGGTATTATTACAGCGCAAAGACCGGAAAACGCCTCCAGATCAAGGTAGAAGCCGGAAAGGCTTTCGTGCGCTTTCTGGGCGCGTGGGCACCTCTGACCCATTTGGGAGATAACCTGTATAAAATGGGCCGCAGAGATATTCTCTTTGCCTTCGGCGAGGAATTGACCGTGAAGCAGGAGGGGGCTGTGGCGACCTTCAGCCGCCTGACTGCTCTGCCGGAGGATCCGCAGGCCTATACCGGGACCTTCTATTCCGAAGAAACCATGGGCACCATCCGGGTGACCAATGAGAACGGACAGCTGATCATGACAGCGCCCGACGGAGGGAAGCTGGAATTGCATCTGATCAAGCCCGATACCTTCTGCTACGGTTCCATGGGCAGTGATGGCTGCGGCTATGTGTTCAGCCGGGCAGAAGACGGCAGTGTGAACGCGGTCAGCTATGTGGCACCCCAGGTCACGGAATTAAAATTTTATAAAATTTAACAAAATTCTCTGAGAGCAGGAAGAAAAAATGTTGTAATTTACCTTCGGGAATGCTATAATGTTCTGACTAAGGAATCATTCCGGTGTTTCAAAGAAAGGAGCAAACGAAATGAAAAAATGTATCTCTGTGCTGCTTCTGATCGCTATGGTCCTGGGTCTTTGTGCCTGCGGCGGCGGTGACAAGGAGCAAAGTCAGACCACTCCCGGCACCACAGCGGCGAATCCCACCACGCCTGCGGCAGTCAGTGCGGTGGAAAAGCTGAACACAGTCAGCGAATTTTCCGTTGGCTATGCCCGCATCGATATCACCCCCCAGACCTCTGTGCCTCTGGCGGGCTCTACCACAGCACGTATTTCCAAAAATATTCTTGACAATCTGTACGCCACGGCTATTGCCATTGCCGACGGTCAGGGCACCGCGGTGATCTGGATGACGATTGACCTGCAGCGTGCTTCCAATGTTACGGTGGAGGCAGTGCGTCCCCTGGTGAGTATGCAGACAGGTATCCCGGAATCCCGTATCATCTTCCACGGCACCCATACCCACTCCGGTCCTGATCTGCATAAGCATAACAATGCCCAGATCGAACAGTACAAGGAGTACCTCAATCCCCGCCTTCTGAGTGTATGCCTGGAGGCCATTCAGGATCTGAAGCCCGCGGAAATGTATGTGGGCTCTGTGGAGACGGAAAGCCTGAATTTCGTCAAGCATTACGAGTACATTGACGAGAACGGTGAAAAGCAGTTCTTCGGTGACCACTTCGGCACAGCTACTTATAATGAGACCACCAAGCACGCTACGGATGCCGACCCCACTATGCACCTTCTGAAGTTCACCCGTACCGGTGGCAAGGATGTGATCATTGCCAACTGGCGCGCGCACCCCAACAGTACGGCAAGTTCTGACCCGGAAAGCATTTCCCCGGACTTCCCCGGCGGCTTCCGGCGGAGCATGGAAATGCTGACGGATTGCCACTTTGCCTACTTTAACGGTGCCTGCGGCAACCTTAACTCCAAGAGCCGTATCACCACAGAGATGCGTACCACCGATATGTTCGAGCACGGTCATATGCTGGCTGAGCATGCTTTGGAGGGCCTGGAGAACAATATGCGCAAGATCGAGACCGGACCCATCACTACCAAGCAGATCGTGCTGGATCAGCCTGTGAATCACACCATGGACCATGTGTTCTACAAGGCCAAGGAGCTGCAGGCGATGTTCCAGGCTACCGGTGACTACAATGCGGTCAGAGATGCCGGCCTGCCTTACGGCATCCGCAGCTCCATCCATGCCGGCGCCATCGTGTCCAACTACAGCCGTGGTGAGACCACGGATATCGAGCTGGATGCCATTGCCATCGGTGAGGAGTTTGCTGTGGTAACAGCCCCCAATGAGCTGTTTGATACCCTGACGGAGCAGCTGGAGGAGAAGACTCCCTATCCCATGACCATGTTCTTCGGCTACTCCAACGGCTACCGTGGCTACATCCCCTCCGCCTACGGCTGGGAGTACACCTGCTACGAGACCGACTGCAGCTGGACCATCCCCGGCACCGGCGAGACCATCCGGGATACCTTCCTGGAGATGCTGGGCGAACTGCAGGCTGCTGAGTAAAAGAAATACGTAAAAACACATCCACCGGCTACGCTGGTGGATGTGTTTTTCAGCTTGTCAAAAAACTCTTTTTTGACAAGCTGGCAGAGGTCAAAGGAGCCGCAAAGACAAGCAAACCGGACTCGTCGGCGTACATAGGTACGGTAGAGTCCGGTTTGCGCAGTAAGTCAAAATATCTTGCGTAGCAAGCCTTTCTGGGTCTTAAGAAGAACGGATTGCCACGGCCACAAGTGGCCTCGCAATGACGCTGCCTTCTATTACCATTGACACATATTTTGACGGTTTGCGGCTTTTTTGACACTCTGAAAAACACATCCACCGGCTACGCTGGTGGATGTGTTATATCATAACGCATCCTATGGATGCCCATCAGGAAAATTTTTACAGCAATGGTACTTTATTTCGTCAGGTTTTGGATCCAGCTGCCTTTACGGATCAGGATATAGCCCATAAGGCATTTGGCGATGTCCGGCAGCTGGCACAGAATATACAGGGGCAGGATGCCGATATCGGTGAACCGGCTGAGGATGTAAGCCAAAGGAACGGTGAATGCCCACAGAAAGCCGCCGTCATACAAAAAGGTGATGAAGGATTTTCCACCGGAGCGCAGGGTGAAATAGCCGGAGTACATATAGGTGTGGAAGGGCTTCATACAGGCGATCACCAAAATCAGCTGGGTGGACAGAGTCCGCACATCCGGGCTGACATTGTAAAGCTTCGGGAAGACCCCGGCGATGGCGATGAGCAACCCGCCAAACAGGAAGCCCAGGGCGACTGACAGGGCAGTGAGCTTGCGATTGCTGTCCCGGACAGTCTGCTCCGATGCACCGGAGCCCAAAAGCTGACCGATGAGGATACCAACGGTGTTGCCTAAAGCCATGGTCACCACCGAGGCCAGATTGGAAATGGTGCTGGTGATGTTGGTAGCGCTGACCACATGGAAACCGCAGGTGGAGTAGCACTGATTGAGCATGGTGATGCCCATGGCCCACACGAGCTCGTTCAGAAGCAGAGGCATTCCCTTCAGGGTAATGCGCTTAAGAAGCACGCCGGGAATGTGCATGGACCGGTACGCGCCCTGGATAAAGGGGTAGTCCTTCTTATGCCGATGGGTCCAAAGCACTACAATGGCAAGCTCCACATACCGGGAGACCACCGTAGCCAAAGCCGCGCCCCGGACACCCATAGTAGGCATACCCAGGTTTCCGAAGATCAGGACCCAGTTCAAAGCCAGATTTGTGAGCACAGCGCTGATGCCTGCCAGCATGGGGATCCGGGTCTGTCCGCACTCCCGCAGGGTGGAGCAATAGACATTGGAGATGGCGAAGGGGAACAGACCCCAAAGGCTCATATGCAGATACTCCCTGCCAAAGGCCTTTGTCTGGGCGATCTGCTGGACTGTGCCTTCGCCCTGGAGGAAGGTACTGATCAAGGTATCCCCCAGGGGGATAAACAGGAGCACACCGGCAATGCCAATGAAGCTGCAGGCCAAAAACTTAAACCGGAAGCTGTGGCGTACACCTGCGTGGTCCCCGGAGCCGAAAAACTGGGCAGTGAAGATGCCCGGCCCGGAGTTGGCACCGAAGATGCACAGATTAAAAATGAAAATGAACTGGTTGACTACGGACACACCGCTCATTTGGGTGTCGCCCAGCTGGCCCACCATGATGTTGTCCAAAAGAGTGACAAAATGGGTGATGCCGTTTTGGATGATAATGGGAATGGCAATGAGAAAGACCCTTCGGTAGAAGGCTCTGTCGCCAATGAAGCGATTCTTCATAAAAAACCTCGAAAAATGATGATGGACGGATTGTATCACAAAAAGCCGGGCAGGACAACCCTGCCCGGCAAGATATTTTCTTATACAGTGGCGGAAAGCTCCCGGACGGTCTGTTCCATCTGCTCCCAGTTTTTCAGCATATCAGCCGCCAAAGCCAGCTGGGTGCGGGCGCGGACCAGGTTATGCTCCGGGTATGCGGTCTTGAAATATACATCCCCGTTGAGATAGTCAGCCAAAAAGCGGATGCCCACCTCTACAGTCATGGTAAAAGCACCCATAGGCAGCATTTCCACCTCCAGGGGGGTCAGACCGGTGGCAGCCTCTAAAAAGCCCTGAGTATAGATCCGGAACAGGGAAAGATCCAGCTTCATTTGGGAAGGGTCCGGGGCGTCCTCTGCCGCGGTGGCGGCACCGAAGCGGATGGAGTCTCCAAAGTCGTGGACGGAAAGTCCGGGCATGACAGTGTCCAGGTCCAAAACGCAGAGATGCTTCCGGGTCACAGGATCCAAAAGCACATTGTTAAGCTTGGTGTCGTTATGGGTGACCCGCAGAGGAAGCTTGTTTTCCTCCAGCATATGCTGGAGTCGGCAGGCCATCTCCTCAAAGCCCATGGCGCAGGTGATCTCCTCTTTTACACAGGCGGCTCTGTCGGCACTGTTTTGGGCAATGGCTTCGTTGAGTTGGCGGTATCTGTCCACGGTGTTATGGAAGTTGGGAATGGTCTCGTAAAGGGTGTGGGCAGGGAAGTCTGCCAAAAGGGCCTGGAACTGACCGAAGGCCAGGGCGCTTTCGTAAAAGTCCCGGTCCGATTCCGGGGCATCCAGGCAGAAGCCGTCCACAAACTCATAAACCCGCCAGTACTCCCCTTGGCCGTCCTGATGGGTATAGGAGCCGTCGTGGGTGGGGATAAAGTGGAGAGCGCCCCGGGGATCGGAGACCTTTTTTCGCAAATGCTCGGTCACGGCGGCAATATTGGCCATGACCTTCACCGGCTCTTTGAACACATACTTGTTGATCCTTTGCATGACGTATTTATGACCGGTATCTGTGGTGACCAGGAAGGTATTATTGATATGACCGGAGCCGCACCGGTCGCAGGAGACCGGCTGGCCGGTGATCTGAAAGGCAAGAGCTTGAGCAGAAGCAGACATATACGCACCTCGAAACGTATTTTTTTACAATATAGCATATTGTTGGCATAATTGCAAACTATAAATTGTTTTTTCGATATTTTACGGTTTTTTCGTATTGTTACGCAATCTGTGGATTTTACTTGATTTTCCCCAAGGTTATGCTATAATTTTTTTAGAGATTGGAGAGCAGGAGAATGTCAAAAGGGGCGTCTTCTGCTTTTTTTACGAAAGGAGACCGATGCTATGAAAAGAACGGTTGGCTTGCTGTTACTTGTGGCGATGCTTGTGGGCCTGTGCGCCTGCGGTGGGGGCGGAGATACCCCAAAGACCACAGAAGAACCCCAGACGACCGCGGCTACGGAAGCTGCCACCGCGGTAGATCTGGCGGTCAAGACCATGAATGAAGCCACGGAATTTTCCGTAGGCTATTCCCGGATCGATATTACCCCTCAGACCTCCGTGCCTATGGCCGGCTTTGGCCGAAGCTCGGAGCGTATGTCCCAGACCTTCCTGGATAATCTGTATGCCACGGCTTTGGCGATGACCGATGGGGAAGGCAATACGGTGGTCCTGATCGGAATGGACCTGCAGCGTGCTTCCGATGACACGGTGAAGGCGGTGCGTCCCCTGATCTCCCAGGTTACCGGCATTCCCGAGAGCCGGATCTCCTTCAGCGGCACCCACACCCACTCCGGTCCGGATATCCTGGCCAGGACCCATCCGGCCATTATCTCCTATGTGGAGTATCTCAACCCCCGTTTGCTTCAGGTGGCCCTGGAGGCTTTGGCAGATATGAAGCCGGCCCAGCTGTATGCGGGCTCTGCCGAGACCGAGGGACTGAACTTTGTCCGGCACTATACCTATACCAATGCGGACGGGGAGACCCTGTTCTTTGGCGATAACTTCGGTACGGAGGTGCTGGACAGCACCACCGCCCATGCCACCCAGCCGGACACCACCATGCATCTACTGAAGATCACCCGTGAGGGGCAGAAGGACATCGTGGTCGCCAACTGGCGCGCCCACGCCACCCTGACCGGTGGACGTACCAAGTATGATCTGTCTGCAGACTATGTTGGCTCCTTCCGCACAGCGATAGAAAAGCAGGCAAACTGCCAGTTTTTGTACTTCCAGGGTGCCGCCGGCAATATGAATGCAAAAAGCCGGATCAGTGCGGAAAACCAGGCAATGGACTATTTGGAGCATGGCTATCTTTTGAGCCAGTATGCCATGGAAGGTCTTGCCAATGCCAAGAAGATCGAGACCGGTACCATCCGTACCGCCCAGGAACTTCTGATCCTGGAGGTCAACCATGCCGACGATCCTCTGTACTACAAGGCCAAGGAGATCCATACCTTCTTCACCCAAAGCGGCGATATGGATATGGCAAAGCAGATGGGCGCACCCTTTGGCATCCGCAGTCCCTACCATGCGGAAATGATCGCCATCCGGTATGGCAAGCCTGAGACCATGGATGTGGAGATCAATGCCATTTGCATTGGCGACAGCTTCGCTTTGACCACTGCACCCAATGAGCTGTTCGATACGCTCATTGAGGACCTGGGAGAAACCGCGCCCTTTGAGAACCTGATGTTCCTGGGCTATTCCAACGGGCAAAGAGGCTATATCCCCTCTGCTTACGGCTTCGAGTACACCTGTTACGAGTCTGACTGCTGCTACTTCAAGCCCGGCTGCGGCGAAGCCATCCGGGACACCATGCTGAAGCTGCTTACGGATATTAAAACCGCAGAGTAATTCCAAAGAACCCAAAAAATGGGGGTGTTGCAATTTGCAACACCCCCAAAGCTATTTCATTAGCAGCAGCCGCAGTCGTTGCCGCAACGGTCGTTGCCGCAGACGTAGTTGCCGCAACCGTTGCCATAGCTATTGCCACAGCCGTTGCAGAACAGGAGCAGAAGGATGATGATCCAGCAAATGTTACCGCCGCAGAAACCGTTATTATACATGATAATACCTCCGGGATTTATAGAATGGAGCAGCTTTGCCGCTCATTCCAAGATATTCCGCAGAGGAAAAATGGTGCATGATTCCTATGTGTGGATCACAGCTCCCGGAGGGCATCCACCAGGGCGGTCTTGGAAGCGGTCTTCTCATCCTTGACCTTGATGACTCGGGCGGGGCAGCCGGCCACCACCGTGTTGGGGGCAACATCCTCCACCACCACAGCACCGGCGGCTACCACCGCATCGTGACCGATGCGGCAGCCTTCAATGACCACAGCGTTGGCACCGATGAGCACATTGTCCTCCACGATCACGGGGGTGGCGGAGGCAGGCTCGATCACACCGGCAAGGACCGCACCGGCGCCCACATGACAGTTGTTGCCCACAGTGGCGCGTCCGCCCAAAATGGCACCCATATCGATCATGGTTCCCTCACCGATGACTGCACCGATGTTGATCACAGCGCCCATCATGATCACGGCGTTTTTGCCGATCTGCACCTGCTCCCGGATGATGGCACCGGGCTCGATCCGGGCGGGGATATCCTTCATATCCAGCATGGGGATGGCGGAGTTGCGGCAGTTGTTTTCTACTTCTATATGGATGAATTCATTGGCACTGAGAATGGGCGCGATGTCCTTCCAGTCACCGAATACCAGCTTACAGCCCTCTGTGCCGGGGAAGACATGGCAGCCCGGAAAATCCACCGGGGTCTTTTCCCATACATAGACCTTCACCGGGGTCTTTTTCTCACTGGTGCGGATGTATTCAATAATCTCCTGTGCGTTCATAGCTTACCTCCATTGTGACCGGAATTTGTATTTCCTCTATGGTATCATCTTCGGGGGGAAAATACAAGCAGGAAATTGACAGGATGGGGGAAATAGAATATAATAAATCCAATCTATATCAGGAGGCGATCCTATGCAGATCATTCAGGACAGACAGCAATTACACCGGATCCCGGAGCTGGACCGGGACCTTCCGCAGACCGTGCGTTACCTCTGCCAGCAGTTGGAGGGCCTGCGCTGTCAGGTGTTTTCGCCTATGGCAGGAGCGGTATGCGCCTGGTTTGATTTTGGCGCGGACAGCGCCATTGCCTTCCGTTCCGATGCGGATGCTTTGCCCATTACGGAGAATACCGGTCTTGCCTATGCCTCCGAAAATCCCGGCAGAATGCACGCCTGCGGTCATGACGGGCATATGGCGATCCTTTTGGAGCTGGCCCGTCGGCTGGATCAAAAGGAGAAGCTGAGCCGCAATGTTCTGCTGGTGTTCCAGCCTGCGGAGGAGACCACCGGCGGCGCCCGGGATCTGTGCGCAACGGGCGTTTTTAAGAAGTATTCCGTAGAGGCGATCTTCGGCCTGCACCTGTGGCCCGGCCTGGAGGAGGGGCAGATCTACAGCCGCTGTAATGAGATGATGAGCCGTTCCTGCGAGGTGAAGGTGGATATTGTGGGTCGCTCTGCCCATATTGCCAAGGCTGACCAGGGCATCGATGCCATGGCCGCCGGTGTGGAGTTTTACCGCAGAGCCATGGCAATGGAGGCGGCACTGCCTAAAAATATATTCCGGCTTCTGAAATTCGGAAAGATGGAATCCGGAACGGTCTGCAATGCCATCTCCGGTCATACCCATATGGAGGGAAGCCTGCGTGCTTTCCAGGATGATGTGTTCTATTCCCTCCGGGCCGGACTGGTGTCCATCGGCAAGACTGTGGAGCGCAGCTCCGGGTGTACCGTATCCATATATATGAATGATGGCTATCCTCCTGTAATGAACCCGAAAAAGCTTTACAATAAGATCCGCTCTTTGGTAGACTTCCGGGAGCTGGAGGCCCCCAGCATGATCACTGAGGATTTTTCCTGGTATCAGAAGACCCTGCCCGGTGTGTTCTTCTTCCTGGGCATCGGCGATACCCCGGCTCTCCATGCGGATAATTTTGACTTTAATGAGCAGGTACTGGACCGGGGCGCGGACTTCTTCCTGGCCCTTGCGGAGAACTATCAATGATTAGCTTAAATGAAAAACTGTCCGGGCTGAAGCTGTCCGGCATCCGGGGCTACACCAATTTGGCGAAAAATACCCCTGGATGTATTATGTTAACCATCGGAGAGCCGGATTTTGATACGCCCCAGGCTATCCGGGACGCGGCGGTCAGAGCCTTGGAGCGGGGACAGACCCACTATGCCCCCAACCAGGGCCTCATGGAACTGCGTACCGCCATTGCAGAATATGAAACTGCCCGGGGCTATGCCTGCGATGAAAGCCGGATCCTGATCACCTCCGGCGCAACGGGAGCGCTGTTTACGGCCCTTTTGGGAATCTTGAATCCCGAAGATGAGGTGATCGTACCCACACCGGCATTTCCTCTGTATCAGTCCATCGCTACGGTGGCCGGGGCAAAGACGGTTCCTCTGGATGTGACCAAAACCGGTTTTCAGATCACCCGGGAGGACCTGGACAGGGTGATCACCCCCAAGACCCGGGCCATTGTGCTGAACTCTCCCAACAATCCCACCGGTGTGACCTTTACCCGGGAATCTTTAGAAATTGTGAAGTCTGCGGTTTTGGGAAAGGATATTTTCCTGATCTGCGACAATGTGTATGACCGGCTGGCGACCGCTCCGGTACCGGATCTGTCCACAGACCGGGAATTGGAGGACCAGGTGCTTTTGTGCCAAAGCTTTTCCAAGCCCTATGCCATGACCGGCTGGCGGGTGGGATATCTGGCAGGCCCTAAGGTTGTCATGGAACGGATGCTTCTGCTCCATGCGGCACAGAATGCCTCCGTTGCCACTTTTTTGCAGTGGGCTTGCATAGAAGCATTGAAAACAGATATAACTCCCATGGCGGAAAGCTATGCCCAAAGACAATCCTATGTCTGCGGACGGCTGAAGAAAATGGGACTGCCCTTCCCGGAGCCCGGCGGCAGTTTTTATGTCTTTGCGGATATTACCGGTACGGGAATGGACAGCGATACCTTCTGTACCCGGCTGATCCGGGAGGGGGGAGTGGCTACTGTCCCCGGCATTTGCTTCGGTGCGGAGGGCTATATCCGTATCTCCTGCGCCTGTGACCAAAAGGCTTTGGAAACGGCCATGGACCGTTTGGAAGCGTTTCTTCAGAGAGGATAAAAAGGAGCGTGTGAAATGTACCGGGATATTATAGAAGCGGAGCTTACTCAGTGGAGATCCAGGATCGAGAAACTGGCAATGGATATTTGGGAGAATCCCGAAGGCGCCAATGCCGAATATAAGGCCTGCCGGTGGACAGCGGAGCTGCTCCGGGATGCGGGCTTTACGGTGGAGGTGGGCGTTGCCGGTCTGGCAACCGCCATCCGGGCTTCTTACGGAAGTGGAAAACCGGTGTATGGCTTGCTGGGGGAATATGATGCCCTGCCGGGACTGAGCCAAAAGGTGTCTGCGGTGCGGGAGCCCGTTGAGCCCGGCGGTATGGGACACGGCTGCAGTCACAATCTGCTGGGCGCTGCCCATGTTGGCGCCGCCATTGCAATGAAGAAGCTTATCGAACTGGGAAAGATCTCCGGTACGGTGGTGTTCTTTGGTTGTCCCGGAGAGGAAGAGCATCGAGGCAAGGGACTGATGGCCCGGGAGCATCTGTTTGACGATGTGGATTTCAATATTTCCTTCCATCCCTATTCCCGTAATACGGTCAGCTATGGCACCTCTGCCGCCCTGCGGGGCTTCCGACTGCACTTTAAGGGCCGTTCGGCCCATGCGGGGACCATGCCCCATCAGGGGCGCAGTGCCCTGGATGCGGTAGAGCTGACCAATGTGGGTATCAATTATCTGCGGGAGCATGTACCTACCACGGTCCGGATGCATTATGTGATCACCCAGGGCGGTACAGCCCCCAATATTGTACCCGATTCGGCATCCGGCTGGTATTATGTCCGCGCCGCTACGGTGAAGACCTTAAATGAAGTGTACGAGCGTATGCTGGATGTTGCCCGTGGTGCGGCACTGATGACCCATACTGAGCTGCAGATCGAGGATCAGGGCGGCTGTTATCCCACCATGCCCAATCATACCCTGTGCGATGTACTCTATGAAATTTTGCAGACAGAACCCCAGGAGCCCTGGACGGAGGAAGAGCTGGCCTTTGCCGAAGCCCTCAATGACGATCCTGAGCTGACGAACCATCTTTTCCCCGGCGGTGTTACGCCCAAAACCTTTGGTTCCAGCGGCGGATCTTCGGATGTGGGAGATGTACAGCATGTTTCTCCCGGTGTGTTCTTCTATACTGCCTGCAGAAATACAGCGTGCGTGGGCCATAGCTGGCAGGCGACGGCCTGCTCCGGTCACTCCATTGGCCTGAAGGGGATGCTCTACGCGGCGAAGATCATGGCGATCTTCGGCAGTCGGGTCATGTCGGATCCTGCGCTTTTGGAAACAGCCAAGGCAGAGTTCCGGCAGAAGGTTGCCAAAGAGCCCTTTGTTTGCCTGTATCCCAGTGATTATCAGGTAACGACCGCAGAAAACTAATTTTTTTCGGATTTTGAAAATTTCCTATTGACAACGGAAGATCTCTGTGTTATATTCTAGTTGTAAATGATAATCATTCTCAAATAGAAACGAGAGGTGATCCGATGGAGCCCGGCGGAAAGCATTTCAAAAAGCGCAGTGCCATATATGAATATCTGTGCGATACCCGCGCCCACCCCTCCGCAGAGACGGTTTTTACCCAGCTCAAGCCCCAGATCCCGGACCTTTCCATGGGAACGGTCTACCGGAATCTGAAGCTGTTCTGTCAGCAGGGGAAAGCCAGCGTAATTGCCACGGTGGATGGTGTGGAACGCTTCGATGCCAACACCCAGCCCCATGTCCATTTTATCTGCACCCACTGTAACGCGGTGGCAGACCTGATGGAACTGGAGATCCCCCCAAGCCTGGTCAGTCAGGCGGCCGCCCAGTGCGGCGGAACCATAGAAGGATGCCAGTTGAGCTTTACCGGCATCTGCCCCCAATGTAATATTGTGAAAGAAAGCGGTGAAACAGCATGAAAAAGTTCGTTTGTACGGTTTGTGACTATGTTTACGAGGGCGACGAGCTGCCCGAGGATTTCGAGTGCCCCCTCTGCGGCGTTGGTCCCGACCAGTTTGAAGAAGTTAAAGAATAAAATACGAAATCAAATATAAATTGAGTTTTGGAGGAAATGATTATGAAAAAGTTTGTATGTTCTGTTTGCGGTTACGTTCACACTGCCGAGGAGTTGGCCGCTGATTTCAAGTGCCCTGTCTGCAAGGTTCCCGCTTCCAAGTTCGTGGAGCAGAAGGGTGAGCAGAAGCTGGCCGCTGTCCACGAGTACGGCGTGTACGCCCAGACCGTGAAGAATAACCCCGATATCTCCGCAGAAGACAAGAAGTATATCTTCGATCAGCTGATGGCAAACTTCCAGGGCGAGTGCAGCGAAGTGGGTATGTACCTGTGCATGGCCCGTATCGCACACCGCGAGGGCTATCCCGAGATTGGTCTGTACTGGGAGAAGGCTGCCTATGAGGAGGCTGAGCACGCCGCTAAGTTCGCAGAGCTTCTGGGCGAGGACCTGGAGCCCAACATGAAGGCCACCACCAAGGATAACCTGGCATGGCGTGTAGACTGCGAGTTTGGCGCTACCCAGGGCAAGTTCGACCTGGCAAGCTGCGCCAAGAAGAACGGCCTGGATGCCATCCACGACACCGTCCATGAGATGGCCCGCGACGAGGCTCGCCATGGCGTTGCCCTGAAGGGCCTGCTGGAGCGTTACTTCAAGTAAGATAATAAGACCTGTTGGAGGGGTTGAAGCAATTGCTTCAACCCCTCTTTTAACACGGCTGTGATCGGCGTTGCTTATGCGAAACCGTGGGGGCTTGTGTCCCCACCGCAAACGTACATCTTTGCAGATGCAAGATAGTAGATATGAGATATAAGATATTGGAGATATTGCGTCCTGTTGAATTGTGTGGTATAATGCGAAAAAAGGGGGATTGTGGATGCATACCCAATATTTTCGTTATGCCCTGGAGGTGGAGAAGACCGGCTCCATTACCCAGGCGGCCAGTAATTTGTTTATGAGCCAGCCTACCTTGAGTAAGGCCATTAAGGATATGGAGGAGACCGTGGGCTTTGCGGTGTTCAAGCGGACCTCCAGGGGCGTTGTTCCTACCCACAGAGGGTTGGAGTTTTTGGCCCATGCCCGGAAGATCGCTGCCCAGGTTCAGAAAATGGAGCAGGCTCTTCAAAAAGAGGACACCACCCATCAGCTGTTCAGCCTGGCGATTCCCAGAGCCAGCTATATTGCCCGGGCGGTATCGGAATTTGTCAGTACCTTTGACGGGGATACGGACATGGAGATCGATATTTTGGAGGGCGATGCCATCCACACCATTGATGCGGTGGCGGAGGGGCATTTTGTCCTGGGCATCATCCGCTGCCGGGAAGAGGACCGGGAGTATTTTCTCAAGGCCTTCGGGGAAAAGGATCTGCATTATGAATCCGTATGGCGTTCCGACTATGTGGCTCTGATGCGCCAGGATCATCCCATGGCCCAGCAAAAAGGCATGAAGGCGGAGGATCTGCTTCCCTATGTGGAGATCGTTCTCGGAGATGAGGAAGTACCTTATATCCGCATCAGTGAAGCTAAGGCTGTTTCCGGAGATCTGCGCAATCCCAAGCGGGTGCTGGTATACGACCGGGGAACCATGTTTGATCTTCTCCGGAGCAACTCCAGGGCCTATATGTGGGTAGCGCCGCAGCCGGAGGCAGTGCTTCAGGGCAACGGTCTGATCCAGCGCAAATGTGCCGGTGTGGGAAATTTTGAGGATTTCCTCATTTACCGCTCCGGTTATCGGTTCAGCCGCCTGGACCGCGCCTTTATGGACATTCTCTATCTGCGCCGCAATGAAGTGGCCTATGCGGAATGATATTCATGAAAACGATTGCACCCATTCCAAATTGGAATGGGTGCAATGCTGTTTTTTAAGGCTCTTGCAGGGACCAAAATCACAATAAACAAAAATACGCTTTTCACGCCCCGCAGGGGCGTCATTGCTATGAAAGTACCACCCTTGTAGGGGCCGAAGACCACTTCGGCCCACGGGCCGGTGTAGGCACCGGCCCCTACAGGGCCGCTTCGCGGTCGGAACGCCGAGGGCGGCGTTCCCTACAAGGGCTGGTTCTTTCATAACAATATGCCCACACTGGGGCGGGATGTTATGCGGTTTCCTTGTGACAGATATGTGTTTTTTCAATTTCAATTTTGGGGGCTTTTTCGATATAATTTTATAGAATATGACGTCCAGAACGTCATGGAATCTAACGGCCTATCAAATGTATGAAAAAATATGAGGTATGAGGTATGAAGTATAGTTATTTTCCGGGCTGTACCCTCCGCAACAAAGCCAAGGATCTGGATGACTACGCAAGAGCCTGCGCCGAAAAGTTGGGGTTTTCCTTGGAGGAGCTTACCGACTGGCAGTGCTGTGGCGGCGTATATCCCCTGGGTGCTGACGAGATCGCCAGCAAGCTCCCCTCTGTCCGGGCGCTGAATGCCGCCAAGGAGCAGGGGCAGGACTTGGTGGCGGTTTGTTCTGCTTGCTATCATGTGCTCAAGCGGGTCAATGACGATATGGCAAATGTAGCCGATATCCAGACCCGTGCCAACAACTACATGGCCCTCCCTGAACCTTACAGGGGAGAGACCAGGGTACTGCACTACCTGGAGGTCCTGCGGGATGTGGTGGGCTTTGACAACCTGAAAAAGCAGGTGGTCAATCCCCTCACCGGTCGTAAGATCGGTGCTTACTACGGGTGCCTCCTTCTGCGGCCCAGCGGGGTCATGGCCTTCGACGATCCGGAGGATCCCAGCATTTTGGAGGACTTTATCCGGGCATTGGGCGCGGAGCCGGTGGTATATCCCTATCGCAATGAGTGCTGTGGCGGCTACATATCCCTGCAGGATAAAGAGCAGTCCGCCTCCCTTTGCCGCAGGATCACCGAAAGCGCCGTAGGCTTCCGGGCAGATTGCCTGGTGACCGCTTGTCCTCTGTGTAAATATAATTTGGATAAGAACGGGGCGCTTCCCATCGTTTACTTCACAGAGCTTCTGGCAGAGGCTTTGGGTATTAAGGAGGCTGACAAATGAGCTGTGTGGAACAAATCAAGAGGATCAGCGGTGTAGAGCCTCTGAAGTGCATGAAATGCGGCAAATGCTCCGCATCCTGCCCCTCTTTCAATGAGATGGACATTAAGCCCCATCAGTTTGTGACCTATGTGATCCATGACGATGTACAGGCTCTGGCAAATTCCCGGTCCGCCTGGAAATGCCTGAGCTGTTTTGCCTGCATCGAGCGCTGCCCCCGGAATGTGCAGCCCGGCAAGATCATCGACGCGGCCCGGCAGCTCCTGATCCGTCAGCGGGGGCAGGAGGGGCTGTCTGCCGATGTGATCCCCCAATTGCTGGATGAGGAAACACCCCAGCAGCTTCTGATGAGCGCGTTCCGCAAGTACAGGAGGTAACAGATGAAAAGAATCGGTGTATTTGTTTGCCATTGCGGCAGTAATATCGCCGCAACGGTGGATGTAAAGAAAGTGGTGGAAATGGCCCTTTTGGAGCAGGGCGTTGTCCACGCGGAGGATTACCCCTATATGTGCAGTGAGGCCGGTCAGCAGCGGATCGCGGAGGCCATCCGGGAAAAGCAGCTGGAGGGTATCGTGGTCTGCTCCTGCTCTCCCAGAATGCACGAGGCCACCTTCCGCAAATGCGCAGAGCGCAACGGCCTGAACCCTTATCTGGTGGAGATCGCCAATGTCCGTGAACATTGCTCCTGGATCCATAAGGATATGCAGGAGGCCACCCAAAAGGCTGTGATCCTGATGCGGGCCGCCGTTGCCAAGGTCCATTTGAATACGCCCTTGCAGGCCGGTGAAAGCGCCGTTACCAAGCGGGCTTTGGTCATCGGCGGCGGTATTGCCGGTATTCAGACGGCACTGGATATTGCCGATGCCGGTTATCCCGTGGATATCGTGGAGAAGGAGCCCTCCATCGGCGGCCGTATGAGCCAGCTGGACAAGACCTTCCCCACACTGGACTGCTCTGCCTGTATCCTCACCCCCAAGATGGTGGAGGCGGCCGCTCACGAGAATATCACCATCCATACCTGGTCGGAGGTGGAAAAGGTCTCCGGCTTCGTGGGCAGCTTCACTGTGGAGATCCGCAAGAAGGCCCGGTATGTGAATATGGACAAGTGTACCGGCTGTGGCATCTGCCAGGAGAAATGCCCCTCCAAGAAGCCTTTGAGCGAGTTTAACCGGGGGCTGAACACCCGGACTGCCATTTATACCCCCTTCGCCCAGGCCATTCCCAATGTGCCGGTGATCGACCCCAATGCCTGCATAAAGCTGAAGACCGGTAAGTGCGGCATTTGCGAGAAGTTCTGCCAGGCCGGAGCTATCGACTATACCCAGAAAGACGAGATTCTCACCCAGCAGTACGGCGCTATCGTGGTGGCTACCGGCTTTGACACCATCAAGCTGGACAAGTACGGCGAATATGCCTACAACGAGAGCAAGGATGTGATCACCTCCCTGGAGCTGGAGCGGATCATGAATGCCGCCGGTCCCACCAAGGGCCATTTGGAGCGGCTGTCTGACGGTAAGGCCCCCAAGGAGATCGTGTTCATCCAGTGCGTGGGCAGCCGTTGCAGTGACGACCGGGGCAAGCCCTACTGCTCCAAGATCTGCTGTATGTATACCGCAAAGCACGCCATGCTCATCCGGGACAAGTACCCCGATACCAACGTGACGGTGTTTTATATTGATGTGCGTACCCCCGGCAAGAACTTTGACGAGTTCTACCGCCGGGCTGTGGAGGACTACGGTGTCAACTACGTGAAGGGCCAGGTGGGCAAGGTGGCACCCCAGCCCGACGGAAGCCTGTTGGTCCACGGCGTGGATCTGCTGGAAAACAAGCAGATCCTCAAGAAGGCCGATATGGTGGTGCTGGCAACGGCTATCGAGCCCAATCCCGATGCCCGGAAGATCGCTACCATGCTCACCGCCTCCATTGACACCAACAACTTCCTGACAGAGGCCCACCCCAAGCTGCGTCCCGTGGAATCCCCCACAGCGGGTGTGTTCCTATCCGGTGTGGCCCAGGGTCCCAAGGATATTCCGGAGACTGTCGCCCAGGCCGGTGCTGCGGCGGTGAAGGTCATTGGCCTGCTTGCCAAGGATAAGCTGAAAACCAATCCCTGCACTGCCAAGGCAGATGAGCTGCGCTGCAACGGCTGCAGCCAGTGTGCCAATGTCTGCCCCTACGGTGCGATCTCCTACGAGACCCGTCAGGTCAACGATCACGGCATCCGGGAGGACCGTCGGATCGCGGTGGTCAATTCCGCACTGTGCCAGGGCTGCGGTGCCTGTACCGTTACCTGTCCCAGCGGTGCTATGGACCTGCAGGGCTTCTCCAACAGACAAATCATTGCGGAGGTGGATGCAATATGCCGGTAACTGAAAATTGGAAACCCACCATCGTGGCGTTCTGCTGTAACTGGTGCAGCTACGCCGGTGCGGATCTGGCAGGCTCCAGCCGTTTGGCCTATCCTGCGGATGTGAAGATCATCAAAGTACCCTGCTCCTGCCGGGTCAATCCTATGTTTGTGCTTCGGGCCTTTGAAAAGGGCGCAGACGGTGTGATCCTCTGTGGCTGTCACCCCGGTGACTGCCACTACTCCACCGGCAACTACTATGCCCGTCGCCGTATGACCTTACTGTTCTCCATGCTGGACTATCTGGGCATTGAGGACGGACGTACCCGGGTAGAGTGGGTCTCTGCTGCAGAGGGCGTAAAGTTCTCTGAGACCATGAACAGCTTTGTGGAAACGGTCCGAGCCCTTGGACCCAGTGTGAGATTGGGGGATCTGAGATGCAAGAACTGATCGTAAAAGCCCGTCAGCTTTTGGAAAGCGGCGAAGTGAGCCGTGTCCTGGGCTGGAAGAAGGGTGAATTTGAATATGACCCGGAGCCTGCGTTTTTTGAAACAGCAGAAAGCCTGGATGGCTTTGTGTATAACGGCTTCTGCGGTGCCAATTTGAGCAAGTACATGATTGAGGCAGGGAAGAAGGAGGGCAAGACCCTGGTATTTCTGAAGCCCTGCGACAGCTACAGCTACAACCAGCTTCTGCGGGAGCATCGGGTGGACCGGGAGAAGGCCTACATCATCGGTGTGGGCTGTAAGGGCAAGCTCTCTGGGAACAAGCTGCCCTTTGAGGGTATTTTGAAGGTGACCGGTGCCGACTATCCCGATGCCCAGCAGACCCTGACTGTGCAGACGCTGTACGGCACCGAGACCGTTGCCTATCAGGATGCCATGCTGGAGCGCTGCCATGTGTGCAAGGGAAAAGAGCATGTGGTATACGATGAGCTGCTGGGAGAGTCCTGCGATACGGTGGATGCTGACCGCTTCGCGGAAGTGGAGCGCATTGAGGCTATGAGCCCTGCCGAGAAGTTTGCCTTCTTCCAGGAAGAGCTGAGCAAGTGCATCCGGTGCAATGCCTGCCGGAATGTATGCCCTGCCTGCTCCTGCCGCAAATGTGTCTTCGACAGCACTGCCTTTGATTCTGCCCAGAAGGCCAACACCACCCCCTTTGAGGAGAAGATGTTCCACATCATCCGTGCCTTCCATGTGGCGGGCCGCTGCACCGACTGCGGCGAATGCAGCCGTGTGTGTCCCCAGGGCATTCCCCTGCATTTGTTCAACCGGAAATTTATCAAGGATATCAACGCCCTTTACGGCGAGTATCAGGCGGGAAGCGATCTGGAGTCCAAGGCTCCGCTGACCAGCTTCACTACAGACGACGCCGAACCCGGCGTAGGCAGGGGGTAAGGCTATGTACAGAATCAAACTTGAGAATGTAAATGCCCTTTTAGGGGCCATTGCCGCACAGAATGATCTGTTCACTCCGGTGAAAGCCGGCGGCAAGACCAATTTTACTCTTTGGACAGAGGACACTGAGGTGGACCTTCAAACTCTGAAGACTGTAAAGTCCCCCAAGGATGTGTTCTTCCCCCAAAGCGAGACCCTTTACACCTGCGCAAAGCAGGACGGAAAGACCACCATCTCCGTTCAGGACCGGTGCAATACCCCCTTTGTGGTATTTGGCATGAAGGCCTGTGATGTGCGGGCCATCGATGTGCTGGACCGGGTGTTTTTAACGGAGCCTGTGGACAGCTACTATGCGGCCCGCCGGACCATGGGCACTGTGGTGTCCCTGGCCTGCAGCCGCCCGGATACTTCCTGCTTCTGCGGTGCTTTCGGCATCGACTGTGCCGCACCCCAGGGGGATGTGGCGACCTGGATGGCAGAAGGCTATCTTTACTGGCTGCCCCAAACGGAAAAGGGCGAAGCTTTGACCGCCCAGGTGGCGGCACTTCTGGAAGCTTGCCAGGAGGCTCCCGTGGAGGAGGTTAAGGCGAAGATCCGGGAGATCTGCGACCGGCTTCCCCTGAAGGACCTGGAGCTTTCCCAATGGGGCGCGCAGGCGGCGGATGCCAATTTCGATTCTCCCCTGTGGGAAGCGCTGTATCAGCCCTGCCTAGCCTGCGGCACCTGCACCTTTGTATGTCCTACCTGCCAGTGCTATGACATCAAAGACTACAACACCGGCGACGGGGTACAGCGTTACCGCTGCTGGGACAGCTGTATGTACTCGGATTTCACCATGATGGCCCACGGCAATAACCGCACCAGCCAAATGCAGCGGTTCCGCCAGCGGTTCATGCACAAGCTGGCCTATTTCCCTGCCAATAACGACGGAATGTTCTCCTGCGTGGGCTGTGGCCGATGCGTGGAGAAATGCCCCAGTCATTTAAATATCGTCAAGGTCATCAAGGCCTTCGGAAAGGAGGAAGCATGATGACAGAGCCTATGCACGAATGTAAATATAACCCCGGCTTCATGCGCGATAGCCTCATTCCCCAGGTGGGCATCATCACCGATGTGCGCACCGAGACTCCGGATGTAAAGACCTTCCGGGTGGAGCGGCCTGAGGGCGGAAAGCTGTTTGAGCATATGCCCGGTCAGTGCGCCATGGTTTGCGCCCCCGGTGTGGGCGAGGCAATGTTCTCCATTACCTCCTCTCCCACCAACAAGGAATACCAGGAGTTTTCCATCAAGCGCTGCGGTGAGCTGACCGAGCATCTGCACACCCTGCAACCCGGTACGGAGATCCTGGTGCGCGGTCCCTACGGCAACAATTTCCCCGTGGACACAGAGCTTAAGGGAAAGAACCTGCTGTTCATCGCCGGCGGTATTGCCCTGGCACCCTTGCGCAGTGTGATCAACTACTGCCTGGACAACCGGGAAGACTACGGTCATATCGATATTCTCTACGGCTCCCGTTCCGCGGACGATCTGGTCCAGCGCAGGGAGATCGAGGAGGTCTGGACCAAACAGCCGGATGTGGACGTGTTCCTCACCATCGACCGGCCCCAGGAGGGCTGGGACGGCCATGTGGGCTTTGTCCCCTCCTATTTGCAGGAGCTGGCCTTTGATACCAACCGTATCGCCATCCTTTGCGGACCTCCCATTATGATCAAGTTCTGCCTTCAGGGTCTGAAGGAAATGGGCTTTGCCATGGATCAGGTCTACACGACGTTAGAGCTTCGGATGAAGTGCGGTGTGGGTAAATGCGGTCGGTGCAATATCGGCACCAAATATGTCTGTAAGGATGGTCCCGTGTTCCGTTTCGATCAGGTGGATGCCTTGCCTAATGAATATTAAGGAGAACAAACCAATGGAAAATATGGTAAATGTCTACTTTTTCGGTAAGAAATATTCCGTTCCCGGCGATCTGACCATTATGACCGCCATGGAATATGCCGGTTATACCCTGTCCCGGGGCTGTGGCTGCCGTCACGGCTTCTGCGGTGCTTGCGCCACCATCTACCGCATCAAGGGCAAAAATGAGCTGAAGACCTGCCTGGCCTGTCAGACCCAGGTCCAGGAGGGAATGTATGTGGCCTCCATTCCCTTCTTCCCCACGGATAAGCGTACCTACTCCATGGACGAGCTAAAGGCGGATCAGCGGGTGATGATGGAGCTGTATCCCGAGATCTATGCCTGCATCGGCTGTAACGCCTGTACCAAGGCCTGTACCCAAAGCCTGAACGTGATGCAGTACATTGCCTATGCCCAGCGGGGCGAGCTGGAAAAGTGCGCCGAGGAGTCCTTTGACTGCGTGGGCTGTGGCTGCTGCTCCGTGCGCTGCCCTGCCGGTATCAGCCATCCCATGGTGGGTCTGCTGGCAAGACGCCTTACCGGCAAGTATATTGCCCCCAAGTCCGAGCATCTGCATACCAGGGTGGAGGAGATCAACTCCGGCGCGTATGATGAACTCATCGAGGCCATTATGCAAAAGCCCATCACCGAGATGCAAGAGCTTTACAACAACCGGGAAATCGAGAAGTAAGGAGGCTTTGAGATGTTTACAGAAGCAATGCTGGAATCCATCAAGAAGGTGGAAGCTACCCGTGCCGAAAGAATGGGCACAGAGCCTCGCCGCATGACTGCAGAAGAAAAAAGTGAACTGCTGAAGGCCTATCACCCCGACTACCGTGCCGACGGCTTTAAGGAGATCAAGATCGGTCCCAACAAGGGACAGAAGGCTCCCGTGGAGCTGACGGATCTTTTGCACTCCAACAGCCGTTTGCTGGGTGTGGATATTGATCTTACCAAGGCAGAGTACGATGTGGATGTGCTGATCATTGGCGGCGGCGGTGCCGGTGCCTCTGCGGCCATCGAAGCCCATGAGGCCGGTGCCAATGTGATGATCGTCACCAAGCTTCGCATCGGTGATGCCAACACCATGATGGCAGAAGGCGGCATCCAGGCTGCCGACAAGGAAAACGACTCTCCCGTTCAGCACTATTTGGATGCTTTCGGCGGCGGTCACTTTGCCGCCCGTCCGGAGCTGCTGCGCCGACTGGTCATGGAGGCTCCCGATGCCATTCGCTGGCTCAATGACCTGGGTGTTATGTTCGATAAGGACGAGGACGGCCGCATGGTCACCACCCATGGCGGCGGTACTTCCCGGAAGCGTATGCACGCCTGCAAGGACTACTCCGGTGCGGAGATCATGCGTACTGTCCGGGATGAGGTGCTGAACCGTCAGATCCCCGTGGTGGAGTTTACCTCCGCTGTGGAGCTTGTGAAGGACGATAAGGGTCAGGTTGCCGGTGCGGTCCTTCTGAATATG
>SVLB01000009.1 GCA_015068135.1 Oscillospiraceae bacterium | reverse complement strand
TTATGATCTCATGCTCATCGGTCATGTGGATACCGTTTTTCCTGCCGGTGAAGTGGCCAAACGTCCCTTCCGAACCGACGGCATAAACTGCTACGGGGTAGGTGTGATCGATATGAAGCAGGGATGCCTTTCCATGCTTCATATATTGGAACAGCTTCCCAAGGATGTAAACGAAAAGCTGAATATTCTGGCGGTTTTCAATCCCGATGAGGAGGTGGGTAGCCCCTGGTCCAAGCCCATCACCCAGCGATACGCAAAAATGAGTGACAAAGTATTTGTATTTGAGGCAGGAGGAAGCCTGGGTCAGGTCACTGTGGAACGAAAAGGACGAACTGCCCTGTCTGTGACCATTCATGGCAGAGCCGGTCATGCTGGATATATCTTTGACGGAAATTCCCTTTCCGCAGTAGATGAAGCGGTCTATTGGATCAATCGGCTCCGTACCTTCCATGATAGAACTACCGATACCAGCGTCAATGTCGGTGTATTTCATGCCGGTGAGAAACGAAATATTGTGCCGGATACCGCAACCGTTCAATGGGATATTCGTTACAGCCGCCAAGATATCAAAGATCAGCTGGCACGATGTATCGAGGAGCTGAAACAACATGCAAAGGCAGCCGGGTATCAGGTGGATATTGACGAGCTGAGCCTCACCCCTGCCCTGGTTCCCAATGAAAGGACCATTGCTTATACTAAGCGCATGGAGCAAGTCGCCAAGCAGCTGGGTCATTCCTTTTCGCTCAAAAAACGCGGTGGTATGTCCGATGCCAATCACCTTGCTCAATGCGGTCCCATTTGTATAGACAGCCTGGGTCCCACCGGTGCTTTTGATCACAGCGACCGGGAATATCTTGCCATCGATACCATTATTCCTCATACAGAGTTTGCATACGCTTTGATCTGTGATTTGGCGAAGGCTGTGAATGAATACTCTCCATGATCTTCCTCAATACCGCCGTTAATACACAGCATAATATTACCTAGACTGCTGCAGCCGCACCGTCTTAAACAAATTGTGCTAAAATCCGGCAAATCATTCTCAGTTTTTCGGCAGAAATTTACTTTCATTTGTGTTGCATTTTATTTCCAATAAGATTATAATAGAGGTACAATTGCACCGGCTATGTCCCGGGCAGAATAAGAAATAGAGTGAGGTATTACTTAAGATGATTGCATACGGTGAAAACATCAAGATTTTCTGCGGTAACTCCAACCCTGCTTTTGCACAGGGTGTATGTAAGGAGCTTGGCCTGACCCTGGGCAATAGCGAGGTGAAGACCTTTGCTGACGGCGAGGTTTCTGTTTCTCTGTATGAGACTGTCCGTGGTGCTGACGTATTTTTGGTCCAGTCCACCTGTAAGCCTGTTAACGATCATCTCATGGAGCTGCTGGTTATGATCGACGCCTGCCGCCGGGCATCTGCCGGCCGTATCACTGCAGTGATCCCCTACTTCGGCTATGCCCGTCAGGACCGCAAGGCTAAGAGCCGTGATCCCATCTCCGCCAAGCTGGTTGCCAATATGCTGACCGCCGCCGGAGCTGACCGGATTCTGACCATGGACCTGCACGCATCCCAGATCCAGGGCTTCTTTGATATCCCTCTGGATCATCTGCTGGGCAATCCCACCTTTGTTGAGTACTATCTCAACAAGTTCCCCGAGGATCAGTACAATCACGATGAATTTGTAGTCGTATCTCCTGACGTAGGCTCTGTTGCCCGTGCCCGCACCTTCGCGACCAAGGTTCACATGGGTCTTGCCATTGTGGACAAGCGCCGTCAGAAGGCCAACGTTTGTGAAGTCATGAACGTTATCGGCGATGTTAAGGGCAAGACCTGCATCCTCTATGACGACATGGTGGATACTGCCGGTTCTCTTTGCAATGCCGCCAATGCCCTTGTGGAAGTAGGCGGAGCCAAGGAAGTCTATGCATGCGCAACCCACGGTGTTCTGTCCGGTCCTGCCTTTGAGCGGATCCAGAATTCCGCGATCAAGGAGATCGTATTCCACAATACCATTCCCCTGCCCGAGAACTGCACCTGCGACAAGATCAAAATGCTGGATGTAGCCCCCATTTTCGCCCGTGCCATCTCTCATATCCACGGCGGCACCTCCATTGCTGATCTGTTCTGATGTTCAAAGGTCAAAACGAAAGCTGGCTCATTGTGGGTCTTGGCAACCCGGGCAAGAACTATGAACGCACGCGGCATAACTGCGGATTTCGCGCAATCGACATTCTTGCGGATAAGCTGGGCTGCAAAATTGACAAGAGCAAGTTTCAGGGTCTGTACGGACAGACCGTATATAAGGGTAAAAAGCTGTTTCTGCTGAAGCCGCAAACCTATATGAATTTGTCCGGTCGTTCTGTCCTTCAGCTTAGCGCCTATTATTCCATCCCCCCTCAGCGGATCATCGTTATGTTTGACGATATCTCTTTGGCACCGGGACGGCTTCGCATTCGGGCTGAGGGCTCTGCCGGCGGTCACAACGGGATCAAATCCATTATTGCTGAGCTTGGCAGTCAGGAGTTTCCCCGTGTAAAAATCGGTGTGGGTGAAAAGCCCCATCCGGAACAGGAACTTGCCGATTGGGTGCTTTCCACTTTTTCTGCTTCGGAAGAAAAAGCCCTGGCATTTAGTTTGGACTGTGCAGCTGATGCGGCGTTGATGCTGACGGAAAAATCCGTCGGTGAAACTGCCAATCGGTATAATGGCGCCCATCCGTAATAAAATACAGTAAAGATAACACGGAAAGGGGGGTATTTTCCCCCTTTCCGCATTCCTGCGTGGAAGTAATTTTTTCCTCAGCGAGGTGTAATATGGAAAAACTCCTCTCATTTTTGAAAACCATACCGGAATATGTATCTGTTTTGGACGGAATCGCGGAAAACCGCTCTGCAGCCGTTACCGGCATCGGCCAAATCAACAGAAGCCACCTGATCGCCGGTCTTACCGTTCACTGTAACCGACCGGTCGTCATTCTATGCCAGGATGATATGGCCGCCAAACGTATGCAGGAGGAGCTGAAAGCTTTTACCGGATCTACCGCCCCTGTGCTTCCCAACCGGGAACTGACGTTGTATGACAGCGCTGTAGTCTCCCGCGGATGGGAGCAGAAACGGCTGCGGCAGCTATATGACCTTTCCCAGGGAAACAGCCCTGTACAGATCCTCTCCTGGGAGTCCATGAGCCAGCGTACGATCCCACCGCAGGTGCTTCAGCATTCTGCATTTTCCCTGGTTGTGGGAGAAGCCTATGTACTGGAAGATCTCCTGCAGAAGCTTACCCAATCAGGCTATACACGCTGTGCCATGGTGGAAGGCCCGGGACAATTTGCTTTGCGGGGCGGTATTTTGGATATCTTCTCCCCTGCCGCAGAACGTCCTGTTCGCTGTGAGTTCTTTGGAGATGAGCTGGATACCATGGGCTATTTCGACCCCGATACCCAGCGGCGGACAGAAAATACAGATACCCTTGTGGTACTTCCCGTGGGCGAGACCCAGCCCAGACTGCATCCCGGCGGTACAGACGGTCTTTGCCAGGATCTTAAGGCCATGATCGCCCGGCAAAAACGCAGAAAGAATCCCAACGAGGCTTTGATCTCCACTTTGGAAAAGGACCTGGAAAAATACGAAAACGGTCTTTCCAATCCTGCCTCAGACCGGTATATGGCTTTAATTTATCCGGAATTTGCTTCAGCTTTGGATTATATTCCCCAGGATGCTGTTTTCGTTCTGTGTGATCAAAGCAGTTTGCACCGTTCCGCCCGAACAAGAGTTGAAGAATCCGGCCTTATGCTGGATTCTCTGCTGCAGGGCGGCTTGGTCGCCGGTGAATTATGCGATTATGTGCTGTCCTGGGAGGATTTCTGCTCCTGCCTGAACGGCAGAACCGTTGTTTATATGGATGCTTTTTCCGGCAGTGCTTACCCGGATGAATGCTTGCCTTCGCTGCTGCTTCCCATGACCGCCAAGCAGCTACCCGGCTACGCCGGAAGCCTGGAAACCGCCGTTTCCGATCTTTCCCACTACCAAAAAATGGAGTTTTCCTGCCTGGTTCTGTGCGGAAGCCGCCGCAGAGCAGAGCTGCTGCAGGAAATGCTCAGCAACAAAGGGTTATCCTGCTTTTTGTGCATCCCCTTAACCACCATGCCTCATCCGGGTCAGATCCTTCTGAGTGAAGATACCCTTCCCTACGGCATGGAATACCCTGACAGCCGTTTGGCAATCCTTACGGAAGGACAGCTGATGGCCAAGGGCCAGGTCCGCCAAAAACCGAAAAAGTCCGCAACCAACCGCCAAAAGCTCAATTCCTTTACCGATCTTTCTCCCGGAGATTTGGTCGTTCATGAAAACTACGGTATCGGCCGCTTCGTTTGCATGGAGCAGATCAAAATGGACGGTGCGGTGAAAGACTATGTGAAGATCGCTTACCAGGGATCCGATACGTTGTTTGTTCCGGCTACCCAGTTGGATATGGTGAGCAAATACATTGGCGGTGGCGGCGAGGATGCCAATGTAAAACTCAATAAGATCGGTTCCGATGCCTGGC
Organism: Oscillospiraceae bacterium; assembly: GCA_015068135.1. Lineage (GTDB taxonomy): Bacteria > Bacillota > Clostridia > Oscillospirales > Oscillospiraceae > Faecousia. Next base: position 58,017 of record SVLB01000009.1, on the reverse strand, counting down.
AGAAAACAAAAACAAAAGCAAGAAAGGCCGCTAAAGATATGGCGGCGGAACTGATCAAGCTTTACGCCGCCAGACGGCGCCAGGAGGGCTTTGCCTTTGCCGCCGATACCCCCTGGCAGGCGGAATTTGAAGATAATTTCCCTTATCCCGAAACCGATGACCAGCTTCGGTGTATCAGCGAGATCAAAAACGATATGGAATCCACTGTACCTATGGACCGGCTTTTATGCGGCGATGTGGGCTTCGGCAAAACAGAGGTTGCCTTGCGCGCGGTGATGAAGGCCGTGATGGATTCCAAGCAGGTGGCTATTTTGGTTCCCACAACAGTGCTGGCACAGCAGCATTATCACACCGCAGTCTCCCGTTTTCGGGGCTTTCCCATCAATATCGATATGCTCAGCCGTTTCCGCACCCCCACCCAGCAGAAACGCACACTGCAAAATCTTCGTGCCGGTCAGGTGGATCTGATCATTGGTACCCACAAGCTTTTACAGAAAACTGTGGAATTCAAGGACCTGGGATTATTGATCGTGGACGAAGAGCAGCGTTTCGGGGTAACCCACAAGGAACGCCTCAAAGAGATCTCCAAGGGTGTGGATGTGCTGACTCTGTCCGCAACCCCCATCCCCCGGACCCTGAATATGGCGCTTTCCGGTATCCGGGATATGTCCACCATTGAAGTCCCTCCCTCAGACCGCTATCCGGTTCAGACCTTTGTTATGGAGCATAACAATGCCATTTTGGACGATGCCATTCGCCGGGAAGTGGAACGTGGCGGTCAGGTCTACTATCTGCACAATCGGGTAGAGACCATTGATCAATGCGCATCTGCTCTGAAAAAGCGCATTCCGGGCTTAAGCGTAGCTGTCGCTCACGGAAAGATGGGTGAAGATGCCCTGGGCGATGTAATGCAGGCCATGGCAGACGGAGAGATCCAGGTTTTGGTCTGTACCACCATTATCGAAACCGGTTTGGATATCCCCAACGCAAATACCCTCATTATCGAAAACGCAGATCGCTTTGGTCTTTCTCAGCTTCATCAGCTTCGTGGTCGTGTAGGTCGCTCTACCCGTCACGCCTATGCATACTTTACCTACCGCCCTGACAAAGCCCTGACAGAGATCGCAGAAAAGCGGCTCAGTGCCATAAGGGATTTTGCAGAATTTGGTTCCGGTTTTAAGATCGCCATGCGTGATTTGGAGATCCGCGGTGCCGGTAATCTTTTGGGTGCAGAGCAGTCCGGTCATATGATGTCTGTAGGCTACGATATGTACCTGAAGCTTCTGGATGAAGCAGTTTTGGAGGAACGGGGCGAAGCACCCAAGGAGCCGGACTGCACCGCCGATCTGAATGTTACCGCCAATGTGGACAAAGACTATGTATCCAGAGGTGAGGAGCGCATGGATCTGTACCGACGCATGGCTGCGATCCGTTCTCAGGAGGATGCCGATGATTTATTGGATGAGATCATCGACCGTTACGGCGAGCCTCCCAAGGGTGTTCTGAACCTGGTGCAGATCGCGCTGCTCCGTGCCAATGCCCGAAAAGTTCTGATCACAGACATCCGACAAAAAGCTTCGGATGTTCTCTTCACATTGCAGGATCTGAATTTTGAAGCTATCACAGCCATGTGCAATGAATCCGATTATAAAAACCGCATTCAGTTCGTTGCCAGTGCTAAAGAACCCACTCTTAAGCTAAAACTCGCCTCCGGAATAGACAGTTTGCGGCAGAGTATGGTGTTCGTAGAACGGTATACAAAAATTGTTAATACAATTTCGCTTGCAAAATAAGGATTTTATGTTACAATATGTCCAGCTATTCCAAAGAAAGGAGAATGATTATGGCTAGATATAATGGCCGCGAAGATGCGGAACTGGAACGCTCCTTCCGATCTGTGGCCGGTAAATACGCCCGGAAGAAGAAAAAGAAGAAAAACACCGGCGTGCTTGTTGGCATCGCTGTTGCAGGAGTTGTTCTTCTTGCTGCCATCGTTGGTATCATTTTGGTCCTTACTGGAAGAAACGAAGGCCCCAACGAGCCCGCATCTGTCAATGTTACCATTGCAGGTCTCGATATTTCCGGAATGTCCAAAAAGGAAGCAACGGAGGCTGTGGAGAAGCGCTTTGGGAATACCTATGAATCCACCACCTTAACCCTGACCGTAGGTGATGAAGCGGTTTTGCTTTCCCCGGAGCTTACCGGCGCGAAACTGGATGCAGAAGACTTTGTAAATGATCTGTTCCGTAGTGATGACCCCTCATCTGTTCGGCTTTCTGATTATTTGAATTTGGACCGTGATGCCATTGTCAATGCTCTGCAGCCTGTTGCAAACGAGAATTCTACTCCCCTGGTCAACGGCAGCATTACCGTCACCGGAACCCAGCCGGAGCTATCCGAGAAGAAAGAGGATATTGAACACATGACTCTTATCGTCACCATGGGTACTCCCGGAGTGGATCTGAGTTTGGATTCTCTTTACGAAAAGGTGATGGATGCATATGATCACTGTCTGTTTGATGTAGCCTGCTCCATGGAAGTGCAGGAACCCTCGCTTCCCGATGTGGATAAAGCGAAAGAAGATTACTGCGTAGAGCCTAAGGACGCCGCATTGGATCCAGAAAGCTTTGAAGTCAATCCCCATAGCTACGGCTATACCTTTGATGTGGACGCTGTGGTTGCCTTCATCAGCAACGCAAGCTACGGTGAAGAAAAAGAATTTACCTTCTCTTATGTAGATCCCGAGATCCTCACCGATAAGGCCGAGGAGATCCTGTTCCGGGATGTTTTGGGTACTGTTACCGCCAACGGCGGCTCCAGCCCCGGAACCCGTGACGTAAATTTGAAGAAGGCCTGCGAGCTTTTGGACGGCATCATCCTCTTCCCCGGTGAAGAATTTGACTACAATACCGCATTGGGCGAGCGTACCGCTGAAAAGGGCTGGAAAGCCGCTCCTGCATATGTGGGCGGTCAGACCATCAATCAAACCGGCGGTGGAATTTGCCAGCCCTCCTCTTGCCTTTACTATGCTGCCCTTCAGGCAGATCTTGAGATCACCCTGCGGTATAACCATCAATACATCAGTTCCTATGTACCGCCAGGAATGGACGCAACGGTAAGCTGGGGCGGTCCTGATTTCCGCTTCAAAAACAGTACCGAGTTCCCCATCAAGATCAAAGCCTCTGCCAGCGGCGGCACCACCACCCTCACGCTCCTGGGTACGGATACCAAGGATTACTATGTGAAGATGGAATACGAATATATCAGCACAAAGGCCTGGGAAACTGTAGAGAAGGAATTCCCCGAAGATAATGAAAAGGGATACAAGGACGGTCACGTGATCACAACACCTTACACCGGCTACACCATTCAAACCTACAAATGTAAGTACGATAAGGCCACCGGTAATCTGATCTCCAGAACCGCATGGACCCGGGATGTTTACGACCACCGGGACAAGGTCGTTGTAAAGATCATAAAAGACGAGTCCACAGAGCCCACTACGGAGCCTACAGTCCCGTCTACTGAGCCCTCTACCGAACCCACCACAGAACCTACAACTCCCACCACAACGCCTACAGAGCCCCCTGCATCTACTGAGCCGGAGATCGATCCCGGTCTTGGCGGCACCGGAGGAGAAGTCGGCGAAGGCTGATATTGATAAAACAAAACACAAGGCTATCGCAGATTTACTTTGCGATAGCCTTGTGTTATTTTACTTCACAGCAGATATTTCCAAATGATAGTCAATGACCCCGGCAGAGGCTTGTTCGATCTCGATCCCGTATACCAGATCGATAGTTCCGCCGCTTTCCGACAGATCATAGTCAATGTTGGAGGCACAAACCGTAAGCATCAAAGCGCCAAACTCCATTTCATACAGGGAGTTATGGAGGACGCCAACCTGGAACACCATTTGAGAATTTAATTTTCCGGTGCGGGTGAGTACGATCTTATCGTCCTCCAGCAAGAAGCTGGTGGTGACACCCGCAAGGCCGGTCAGATCCGATTCCTGATAGATAAGCTCCCAGCTGCTCTCCTTTTTTTCCAGCGTGCCTTCTGTGATCAGTTCGATCACCTCAGGCTCCTGCTCCTCGTAATGCTGGGTTCCGCGGATGGAAAGCATGACCTTTCTCTTCATGAAAACGCCTCCAGCGCAAGCTCCAACAGCTTATCGATCAGCTGATCGTAAGGAATGCCGCTGGCGGCAAACAGCTTGGGATACATGGAAATGGAGGTAAAGCCGGGCATGGTGTTGATCTCATTAAACACCACACGCTCCCCCTCATAGGTCACGAAGAAATCCACACGGCTCAGGCCGGTACAACCGATGGCATTGTACAGCCGGACCGCAAGCTCCCGAACCTGCTCAGCCGTTTCTTCACTGATCCGGGCAGGTATATAGGCAACAGAAGTATCGGTGACATATTTGGCATCGTAGTCGTAAAACTCCGCACCGGAGTCGATCTCACCGCAAATCGATGCAACAGGGTTTTCATTACCAAGAACCGCGACCTCGATCTCACGGCCGTGGATAAATTCCTCTACCAGGATCTTGTTATCATAAACAGCCGCTCCAAGGAGGGCATCCCGTAGGGCTTCCCGGTCAGCAGCCTTGGAAACTCCCACAGAAGACCCGGTGCCTGCGGGCTTTACAAAGACAGGATACGCAAACCGACCCTCAATATGCCCAAGGATCTCCTCCATCTTGTGTTCCAGCTCACCGCTACGAACCAGGATCCAGGCGGCCTGGGGAATGCCGGTATTATCCGCAACCAGCTTGGTAAGGGTCTTATCCATGGAAACCGCAGACTGGGCAACATGGGGGCCTACATAGGGAATGCCCGCCATCTGCAAAAGGCCCTGCATAGTACCGTCCTCACCGTTTTCACCGTGAAGTACCGGAAACACCACGTCGATCATTTCTCTTACCACACAGTCACCCTCAAAGGTCAGAAGGCCCTGGCCGCGAACAGGAGAGATGGCTGCACGGCGGTTGGAAGGCTCGTCACGCCAGGAGCCGTCGGGAAGCTTGGAATAGTCCTTACCGCCATAGAGGATCCAGTCACCCTCACAGGTAATACCTACAGGAAAGATATTGTACTTTTCCGTGGACATATTATTCAGCACTGACTCCGCCGAACGCAAGGATACTGCGTGTTCCGGACTCATGCCGCCAAACAAAACACATACATTCAGCTTCTTCATTGTAATACCTCACTTCAGCAAGGCCTCACCGGCCTTATATATATCGCCTGCACCCACGGTAATGATCACATCACCGGGGCGAGCAATGCTCCGCAGATGCTCTGTCACCTCAGGAAGGGTTTCGCAATAGACACTGCCGGGGATTCTATCTGCCAGATCCCGGGAGGAAATGCCAACAGTATTGCGCTCTCTAGCAGCATAGATCTCAGCCAGCACCAGATGATCCGCCTTTCGCAGCTGAGAAATAAAATCTTCGAACAGCGCATGGGTGCGGGTATAGGTATGGGGCTGGAAAGCAATGATCAAACGATTTGGCTTCAAGGAACGGGCTGCTTCTATGGTTGCAGCGATCTCATCGGGATGATGGGCATAATCATCATACAAAACCGCACCATTCACGATGCCCTTCTTCTGCATACGCCGGTCAGCGCCCACAAAGGAAAGAAGACCGTCCCGGGCAGCGTCACCGTCTATCCCCAGCATCCAGGCAGTACCCACAGCAGCCAGGGCATTGATCGCATTGTGCTTACCCAAAACATTCAGGTCTACATGACAGTAAAACTGCCCGTCACATACCACATCAAAATGGCGCCAATCCGGGCAAACATCCACCGCCCGAATACGGTTGCCTTCTCCAAAGCCAAAAGAAACATAGGAAATATTCTTCAGGGTCTCCAACACATGCGGATCGTCACCGTTTGCCAAAATGCCATTGGTGGATAACTCAGCAAAAGCACGGAAGGACTTTTCCACATCCGCAAGATCCTTGAAATAATCCAGGTGGTCTGCTTCAATGTTCAGGATCACCGCAAGAGATGGGAAGAAATTCAGGAAGGAATCGCAATACTCACAGCTTTCCAAAACGATGGTATTTCCCTGCCCTACCCGGTGTCCGGCGTGCAGCAACGGAAGATAGCCACCGATCATAACCGTGGGGTCCATATTGGCAGCCATCAAAATGTGGGTAACCATGGATGTGGTGGTGGTTTTGCCGTGGGTACCGGAAATGCAAACAGCATTCTCGTACGCCTGCATGATCACGCCCCAAGCTTGGGCTCTTTCAAAGGTAGGAATGCCACGGCTTCTGGCGGCAGCGATCTCAGGATTATCATTATGTGCGGCAGCTGTACGGATGATGCAGTCAGCGCCATCAATATTGGACTCACTATGTCCGATATGCACATGGATGCCTTTGGCAATCAGTTCGTCTGTGGAAACCGACGCATTCATATCAGAGCCTGTGACCACAAGGCCCATGCCCTGCAGTACCAATCCAAGAGGACGCATGGAAACGCCTCCGATGCCAACCAGATGCACATGCTTTCCAGGCACCAAATAACGCTTCAGTTCCTCGCTTCTATTCATCATAGGATTGCTCCCTCCAAATAGTCTAATTCATAAGCCATCCTATTATACTATAGTTTTAGCATGATTACAACTATAAATGCCATGGCATATTACCTAAAAATTTACACGAATCCCTCACAAATGGACAATTGTTCATCGACAATTCACATATACTGTGGTATACTATTACAAAATCCAACGAGGTGAGATCTATGGCATATGTAGAATTCAATAACGTTGAAAAAACCTATAAAATGGGTTCTGTTTCTATCCAGGCGTTACACGATGCCACTTTTCAGATCGAAAAGGGCGAGCTGGTCGTGATCGTCGGTCCTTCCGGTGCCGGCAAGACCACACTATTGAATATTTTAGGCGGTATGGACACCCTTACCGGCGGCTCCGTCCATTTAGACGGCAAAGTGATCTCCGATATGAACCAAAAACAGCTTACGGAGTATCGGCGGCATGATGTAGGCTTTGTGTTTCAGTTTTATAACCTTGTGGGAAATCTCACTGCACTGGAAAATGTTGAGCTTGCCAATCAGATCTGTAAGGACCCCTTGGATTCCGGCACGGTATTGCAGCAGGTTGGTCTGAGTGACCGTGCCAACAACTTTCCCAGTCAGCTTTCCGGCGGTGAGCAGCAGCGCGTTGCCATTGCCCGGGCGCTTGCCAAAAATCCCAAGCTGCTGCTTTGTGATGAGCCTACCGGGGCTTTGGATTATCAAACCGGCAAAGCGATCCTCCAGCTTTTGCAGGACACAGGAAGAAAGACCGGCATGACTGTTGTGATCATCACCCACAACACCGCCCTGACCGGTATGGCCGATCGGGTCATTCGGGTCAAAAACGGAACCGTTGTTTCTCAAACCATAAACCAACACCCTCAGAATATCCAGGAGATCGAATGGTAATGAAAACGAATATGATGCGCAGAAACCTGCGCCGATCCATTACCCGGTCCCTTGGACGATATATTGCCATCATTGCCATTATCGCCCTGGGTGCCGGTCTGTTTGTGGGCTTGCTGGCCACGAAGGATGATCTGATTGCAACAGCCCAGTATTACACAGACAAACAAAATATGCATGCGCTTCGTCTTCTAAGCGGCTGTGGTTGGGGGCCTGAGGACGTATCCGCGATTTCTGAGTCCCCTTATGTAGAAGACGCCCAGGGAGTCATCATGATGGATGTGATCGGAAAGCTGGGCGATGACACGGATGCTGCCGTGTATCAGCTTCACAGTATCGGCCAGGATATCGATAAGGTATATCTGCGCCAGGGTCGAATGCCCAAAATGCCCAATGAGTGCCTGGCAGACAGCAATCTGTCACGGGATTACGCCATTGGGGATGTCCTCACTTTAACACAGGAAAATGCGGCTTCTGTCTCTGCTTCTTTAAATGAACAGGCTTTCACAATCGTTGGATTTGCAAGCTCTCCCCTATATATGGATATTTCCCGTGGCAATACAGATCTGGGCAACGGCTCCATACGTTCCATTATTTTCCTTCCCAAAGAAAGTTTTGCAAACCCGATCTATACCCAGATCTCTGTCACAATTCCTGGAGACTATAAAAACTATACGGACAGCCACGACAATGCAATGTCCGAAGCTGCACAAAATTTGCTGCCATTGGTCCAATCCCTCGCTGATGCCAGATATCAGGCCTTATCTATGGCGGGACTTGCAGAGGGATTGAGTAATCAAATCTTTGTTTTGGACCGCAATACCAATGTGGGTTATATCGCCGTAAACAACAACTCCCACATTGTTTCCGGTGTATCCAGGGTATTTCCCGTATTCTTCCTTTTGGTAGCCTCCCTGATTTGTATCACTACCATGACCCGAATGGTGGAAGAAGAGCGAACACAGATCGGCGTTCTCAAAGCCATGGGCTACAGCAGCTGGGCCATAGCAAAAAAATATCTTCTTTATGCCGGTAGTGCCGCTGTACTGGGATGCGGTGCCGGTGTCTTTGTGGGCAGTATCATTTTCCCAAAGATCCTATGGTCCGGTTACGGCATCATCCTGACAATGACCGAGGATATCAGGCTGAAGTTCAACCTGCCCCTATGCCTTATTGTGGTAGGCGTATATACTGCAGTCATATTGGCTGTAACCTGGTATAGCTGCAATAAGAATCTTCGTCAGGTCAGTGCAGAATTGATCCGCCCGAAGGCACCCTCCTCGGGAAAAAAGATCTTCCTGGAACGGCTATTTTTCTGGAAACGGCTCAGCTTTCTCAATAAGGTCATGCTTCGCAATATTTTCCGCTTCCGTCAACGTCTTTTGATGATGCTGATCGGTGTGGGTGGCTGTACCGCCCTGCTTGTTACCGGCTTTGGTTTGGGCGACTCTATTATGGATATCGTTGACCGGCAGTTTGAAGACATTACACCCTATCAGATGCAGCTGCAATTCGATGAGGGACAAACCTCTGAGCAGCGGCAGGCCCTTATCCGTTCCTGTAATGCGCAAAATATTTCCCTGGGCTTTGCCCATCAATCCAGCGTAGAACTGCAGTTTGAAAACCGGGTATGGAATTTGTATCTGATCGTAAGCGCAGATTCGTTGGATGGATTCTTTGATCTGCACCGGGACGAAACACCTGTAAATATGCCAAAGAACGGAGAATGTCTGCTGTCTGTGGGTGTATGCGAAGCTTTGGATATTGAGATCGGTGACACCGTTACCGTCCGCAGCGCGGATATGAAGACCATGAAGCTCCGTGTGGGTGGTATCTATGATAATCATGTTTACAATTACGTGATCGTAGACGAAGCTACCGCCCGGCAGCAGTGGCAGCAGCAGATCCCCTGGCAGATCGCCTATGTGAATTTGCCGGAAGGAACCGATCCCCATCAGGCTGCCGCAGACCTCTCTGCAACGCCCGGGGTGATCAGTGTTATGGTCAGCCAGGATCTTGCCGATCAGGTAGGAGAGATCCTGGAGGGTCTTGGGCTGATCGTAGGCACGATCGTAGTATGTGCAGCCTTGCTGGCGGTAATTGTAGTGTATAACCTGACCAATATCAATATCACCGAGCGGCTTCGGGAGATCGCAACGATCAAGGTCCTTGGCTTCCGGGGAACGGAAACCGCCGCCTATGTATTCAAAGAAAATCTCTTGCTTTCAGTTGTCGGCGCGGCAATCGGACTTCCTTTGGGTAAGCTGCTATTGGATTTTGTTATGGGGCAGATCAAGATCGATATGGTTTGGATGCCCGGAAGGATCCAGCCAATGACCTTGGTTTGGTCTGTGGTCATCACTTTGGCGGTCACTCTGATCGTAGATGCCTTGCTCTATACCCGACTGAATAAGATCAATATGGCCGAAGCCCTGAAATCCGTTGAATAATACAATTAGGCGCTGTCTCACCAGGGGAAGAATGAATCTTCCCTTCCGTGAGACAGCGCCCTTTTCAGAATTCACCGGCTGCATACATGACTGCGGACAAGGCACACAAGGGTGCCGTTTCGCATCGCAGGATGCGGCTACCCAGGGTGCATACCTGAAGCCCCGCTTCGCTTGCCTGATCTACTTCTTTTTCTTCCAATCCTCCTTCCGGACCGGTCATCAGGCTGACAGAGTGAAAGCTCTTGCTTTCCAACGCCATACGCAAAGTGGTTGCATGTTCATTTTCATAAAATAAAATCGCAAGATCCGTTTTGGAGGCCTGTTCCAATGCTTTTGCATAGGATGGTAGCACTTCTACTGCAGGCACAATGCCACGGCCTGATTGTTCAGCCGCAGAGGCCGCGATCTTTTGCCAGCGTTCAAGCTTCTTTTTCAGGCTCTTTTCGTCGGGACGGGAAACGCATCTGGCACTGGGAAATGCCACAATTTTGGTCGCCCCCAATTCTGTAGCCTTTTGGATCACATGCTCCAGCTTATCCCCTTTGGGAAATGCCATATAAATATGAACCTCCACAGAAGCCTCAGAAGTAGACTTTCGTTCTTCCAAAACCTTAAGGGTAACGGCATCCAAACCTGAATCCTGTACATCGCAGATCCATTCCATTCCCGTGCCGTCACACAGCAGCACCTGCTCCCCTGCCTTGAGCCTCAGTACCCGGGCATGAGAAGCATTGGAACCGGTAAGAGTTACCTGCCCGCTTTGAATATCTGAAGCATTAATAAAAAACCTGGCCATAAATGCCTCCTGATGAGATTTTTCTATGATTCTACTATTTTGAAGATGAACTGTCAAGAATTCCCGGTGATTATCTTGTGGAAATCATCAAATTTCGTCTTGTATTTATGTTAAATTCATGCTATTTACAGATTTTGAGATATTTCGTTAAATTCATACTAGAATTATTCATAAATTTGTGTATAATATAAGTTTGTGGAAAGATGCTCTATAACCATCCATAAAATTTATATAGCAGAGGTGTGTCAAAATAATGGATATTTTTACCATTGTTATAATCGTTGCTTCTTTATTTTTGCTGACGTTTATTGCACTGGGTGTATACCTGCATTTTAATATGACCTTTCGGAGGATCTTTGGCGGCTTCCTTACTTTCCTGGGATGTCTGATCTTCTTTTTGACCATTTGGATGGGCAATAAATATGATCGCGTCACATTGGATCAGTTCATTTACCAAATGAAATCCCCCGCAACAGGCGCAAACTCCAGCTTGCTGAACAGTGCCTTTATTCAGGTCGGTCTTTTCGGGATCCTGACCACCGCGTTTTTCATTTTCCTTTATCTGCTCGTGTCCGGAAGACTCACCAAGCTGTTTAAGAACAGCGCAAAATACACAAAATTCTATAGCCGTAAATTCTGTAAATACCTGACCCACAGCCCCATCGTCCTTTCCTGCTGGATCTTGGGACTTGCGCTGATCTTCTTTGTGGCACGTTTGGATGTAATTAACTATGTGGACGATATTTCCACAGACTCCGATCTTATTGAACGGGAATATGTAGATCCTTTCAGCGTTGAACTCACCTATCCCGAAAAAAAGCGCAATCTGATCTATATCTTCCTGGAATCCATGGAAACGACCTATGCCGACACGGAAGCCGGCGCCCCCATCTATGACGACTATATCCCGGAGTTGTCCTCCCTGGCAAAAGACTATATCAACTTCTCCCATGACGACGATCTTGGCGGTGCTTACTCCTTCTCAGGAACTACTTGGACCGCTGCAGCCATGGTCTCACAAACCTCCGGCATGATCGTGCAGGTTCCCTTGACTGCAGAATCCTATGGCGGCGAGAATAAATATATTCCAGGCCTTGTGTCCATTGGTGAAGTTTTGGAGAAAGCCGGGTATCATCAAACACTGTTGGTTGGTTCCGATGCAGCTTTTGCCGGAAGATATTCCTATTTCTCTGAACACGGCAACTATGAGATCATCGATATCAATGTATTAAAAGAACAGGGACGTTTGGACCCCGACTATCGGGAATTCTGGGGCTTTGAAGATGAAAAGCTTTTTGCCTACGCCAAGGAAGAGCTGACGCGCATTGCAGAGCTTGATCAACCCTTTAACTTTACAATGCTTACCTGCGATACCCACTTCCCCGACGGATATGTGTGCCGTCTGTGTGAGGATCACTACGAAGAGCAGTATCCCAATGTTATGCGGTGCAGCTCAAAGCAGGTGGGTGAATTTATTGAATGGATTCAGCAGCAGCCCTTCTATGAAAACACCACCATCGTGATCTGCGGTGACCATCTGACCATGGATCCTGACTTCTTTGAGGAAGCGGATCCTGACTATGTGCGCACCATCTACAACTGCATCATCAACTCCCCCATCAAGCCCAAGCAGTCCAAAAACCGGGAGTTTGGCACCTTTGACATGTTCCCCACCACCCTGGCAGCCTTGGGCGTAAAGATCGAAGGCGACCGCCTGGGCCTGGGAACCAATCTGTTCTCCAAAACCCCCACCCTCACAGAGCATTACGGATATGACATTTTGGATAATGAACTGAAGAAAAATTCCGAGTTCTACAACCGTGAATTTTTGCAGATGGAGACCGAAACTACAGAGTAATTATAAGGAAATAATCACACCAAATCGTTGACAAAACGGTTTGGTGTGATATACTTTTAGCGGGTAGATTTTTTACTGCTGAAATGAAGAAAGGAAGTATTTATTATGCCCAGATATATCCCCGTATACATGCATCCCGATTCCATGCCTGTGGATATTTCCTTCGTTTTTGAGAACGAAGTTCCCGCAGGTAAGCACGGTTTTGCCCAGGCAAAGGGCGAAAACATCTACTTTGAAGACGGCACCCTGGCTAAGTTCTGGGGCGTTATGTTCAATGGCGCCGCTTGCTTCCCCTCCCATGAGCAGGCCGAGCAGTGCGCACAGCGGCTGTCCCAGGCCGGTGTCAATATCGTCCGTTTCCATCAGATGGACGACGAGTGGGTCGCTCCCAACCTGTACCGCCTGACCTCCGGTAAGCGTGTCACCAATACCCGAGAGCTGTGCGAGGCCAGCCTGGAGCGTTTGGACTATCTGATCAAGTGCCTGAAGGAAAAGGGCATTTACGCCTGCGTGGATATGATGACCTATCGCCGCTTTAAGCCCGGTGACGGTGTCAAGTACGCACATCTGCTGCACGACGGTACCCGTCTGTACGCCATGTACGACCCCACCATGATCGAGCTGCAGAAGGAATTCTGCACCAAGTTCTGGAACCACGTCAACCCCTATACCGGTCTTGCCTACAAGGATGATCCCATCTTTGTTATGTGCGACATCATCAACGAAAACAATACCTTCATTAACCACGATTCCCGTCGTTGGTACAACCTGATCCCCTACTACGATGATATGTTCCGGGATATGTTTGCCAAGTGGCTGAAGGAAAAGGGCATCGACTACGATGCTTACGGCTGTGAGCTGTTTACCCCCGATCTTCCCATGCAGCAGTTCCGTATGGAGCTGATGCGGGATTATATGCAGACCATGACTGCCCATATCCGCTCTTTGGGCGTAAAGATCCCCCTGTGCGGCTCCAACTACCACACCTGCTACGGTAACGTTGCCGCTGAGGAGCATATGGACTTCCACGATGCCCACAGCTATTACTACGACTGGGGCTGGGGCGAATTCGAGAAGACCTGCACCAACAAGCAGATCACGACCATGGCTACCTCTCCCCTGGCCGGTCCCTGCGCCATGCGTGCCCACGGCAAGCCCTTCTTCATGACCGAGTGGGATATGCCCTGGCCTAACTCCTACCGGGCAGAGGGTCCTCTGTGGTACCCCGCTACCGCCTGCCTGCAGAACTGGACCGGTATGACCATCCACACCTACGGCTACGGTCACAGGATGAGTAAGTACGACCTTTTGGGTAAGGCCGCTTCCAATGATACCATCGGCGGTGTTCCCTACCGTGAGGGCATCTTCGCTGTGTGGAATGACCCTGCTAAGTTCGGTATGTTCTATCATGGCGCTCTGATGTTCCGCCGTGGCGACGTCAGCCCCGCCAAGAAGACCATTGGTGCCAAGGTGACTGCCGATATGGTGGGTACCCGTTCCCATAATCTCCAGGCTACTGCCATGGAGATCCACCAGGTACATACCGTCATGGACTTCACCGACACTTCCGACCTGGATACTATTGTCGCCCCCGAGACTAAGTGGGAGCGCGAGGATCCCAAGGTGATCGTCTCCGACACCGGTGAGCTGAAGCGTGATCTGGCCAAGGGCATCGGCTATATCGACACCCCCAGAACCAAGTCTGTCTACGGCAGAATCGGTACCCGTGCTGTCAATCAGAAGTATAAGCCCAAGACCCGTCGTGAGCTGGACGGCCTGGCAGTCGACTGCAAGACCGACTTCGCCACCATCACCATGTCCTCCCTGACCGACGATGCTCTGTGCGATTCCGGTAACATTCTCCTGACCGCCGTAGGCCGTGCCCGTAACCACGGTGCCCAGTTCGACGGTGAGAAGATGATCGACCGCGGCACCGGTCCCATCGAGATCGAAGTGATTCACGCTGACATCGAGCTGAAGACCAACAAAGAGATCCTGGAAGTTTGGTCCGTTGACTCCGACGGCTTCTACTGCGGCCGCATCGACAGCGAGATCGTGGATGGCGTTCTGAAGTTCACCATCGGTGACGAGTTTGCCGCCCAGTACTACCTGATCCTGGAGCCCTGATCCTAAATAAAAATTGCCGGTATGAGCCATTTGACTCATACCGGCATTGTTTATTTAGTTAAGAATTACGAGTTACGTGATGTCGATAAAGGCAAAATACATAGCCACGCCACGAAGTGGGCGTCATTGTTATGAAAATGTTCCTGAGAGGCCCACCGCCCTACAAAGAATGGTATTTTTTTGTTGAAACTATTTGCATAGAGAAGACATTTGTATTACAATAGACCCGTATCCTAAAATTGGATTTGAAAACCTACTACAGGAGGAAACAACAATGGCAGTTATCAGGTGTAAAATGTGCGGCGACGACCTGAATATCATCGAAGGCACCAGCACCGCTGAATGCGAATTTTGCGGCAGCGTACAGACTGTACCAAAAGTGGATGATGAGAAAAAGCTGACGCTGTTTGGACGGGCTAACCGGCTGCGTGCATCCTGCGAATTTGATAAGGCTGCCGGAATCTATGAAACCATCGTGGCCGATTTTCCCGAAGAGCCAGAGGCCTACTGGGGTCTGGTTCTGTGCAAATACGGTATTGAGTATGTGGACGATCCTGCCACCGGCAAGAAGGTTCCTACCTGCCACCGCTCCGGCTTTGACAGCGTGATGAAGGATCCTAATGTGGAGCTGGCCCAGGAATACGCGGATATTATGGCAAGACGGCTCTACCGGGAGGAGGCCAAGGCCATCGAGGAGATCCGAAAGGGGATCATTGCGGTATCTGCCAATGAAGAACCCTATGATGTGTTTATCTGCTATAAAGAGACCGATTTTAACGGCAAACGGACATTGGATTCCGTTTTGGCCCAGGATATCTACGATGCCCTGACCGATAAGGGCTACCGGGTATTCTTCTCCCGGATCAGCCTGGAGGATAAACTGGGCACGGAGTATGAGCCTTATATTTTTGCGGCCTTAAACAGCGCAAAGATCATGCTGGCCATCGGCACGGATTTTGAGTATTTCAATGCGGTTTGGGTAAAAAACGAGTGGAGCCGATTCCTGAAGCTGATGGCGCAGGACAAATCCAAGCACCTGATCCCCTGCTACAAGGGCATCGATGCCTACGATATGCCCGAGGAGTTTGCCCGTCTGCAGGCTCAGGACCTGGATAAAATGGGAGCGGTTCAGGATATCGTCCGGGGTGTGCAGAAGCTGCTGCCCAAGCAAAAGGAAACGACTGCTGTAACGCAACAGCCCACCGCCAACGCCATGGTGATGCGGGGACAATTCTCTTTGGAGGATAAGGACTGGAAAAGAGCGGATGAGTATTTTGAACGGGCGCTGGACGAGAATCCCCAGGATGGCAGTGCTTACTTAGGCAAAGTTTTGGTTGCTTTGCAGTTAAGCAATGCAGCGCAAATCGACGATTACTTTGTGAAAATTCATGACAATAAGGATTTTGAGCGGGCAATTCGCTTTTCCGATGCGGCAACCGCAAAGCAGCTGACGAAGATTCGTGATCGGGCACACAAAAAATATCTGGTAAAATGCGTGACGGTCGCTGTCAAAAAACATATAAAGCAAATCCAGCAGGAAGAAGAAAGGATTGCCCGCGAAAAACAAGAACAGGAAGCTCGTCAGAGAAAAGAACAGGAAGAAAAAGAACGGCAACTTGCATCAGAGGAACTGAAAGCCAAGCGGCAGTACACAAATTATAATCGTGCAATCAAATACCTGGACCAAGGGGAAAAGGAAGCAGCGTATGGTTTACTGAAAAGATTGTCCGGTTATAAAGATGCGGATGCTTTGCTGGAGTCCATCAAAAACGATATTCTTACTTTTCGTGCTTGCGTAAAATATCCCTTCATAATTGGATATTCCTATATTAACGAAACCGGAACAGTGGTCACACGGCTCGTATTTAAGGAAGGCGAAGACTTTTCTCACAACGGCCTCGCATGCGTAAAAAATCTCGGCAAATGGGGCTATATCAACGAAACCGGAGAAATGGTCATAAAGTCGCAATTTGATTATGCCCGGAGTTTTGACGACGACGGTTTTGCTCCTGTAGAGCAGAACGGCAAATGGGGCTACATCAACGAAGCCGGAGAAATGGTCAAAAAGCCGCAAATAAAGCCGCGATTTGATTGTGTCTATGACTTTGCAGCCAACGGCCTTGCGCGTGTAAAGGTAAACAGAAAATATGGCTATATCAACAAGGCCAGGGAAATGGTCACAAAGCCGCAATTCGATGATGCCGGAGACTTTGCCGCCAACGGCCTTGCACCTGTAAAGCAAAACGGCAAATGGGGCTATATCAACGAAGCCGGGATAATGGTCATAAAGCCGCAATTCGATGGTGCCACAGGCTTTGGCCTCGCGTGTGTAAAGCTGAACGACAAATGGGGCTATATCAACAAAGCCGGGGAAATGGTCATAAAGCCGCAATTTGACGATGCTTGGCCCTTTGCCGCCAACGGTCTCGCGTGTGTAAAGCAGAACGACAAATGGGGCTATATCAACAAAGCCGGGGAAATGGTCATAAAGCCGCAATTTGACTATGCTTGGCCCTTTGCCGCCAACGGTCTCGCGCTTGTAAAGCAGAACGACAAATATGGCAGTATCAACGAAGCCGGGGAAATGGTCATAAAGCCGCAATTTGATTTTGTCTATGACTTTAACTCCAATGGCATTACAAAAGTAGCGCAAAACGGCAAATATGGCTATATCAACGAAGCTGGTGAAATACTCATAGAGCCGCGATTTGATTTTGTCTATGACTTTTACTCCAATGGCATTACACAAGTAGAGCAAAACGGCAAATATGGCTATATCAACGAAGCCGGGGAAATACTCATAGAGCCGCGATTTGATCGTATCCGTAGCTTTGCCGCCAACGGCCTTGCACAAGTAAAGCAAAACGGCAAACGGGGCTATATCAACGAAGCCGGGGAAATACTCATAGAGCCGGGGCAATTCGATGATATCGGAGACTTTGCCGACAACGGCCTTGCACCTGTAAAGCAAAACGGCAAATGGGGCTATATCAACGAAGCCGGGGAAATGGTCATACCGCCGCAATTTGAAGGTACCTATGGCTTTGCCGCCAATGGCATTGCAGAAGTAGAGCAAAACGGCAAATGGGGCTACATCAACGAAGCCGGAGAAATGGTCATAAAGCCGCAATTTAACGCGGCCAGGAGCTTTGCCGCCAGCGGTTTTGCTCCTGTAGAGCAGAACGGCAAATGGGGCTACATCAACGAAGCCGGAGAAATGGTCATAAAGCCGCAATTTAGCGAGGCCGGGAGATTTGCTATTATCTTTCGCACTAAGGCCGACCACGCAAAACAAATCCAAGAGGCGGTTTCAAATGAGAAAGAGCAAAAGAAAAAGTGGGCCGCGGAGCAGGCAAGCTGGCGTGCAGCCGGGCAGCAGGCAAGCTGGCGTGCAGCCGGGGTTTGCCAACACTGCGGCGGTGCCCTGAAGGGACTGTTCTCGAAAAAGTGTTCCAATTGCGGCAAGGCAAAGGATTATTGACCCTATTGGTATTCCAAAGTCTGTTTTCAGGGGTTCGGATTTTCTGTCATTCTGCGTATAAAGTAAATAAAAAATAAAGCTGTCATCCCGAGCGTAGTCGAGGGATCTTCGCACTGAATTTACTGCAAATGCAAACCAAATGCGAAGATCCCTCGACTTGCTTACGCTCGCTCGGGATGACAGAAGGGAAATTTATAATTTATAATTTATAATTTGTAATTCGTAACTATTCTCTTGCCAGGGCTTTTGTCATGGTCAGAACCACTTGGGCGCAGCGTTTGGCGGCCATGGCTTCAAAGGTGGGATAATCCATCTCGGAGGAGGCATCGGCCTTATCAGAAATCGCTCGGATCACCACCACGGGGATCTGATTTCTCCAGGCGGCATGGGAGATTGCCGCACCTTCCATTTCCGCGCACAACGCACCGGTGTGCTGAATGATATACTCCTTTTGGGCCTGACTGCAGATAAACTGGTCACCACTGGCCACTCTGCCCTCCCGCCAATGACCGGGATGGACAGCTTCCGCGGCATTGCAGGCGGTCTTCCTCAGCAGCTCGTCGCCGGGAAAGCTGAGTACAGGGATCCCCGGCACCTGGCCCACCGCATAATTGTCATTAATGGGGTGGCAATCGAAATCGTGATACATGGCATCGGTGCTGATCACAAAATCCCCGATATCCAGTTCATTGCACAAAGAGCCGGCTACACCGGTATTGAGCACATGGGTCACCCCAAAGCAGTCACATAGCACCTGAACACACAAGGCCGCATTGACCTTGCCTACACCGCAAACGACTACCACAACGGGAAGTCCTTCCAAAGTGCCCTCGTAAAATTCCATGCCGGCGCGGCTGATCACCTGAAGATCCTGCATCTGACCCTTGAGGGTCTCCACCTCTACGGTCATAGCGCCAATAATTCCAAGCTTCATTTGTTTTCCTCCTTATTCCGGGTACACAAGACGGTCCGGGGTAATGTTCTCCAAAAGTATCAGATAACGCTTTGCCCAGTACTTTGCCATAGGCAGATTCAGATCCAAATAGTTTCCGCAGTCCCTTGCACTGGCTCCGGGGATCGCTCCTTCATACTCTGCAATAAAAGCAAAGCAGCCCTTCAGTAATGGAAGGATCTCTTTGGAATCCAGTTTCCCAGCAAGGAGCAGATAAAAGCCCGTCCGACAGCCCATGGGACCAAAGTACAAAACCTTTTCCTTCCACTGGGGTTCATTGCGCAGATAAGTAGCCGCCAAATGCTCAATGGCATGAAGCTCTGCAGTATTCAAAACCGGCTCCTCATTGGGACTGGTAAAGCGCAGATCAAAGGTCGTAACAGACTCTGAGCCTATGGCATCCACCCGGGATACATAGACACCGGGCTGCAGCTTGATATGATCAATGGTAAAGCTTGTGATCTTTTCCATGGTAACCTCCCTGATTTTTTCTGTCCCTATCATACTCCATGCTTCCCGTTTTTGCAAGTAAAACCATGGGATTTCAGTGAATTGAAAAGTTAATGACTGCATTCTGAAAGAAGTATTTACATAATATCGGAAAATTCTTGCATTTTGGTTACAATATGGATATAATAGAAAAGAAGATATATAGAAAGGTGGAATATAATATGGACGAACAGCAGAATATGCCTCAGCGTCCCACCAATCCCCGACGCAGACCCCGTTCCAAAATGCGTGTTTTTAAGGAAACCTATTTGCCGGTGATCATTTTGGGTGCCGCCCTGGTCCTGATCCTGGTTTTGATCTTTGGTGCCATTTTCGGCTCCTCCGACGATAGCGATACTTCTGCGGAAACAAAGCCCAAGGAGTCTGAACCTATTGATCAGGAACAGCTGCTGCAGCAGGAGGCCGCCGATATCATGTACCGGGCCGAGGCTTATGCGGATATCTTAGATTACGACAATGCTATCCGCACTCTGCAAAGCTTTACCGGTGACCTTTCTGATCCGCAGTTTGCAGACATGGCCGCCCTTTACGATCAGCTGGTGCTGGAGCGCAGTCAGATGGTCCCCTGGAACGATCCCGGTGAAGTTATGCATCTTTGTGTACAGCTTCTCATTGCCGATCCCGACCGGGCCTTCAACGACGACAGCTTCTCCGACTCCTTCCGGAAGAATTTCCTGACCACTGACGAATTTACCAAGATCCTGCCTCAGCTTTACGAAAACGGCTACATCCTGGTTTCTATGGAGGATATCCTCTCCCCCGCTTCCAGCGATGGCTACGGCACAGTATACGAGGCAAAAACCTTGTACCTCCCCCAGGGAAAGAAGCCTTTGCTTCTGACTCAGACCAATGTCAACTATCCCAATTACCTGATCGACAGCGACTACGACAACATTCCCGATGCTGGCGGTTCCGGTTTTGCTTCCAAGCTTGTGTATGATGAATCCGGTAACATTGCCTGCGAATATGTGGATGCCGATGGTCAGACTCAGGTCGGCGCATACGATATGATCCCCATTTTGGATCAGTTCGTTTCCGAGCATCCCGACTTCTCCTACCGAGGTGCCAAGGCTACCATTGCCTTGACCGGATATGAGGGTCTGTTCGGCTATCGCACCGATCCCGCCCTGGAAACCTCCATGGGCACTGCCGCCTATGAACAGCAGCTGGATACGATCCGGCAGATCGCCGATGATCTGAAGGCTTCCGGTTATAACCTGGCCTGCTTCTGCTATAACGATAAGGCCTACAGCAATCTGACCCTGGACGAGGTTCATACGGATCTCAATGCCTGGACCGAGGAGATCGTTCCCATTCTTGGCGGACTGGATACCTTCGTGTTTGCCCGTGAGGGTGATATTGCGCAACCCAATGTTGCTTATATGGGTGATAAGTTCCAGGCTCTCAGCCAAAACGGATTTAAGATCTTTGTAGGTTACTGTGAAAGCGATGGCGCCCCCTGGTGCATGATCGGTGACGGCTATGTTCGTTTGGGCCGTGTAATGCTGACACCTGCAAACCTTGTGAATCATTCAGATTGGTTCGAGGGGGTCGTTGACGGCACCTTGGTGCTGGATCCTGCCCGCGGAAACATTTCCGGAGAATAAGCATGGAACTGAAGCCCGGAAGATATCGCCATTTCAAAGGCAACGAATACGAGCTCATAGGCGTTGCGTCCCATTCTGAGACCCTGGAACCTATGGTAGTATACAGAGCCTTGTACGGTGAAAAAGGGCTGTGGGTGCGTCCTGCAGCCATGTGGAGCGAGATCGTGGATAAGCCCGGCTATCATGGCCCTCGTTTCTCCCCCATCTCAGATCAGGAATAGTATAAATCGGCCTCCTTCGAAAGAAGAGGCCGATTTTATCATGTCAAGCAGAGTACCTACGGTCTTAAAATGGACAAATAAAAAGACAGCTTTCTTTCGAAAGCTGTCTTTTTTTGGAGCGGGTGACGAGGCTCGAACTCGCTACCTCCACCTTGGCAAGGTGGCGCTCTACCAGATGAGCTACACCCGCGGAACAAGATGGATTATATCATATATTCAGAAAATGTCAAGACTTAATTTTACTTTTTTCCAAATATTTTTTAGCCCGTAAACGCTGTCTCATCGGGAACGGTTTCCTCGGTATGCTGGGGATAGATGGAAAAGTCCCATACATAGCCCGTAAGCTCAGATGGATGCTTCAGGGAAAAGCCTGCCTGTTCAGAGCATGCCAAAAGGTCTATATGATACCACACATCCTCATTGGAATACACATTCCAATAATAGGGATTTCCGTCCCTGGTGCCGGAGACCACCCGGCAGTCCACACCGGCCCGACGGCACATAGTAGCATAGACTGTGGCAAAGGCCTTGCTGTCCCCTACGCCGTGACGCAGAAGGCTGTAGGAGGGTGTTATGGAAGTATCGAGAGTGTAGTCGAACCGTTCCATCAGGAAGCTATAGAGCAAAGACAGCTTCTCCAGATCCGTAGCATCCCCACTCACATAAAGCTCTGCCGAGGAGAACATGGATTCCACCGTCTTTTGCATAGAACGCAGAGTCTCCCGGCTGGTCTGATAGGTAAAGTCAACCTCCACGACTCGTTCCGTTCCCTTTTCCGGATAATAGCTGACCGTTACCTGAGGCAGCTCCATGCACTGATCGGGATTCATTTCCACGTAGTCACGGATCTTTTGCACAAAGTCTACGGGTTCCATTTCAGGGATCCGAAAAACCACAGTTTCATCACAGTCTACCAAGGCTTCGATCACTTGATCCATAGCCTCTTGGGCATCCGCCACCCGTTTGATCCGCAGGATCTCTCCCCTGCTGTGTCTATAGGATACAGTCAGGGCAATAGCCTTCTTGCCGGCATTGGCACCAATATCATAGCGGATATCTTCCACCGCATAGGCGCCGATGGGATGATTCCACATAATATAGGAGACTGCATTTTCCATATATTCCCCAGCTTGTTCCTCGGTGATATCGGAAAAATACAAAATCCCCGTCTGAGATCCGTTTTCCACCAGCCTGGACAACGCGGATCGAAGCTGACCGTAATCAGAAACGGTCTGTTTACCGGGAGATGCGGCATTTCCGCTTTCGGTATGGGGTTCTACAGAGTAATAGCTTCCCTGAGAAAACAAATCGCAACCACACAGTAAAATCGAAATCACTAAGCAAAACAGTGCACTCAAAAGCTTCTTCATAGAACCCCCTCCTTTCTCACAATGCATCCTTGGAGTATCTTGCAAACCCATCACCCAGGACTTGGTGTGCCTCCTGGACAATAATAAAGGCATCCGGATCCTCCTGGGTCACGATCTCCTTCATTTCCGCCAACTGATGTTTTTTCACCGCCGTAAGCACCACCATGGTGTCCTTGTGGCTGTAGCTTCCCTCACCATGGAGGAAGGTAGAACCTCTGTGCAGCTCCGCGCCCAGGCGGTAAGCGATCTGCTCATGGAATCTGGTAACAATGATGGCAACCTTGGAATAATCAAACTTATACACCACTGCATCCACAACACGTCCCGTAACAAAGATGGACACGCCACAGTACAGAGCATTGTTTACATCCCCAAAGACGACACCGGTGATCACAGCAATCATAAGATCAAAGGCAGTGGTAAAGATCCCCAAAGGAACAAAGGGCCATTTTTTCTTCAGCAGTCTGATCACAATATCTGATCCGCCGGTGGAAAAACCGGAAGAAAACACCAAACCGCCGCCCAATCCGCAAACCACGCCGCCATATAACGCACCCACCAGGGGCTCCGTATCCGGAATGGGGATCCCAGAAAAAACGTCAATAAAAACAGACAGCAGTGTCATGCCCAAAAGAGATCCCCAAAAGAATCGCTTTCCGATCTTCATACCTGCCAGGGCAAACAGCGGCAGGTTGATTGCCACTGTGATCACACCAATGGAGATCAAATCCAGTACCGTCTGATTACCAAGCCAGCTGAGCATCTGACGAACCACCATTGCAATGCCGGAAACACCGCCGGTATTCAGATCGTTCGGCAGCAAAAACAGGTCCAGTCCCAAAGCAAATAACGCAGTACCTAAGACCGTCTTGCCAACACTGATCCACAGCATCCTTTTCGTATTCATGCGCGCATCTCCCTTACATATCAAAGCTGATCTGCTTTTCCACGGAATCCTCTTCCTTCAGCAGAGCGCCGGCTGCAGGTATGGTGCGGCAGCGGTAACGGGATACATTGGTAATGCCGCTTTGCTCCAGGAGCATCACATGGCTCACAGCGGCCTTTTTCTTCAGGGACATCACATTCACGCCAATGGTGTTTCGGGTGGTCTTGGGCGTCAGCAGCGCCGTAGAGAACACAGCGGCACGCCCGTCTGTAGAATAAACCGCCACCTGAACATCCTGCTCCAGTGCCATAGCGCCCTTCAGGGGACTCTTATCAGAATAGGCACCTGTTAACCTGCGGCGATTGGTTTTGGTCTCGTAGGCAGAAAGGGGCACCTTGGCTGCCTTACCGTTTTCAAAGAAGAAGAGCATAAAGCCCTTATAGTCACCGGGTAAAATTACATACGCCACATTTTCGCCAGGTTCCATGCCCAGCTTCTGAGGCAAGTAATCACCCAGCACAGAGGCTTTTCCGTCCTCAAAATCAGAAAGACGGGATTTATAGCACTGGGCCTGATCAGAAAATACCAGGATCTCCGCCTTATTAGTGGTCTCTTTGGAGAAGGAGAGGCTGTCCCCTTCCTTGAATTTCTGCTCACCGGACATACGAAGGCTCTGGGGTGTGATCTTTTTAAGATAACCTTCTTTGGAAACAAAAACAGTTACAGGATAATCGGGAATATCTTCCTCCTCATCCTCTTCCTGAAGCTGAGCAGATTGATATAGGATCTCCGTCTTTCTGGGCTTTCCATACTTTTCCGCAACCTTTTTCAGCTCATCGATGATGACCTTACGAAGCTTTGTGTTACTCTTGAGGATCCCCTGCAGTTCAGCGATCTCACGTTCCAGATCATCAATGGCCTTGGTCTGCTTCAGAATATATTCTTTATTGATATTACGCAGCTTGATCTCCGCCACATAGTTTGCCTGGATCTCGTCAATACCGAAGCCGATCATCAAATTGGGGATGACCTCATTTTCCAGTTCCGTCTCCCGGATAATGCGGATCGCCTTGTCAATGTCCAAAAGGATCCGCTCCAGACCCTTCAGCAAATGCAAGCGCTCTTCTTTCTTTCCAACCTGGAAGTACAGACGACGTTTCACACACTCGGTACGCCATGCAGTCCACTCCTCCAGGATCTCTCCCACGCCCATAACACGGGGCATTCCGGCAATGAGAATATTGAAATTACAGGGGAAGCTATCCTGCAGCGGTGTCAGCCGGAACAGCTTCTGCATCAGCTTCTCCGGATCAACGCCGCGCTTCAGATCGATGGTCAGCTTCAGGCCGTCCAGATCCGTTTCATCGCGCATATCATTGATCTCTTTGAGCTTGCCTGCCTTATTCAGGTCCGCAACCTTGTCAATGATAGCTTCGCAGGTGGTAGAATACGGGATCTCATAGATCTCGATCAGATTGCCTTTGGGTTCATATCTCCATTTAGCCCGAAGCTTGAAGCTGCCCCGCCCCGTTGCGTAGATCTCACGGGTGGCGGCTTCGTCAAACAGAAGCTCAGCACCGGTGGAAAAATCCGGTCCCGGCAGGGTCTCCAAAACGTCGTGATCCGGGTTTTCCATAAGGGCAATGGCGGTCTGGCAGACCTCTGCCAGGTTAAATGAGCAAATATTACTTGCCATACCGACCGCAATACCCTGGTTAGCCGATACCAACACATTGGGAAATGTGGTAGGAAGTAAGGTTGGCTCCTTCAAAGTGCCGTCATAGTTGTCCACCATATCCACAGTGTCGCTGTCGATATCCTTGAACAGTTCAGCACTGATACTATCCAGCTTAGCCTCCGTATAACGGGATGCCGCATAGGCCATATCCCGGGAATAGACCTTACCGAAGTTACCCTTGGAGTCTACAAAAGGATGGAGCAGGGTCTCGTTGCCCTTTGCCAAACGGACCATGGTCTCGTAGATCGCCGCATCGCCATGGGGGTTAAGCTGCATGGTACGTCCCACAATATTGGCAGATTTCATTCTGCCGCCGTTCAGCAGTCCCATTTTATACATGGTATACAGCAATTTTCTGTGAGAAGGCTTAAAGCCGTCAATTTCCGGAATGGCTCTGGATACGATCACCGACATGGCATAAGGCATGTAGTTGATCTCCAAAGTTTCGGAAATGGCCTGCTCCGTGGTAGAGCCCACAAGTCCTACAACACCGGAGGTATCCACCTTCTTTTTTGTCAGTTCCTGATCTTTTTTCTTCCGTGCCATAATGCACCTCTCTTAGGAAATATCCGCCAGTTCCAGGTACTTGGCGCCGTTTTCCGCAATAAAGTTTTTCCGCTCGTTCAAGCTGTCGCCCAAAAGAATGTCGAAATAATAAGCAGTCCGCTCTGCATCCTCAGGCATGACCTTGATTAGGCGGCGGGTCTCAGGGTTCATGGTGGTCATCGCCATCATTTCCGGCTCGTTCTCACCAAGACCCTTGGAACGCTGGATGGTATACTTCTTGCCCTCAATTTCTTTGAGGATCCTCGCCTTTTCCAGTTCGTTATAGGCAAACTGGGTCAGTTCCTGACCACCGTCTTTATAATTGATCTCAAAAAGCGGAGATTCTGCAATATACACATAGCCGTCCCGGATCAAGGTGGGACAAAGTCTGTAAAGCATGGTCAGAATCAGGGTGCGGATCTGGAAGCCGTCCACGTCCGCATCGGTACAGATGATCACCTTATTCCAGCGAAGGGCCTCAATATCAAAGGAGGAAAGCTCCTTGGCTTTCTTGCCCTCGATCTCCACACCGCAGCCTAAAACCTTCATCAGATCTGTAATAATGGGCGAGGCAAAGATCTTATTATAATCCGCCTTCAAACAGTTGAGGATCTTACCGCGAACGGGCATGATCCCCTGAAACTCCGCATTTCTGGACTGCTTGACAGAGCCCAACGCGGAGTCGCCCTCCACGATATAAAGCTCCCGTACAGAAGCATCCTTGCTGCGGCAATCCACAAACTTCTGTACCCGGTTGGCAATATCCACCTTGGCAACCAAGTTCTTTTTAATATTGCTTCGGGTCTTTTCCGCACTTTCACGGGCGCGCTTGTTGATGAGGATCTGCTCTGCCGCCCGATCCGCTTCCTGCTTATTCTCAATAAACCAAACCTGAAGCTTTTCCTTGAAGAAATTGGTCATAGCCTCCTGGGTAAACTTGGAATTGACGGATTTCTTGGTCTGGTTTTCAAAGCAGCCAATGGTAGAGAAGCAGTTGGTGATCAGTACCAGGCTGTCCTGAATATCCTGGTAGATGATCTTACTCTCGTTTTTGGTGTACTTGTTGTTATCCTTCAGGAATTTATCGAAGGCAGCCACAAAAGCCGAGCGCACAGCCCGGTCGGGACTTCCGCCGTATTCCAGCCAGGAGGAGTTATGATAATACTCCACATGATTGACCTTCTTGGAGAAACAGAAGGCAGACGTGATCTTCAGCTTCATCTCCGGACGGTTTTCCGCGTCCCTGCCCCGGCGTTCCGCCTCCCAGTAGGCGGGCATGGTAAAGGCATCGTCGCCCACCAGCTCCTCCAGGTGCTGCTGAATGCCGTTTTCGTACAAATACTCCTCGGTTTCAAACTTACTTCCCACCTGGTAACGGAAACGGAATGTGATCCCCTTATTTACCACTGCCTGACGGCGCAGCACATCCCGGTAGTATTCAACAGGAATGTTGATGTCGGTGAACACCTGCCGGTCCGGTCTCCAGCGGAAGCAGGAGCCGGTTTTCTTGCGATCTGTGGGCTCTTTCTTCAGTCCGCCCTTATTTCTGCCCTTTTCAAAGTGCAGGTCATAGCGGAAGCCATCACGGCGGATGGTTGCATCGAAAAACTCAGAGGCATACTGGGTCGAGCAGGAGCCCAGGCCGTTGAGGCCCAGGGAATACTCATAGTTTTCTCCGTTCTCTCCGTACTTTCCTCCGGCATAAAGCTCACAGAAAACCAGTTCCCAGTTGTACCGCTTTTCTTTTTCATTATAGTCCACGGGACAGCCACGTCCAAAGTCCTCGATCTCGACACTCAGGTCTTCATACCGGGTGACGATGATGGTGTCACCATGGCCCTCTCTGGCCTCATCGATGGCGTTGGAGAGGATCTCAAAGACCGCATGCTTACAGCCTTCCAGATCATCGGAGCCAAAAATCACCGCAGGGCGTTTGCGAACCCGTTCTTCCCCCTTCAGGGAAACGATACTGGTATTGTCGTATTGCTGTCTGGTTGTTTTCGCCATATTACCTACCTACCAAACTTATCCATATTTTTACTATTATAGTATACACATTTTGTGTGCAAAAGTCAACAACAACCACTATATATAGAAAAATCAGCAGGCAATGAGAAAATCATTGCCTGCTGATAATAAGTAGGGATTAGCCGGCCAGGGCGTAGAGTACCTTGATCCAGGCGCGGGCACCGTCATTGGACAGATGCACATAGCGGTCAGCGGTGTATGCACGGGCAAGACCGCCGGTGGAGTCCTTCATATAGGGGGCGACATCCAGGAATCTGCAGCCATTGTTGGCAGCAAAGGTACGCAGAAGACCATTAAGGGTCTCTACATTCTTATTGGTAACGCCCCAGCTGAAATTCTGTCCGTTGGTATATACCGGAGTAACAGACTGAATATAGATCACAGCATTGGGAGCCGCCTCACGTACTCTGGACAGGTAAGTGCCCCAGTAGGACATAAGGGTGCTGGAACCGTAGCTCAGCTCATTCATGCCAAGCATAATAAAGATCTTTCCGGGATTATAATATCTGACAATTTCCTCAATTCTGGTAGGTGTGCCAAACAAAGTGACCCGCAGGTTACCGGTGATCTCATTGGCAACACCATAGCTGGCACGGGTCGCAAACTTCGCATTACCCAATCCGCCATAGGCACTGACATAGTTATTCAGTCCCTGAGAAACAGAGTCGCCGATGAACAGCGCATCATCAAAGAAAGAGGAATCTACCGTCGAATAAGAAGGAGGTGCCATAACGGGCGCAGAAGGATCTGCAGGAACGGTAGTCGGCGGAACCGTTTCCTCTGCAAATTCACAGATGACCTTGCAGGAAAGCTTCTTCGTGCCGTACTTGCCATGCACCTTGGTTGTGCCGTCACCGACTGCGGTTACGACGCCGTTCTTAATGGTAGCGATCTTTGCGTTATCGGTAGTCCAGGTGATATCAGATATGCTGATCTCACCGGTGTAGATCGTATAGGTCTGTCCCGCCTCGTTGAGGGTGATCTCGTTACAATCCAGGATAAACTCCAGATCCTCGCCGATATTGCCGCCTGGAGTAGTGGGCTTTGTTGTGGGTTCGGTGGTGGGCTCGGTGGTAGGTTCGGTGGTGGGGTTGGTGGCCTCAGTGGGTTTCGTAGTCTCAGTAGGCTTCGTCTCCTCCGTTGCCTTGGTCTGCTCGGTAGTCTCCTGGGTAGCCTCAGTGGTCTCAGGAGTCGTTGTGGATTGGGTGGTCGCCTCTGTTGTAGACTCCGTTCCGCTAGTGGTGTCCTGGGTCTCCGCGGTGGAAGCCTCGGTGGTTACAGATCCTGTCGTCTCAGTTGCTGCAGAGGACTCCAGGGTTGATTCCCCTGTCTCAATGCCGGGAACGGCATCCTCTCCGCAGGCTACAAACAGCCCCGCGAACATGCATGCAACCAATAACAACGCAGTAATTCTTTTCATAATATGCTACCTCTTCTCTCTTTTTATCACTGCATTTCCTCTATTTATAGAAACTGACGAAATGCGGTGGGTAATGCAATATTGTCTTTAATCGTTTCAAACGGTTCCCATGTAAGCGCAGGGATTTTTTCGCCTACATCCACATAAACTCCACGCATATCCCACTCTATATGGGTAAAAACGTGTTTTCTCTCCACCGTCTTGAAAATTTGCTTGGGATTTGCACCAATTTCCTCCACATAAGAAATGGCGTCCTTAATATCCAGCTTCCCCGGAACGTTTGGAAGCTCCCAAAGGCCTGCCAAAAGGCCCGATTCTTCACGTTTGCAAAAGCCATAGCAGCCCTGGCAGGAAAGAATGAATACCGTCTTCTCTTCCCGTCGCCGCACGGGCTTTTGCTTTCGTACCGGCAGCTGTGCTGCTGTTCCGTGGGCAAAGCCCAGGCAAAACCCTTTGCAGGGGCAGCTTTCACAAGCCGGCTTTTTATTGGGTCCGCAGAGGGTTGCCCCCAATTCCATAAGTGCTTGGGTAAACATCCCCGCCTGGGACGGATAAACCTTTTCCAGCTGCTCAGAGATCTGCTTGCGCAGAGAGGGCTGATCAATGGAAGTCGCGTCATCGGTCAAGCGGGTGATCACACGCAGCACGTTTCCGTCAACTGCAGCCTTCGGTTGATTAAATGCGATGGAGCATATAGCTCCCGCTGTATATGGGCCGATTCCCGGAAGCCTTATCACTTGGGAATACTCCCGGGGGAACACCCCCTGATACTCCTGCATAATCACACATGCCGCTTTTTTCAGGTTCCTGACACGGCTGTAATAACCGAGCCCCTCCCACAGCTTTTGAAGCTGATCGTCTGCTGCATTGGCAAGATCCGCAATCGTGGGCAGCGCTGCAAGAAAGCGGCTGTAATAGCCTTTAACCGCCTCCACACGGGTCTGTTGAAGCATGATCTCAGAGATCCATATATGATACGGATCCCGATCCTGCCGCCAGGGCAGGTCCCGGTGGGCAGCTGCATACCAGGCAAGCAGTGCCCCGGGAAGCTTCTGGTAGGTTTCAATCGACATAAAGTTTAACCAAATACTGATCTGTCATAAAATTACTCAGGCTATAACAAATCAGCACTTCATCAGCATTCTCAGATTGGCACAGTTCCAAAACATCGCCATTGTAATAGCGAAGATCCACCAAAATCACAGTGCCATAAGACTCTGCCAGGAAGCCACCCAGGCAGTTGGAATAGGAGTCCCGGAATACCAGGAGCGTACCGTCCTTTTCAGGATTCTCGATCCGTACCAGAGAATGATTGCCATCCAAAAAGACCGTATATTTGTCCAATTCCTGCAGACGTTCCTCGTAAAAAACACCTGCATGAGGCGTATTGGTTTCCGCATTGGTTACAGTAAGATCTGAAGGTCCATGCCACATTTCAATGGGCTCGCCGGGGATCAGCCACATAGCTGCACGGGAATGGGTGGTTCCCTTAAAATCTTCGGCCAACGTAACTTCAAAGTCCTCCCTGACCGGATATTCCCTGCCCTTTGACTCCATATAGGCACTATAGGTCAAATAGGCACCGAGGCTGGTCCAGTGATGGTCCGTGCGATAGTATAACGCAGCAGGATCCTGATGCCCACCGATCACAGACAAGGCATCAAAGGTATTTACCCCATCCAGGCGACTGTAAACTTCAGAAATTATCTGCTCATCCTTATAAGGATCGGAAATACCCATAACAGAATCCCGAACAGCCCAACCGCCGGATGGGACCAGCATCACATCCACCGGTACTTCACAGTTTTTGGCAAAGCTAAGCATAGCAGCCACATTCTTGCTGACCCGCTCCTCGTCGAAGGTAACAGGCTTTTCTACCAACCGATCCCCTTCTGCCAAGTAAATATCCTTAGTAACCTGGCGAAGGGTCAGGCGCTCATAATAGCTGTTGAGTCCTACAAAGAAATCCCGACCGGGAATATGATCTGCCATCCAACTCTCCACATCATTTCCGAAATCACCGGAAGACAGGCTGTCTGCTGTAAGCTTGGGAGAATCTGCCAAATATCGCTTCTCTGTTTCAGAAAAATCGGACTTGGGAAGTAAAAACAGCAGCAGGCACATCAGTGCCAAAAAGCCGCAGAACAGTGCGCACAGCAGCCATTCATCTTTTCTTGCTTTCATATGCGCACCTCCTTAAAAGCGGAAATAAATAAAGGGATTATAGCTTTGGGAAGCCAGTGCGGCAACGCACAGAAGCAGCAGTACGCCACAACCCAGGATCCTGCCCCAACGAACCACAGCCGTATTCTCATAGCGGCTGTAGATCAATTTGCCCAAAGGCGTGGCGCAAATCAGCGCAATTCCTAAAATCGGCAGATAGGACAAAATCAAATTGGTTCCGTAAACATCTGTAGCACCTGTGCTGAACAATCGGGAGAAAAACGCCCCCAGCTCGCCCATGTCCACAAAGTAGAACAGCGCCCAACCAAAAAGAACCGCAACAAGGCTGTAAACCCTGGTCAATACCGAAGGAAGCTTTTTCAGCACCTTCAGCAGGAACAGCTTCTCAATGATCAAAAGGAGTGCATAGTAAAGGCCCCAAAGCAGGAAGTTCCAGCTGGAACCGTGCCAAAAGCCGGTAAGTCCCCATACGACCAGAAGATTAACGATCTGTCTGGGCAAGCCCTTGCGGTTGCCACCCAGGGGGATGTAGACATACTCTTTAAACCAGGTAGAAAGAGAAATATGCCACCGGCGCCAAAACTCCGTAATGCTTTTGGAAATATAGGGATAATTGAAGTTTTCCAAAAATTCGAAGCCAAACATCCGGCCTAAACCAATGGCCATATCCGAGTATCCGGAGAAATCAAAATAGATCTGCAGTGCATAGGCGATAATACCGACCCATGCTGCCAAAACGCCATCGTAATGGACAAGGCCCATGATCTCAACATTTCCGTAAGCATCCCGGGTGCCTTCCCACAGAAGGCCCATGGCATTGGCGATCAAGACCTTTTTACCAAGACCGGTAATAAAGCGGGAAACGCCGGAAGCAAACTGGGAAACCGATTCCCTTCTGCCGTCCATCTGCTGGGCAACATCGTAATACCGAACAATGGGGCCGGCGATGAGCTGAGGAAACAAGGTCACATAGGTACCAAAGGTCAGCACATTCTTTTGCACCGGCGCATCCTTACGGTAAACATCAATAATGTAGCTCATGGACTGGAACACATAGAAGGAGATACCGATGGGAAGCTCGATCTCAGGCACCGAAATATCCGGCAAGAACGGAATATGATTGTACTGCTCAGCAATAAATCCGGCATACTTGAAAAATCCAAGGAGCAACAAGTTTATGGCTACGCCACCGAACAAAAACCACTTGGCATTCCGGTTTTTTTGCATCCTGACGTGAATCGCAGCACCGAAGAAATAGTTGACCAGAATGGTCCCTACCATCAGGAATAAATAGACCGGTTCTCCCCAGCCATAGAACACCAAGCTCCAAAGTAAAAGTACAGGATTGCGCAATGCTCTGGGGCAAAGGTAGTAGATCAGTAAAACGCTGGGCAAAAACGCGAATAAAAACACATTGCTGGAAAAAAGCAAATTCTCGCCCTCCTTTCGCAAAAGCACGCCGAACTGACAGCGCCAGTTCGGCGTATAGAATTATCCGTTAAAAATTGCCTCCAGAGCGGCCACATCGGGAGAAACGATCAAAGCCAGGTAGTCCCCTCTTTTCAGGATCTTACCCTGCTTGACGATCTTGTTCTGCTCGGGAGAATAGGTAACAGACTCCTCATCCTTTGCCTGCATACGGCTCTGTGCCAGCTTCTCCAGGTTGGTCATTGCCTCGCTGTCGGTGGCCTTCAGCAGCCAAATCTCGTCAGCCTTCAGGCCATCCAAGCAAACATAAATCAAAGCCTCGGATACCATTTCAGAACGAATACCATAACGGTTCAGCATAGCATCCTCGTTCAAGGGTGCCATCTCAGGAAGGCTGGGTTCCATTTTAGCATAAATCGCAGCCAGGTCCAAAGTAACGGGAGTTTCCTTCTTCTCTTCGCCACCGCAAGCTGCCAGGGAAAGGACGGCGCACAGCACCAGCATCAACGCAATCAATCTCTTCATAATAAACCTCCATATCAATAACCGGTATATGCCATAAGGACCTGGATCCATGCCTTGGCACCGGCTTCTGTCAAATGCACATAACTGTCGGAACAGTAGGGCGTGGCAAGTCCACCGGTAGAATCCCGCATATAAGGTGCCACATCGATAAACTTGCAACCATTGGCCTGGGCAAATGCCTGAAGCTTCTGGTTATAGGCATTCACATTATTGTTCGTCAGACCGCCTACCTCACCGCCGGTCCAAACCGGGGTCATGGACTGAATATATATCTGCAGATCCGGGAGCTTTGCCCGCAATCTCTGAAGAAGCTTTCCCCAGTTTTCAATGGTACCGTCAACACCGTACAAACCGATATCATTCATACCAAGCATAATGAAAACCTTTTTGGCTCCGCAGGAAGCCAAAGCATCTTCCAAAAGGGTTTCTACGCCCTGATAAATAATATGATAGCCCGCTACAACCTCATTGCCCACACCATAGCTGCCGCGGACAAGGAACGTGGCATTGCCCAAAGCACGGGTATAGTCGCAATAATTGGAGAGCATCAGGGAGATGGAATCTCCAACAAAGGCCGCATCATCAAAGAAAGAGGCATCCACTACCGCGTTAGAGGGAGGATCCATCACAGGGTCACGGGGACCTTTCCCGGAAGGAATCGGCTGAGTAGGTGTGGTGGGGTCAGCAAACTGCTCGTCCTGAAGATTGCAATTGACCTTACAGCCGGAACGAACGCCCTCGTACTCACCGTATACCATGGTTTCACCTTTGGAGACCGCTGTGACAACGCCGCCGGAAATGGTGGCGATCGCGGCATTGTCCGTTGTCCAGGTAATCAGGGAAGGATCGATCCCGCCGCTATAAAGAAGGAAGGTCTCTCCTGTCCGTACCAGGGTCACGTGTTCCCGGTCCATGGAAAACAGAACACTCTCAGTGGTCTGCGCTACGGTCTGTTCCGTTGTCTCAGCGGTTGTAAGGGTAGAAGGATCCGGTCTCCCGGTAGTATCCTCAGGGATCTGGGAGGTAGCTTCCGTAGTATCTTCTACAGGTTGCGACGTGGTCACGGGAGAAGTCGTTTTTGCATTCCCGTCATTTCCGCAACCGGTCATAATTCCAAATAATAAACATACGATCAAGCATAGACCAAGTATCCGTTTGATCATAGTATCATATCCCTTCAGTGTAATCTAAGACATTATAACTACAAATATGACATATTGCAAGTGTTTATGACAAGATGTTTAAAAAATTTTTGAACCGTGCCATTGGGCACGGTTCAAAATACAGCATCAGGAAAAACTGTTGGCAAACATAACCGCAACGGGGATCAAAAGGGTCATAATACTGATCACCCAGGGGTATACCACCTTTTTGGAAACAAACATCATAGCCAGGCAGAAGCAGGTTAGACCCAGCGGAATGTATACCGCAAACTCTCTGCTTACATGGTAGCTGCTGATAATCAAATTCTCCGCTTCATCTACACCGGCTGCCCCAAAATAAACCGTTTGGGGAAGGGTCTGCATTCCTTCCGCCGCCAAGCGAAGGGCAACCATCAGCACCGGAATAGAGAGCAAAAATCTTCTGAACTTAAACAGCAAACGCCCTGTCTTTTTCAAGACCTGCCAGGTCAG
Source organism: Oscillospiraceae bacterium (assembly GCA_015068135.1). Taxonomy (GTDB): domain Bacteria; phylum Bacillota; class Clostridia; order Oscillospirales; family Oscillospiraceae; genus Faecousia. Next base: position 22,790 of record SVLB01000009.1, on the reverse strand, counting down.
AGAAAGGGCTTTCCTGCCACCGTCAAGTACCGCAGGATCGGAAGACGGGGCATCCACCCAAAAGACCTGTTCTGCATCGGGGCTCTGGGTCGAAGCAATTACCTTCGCCTGAGGACCGACACGGCCACTTTTGGACCAATATACATTTGCATCATCCGCTTTACGTCCCATAAGCCACCTCCTAAAACTGATTATTTTATATCATAACACATCTTTCCCGTTTATGCAAGAGAAAGAAATAAATGTTCCGCAGGGATTATTATGTCCGTTTTATTGTTCATTTATGATCGTATACTGTTGTCAGAAAGAAAAAACAAGGAGGAATCCCATATGAAAGCAGCAACCTATCGTAATAATTTTTGGAATCAGCCCTATGTCCCCTACCCCAATGCCGCAACCAGAAGGCAGGTGTTGGACAAGATGATTGACCGTCTGCTCATTGCCGCCAGCTGTATCGGTATTGTCGCTGTGGTGATGTTCCTGCTGACTATGTACTGAGAATCTCGCAATTCACCACAGCTCCGTTTTCAATCGTCACCAAGCCCGCAGTTTTTGTGCCGGAGCCGGCACTTCCCGGATTGAGGACCCAAAGCCCGTCCGGCTCCCGGATACACACAGCCTTATGGGTATGCCCAAACAGTACAAGCTTTGCCTGCAAAGCACGGGCGTCCTTCAAGAGGGCGCCCAAACCCAGCTTTACATGATGATTATGCCCATGGGTCATGTAAGTCATTACACCGCCCAAAGGATAGCAAAGCATTTCTCTTGCAGAGGGTGGACAGCGATAGCGGTCGCAGTTTCCGGCAACCTGATGCAGTATCACATGGGGATACCATTCTGCCAGACATTCCCCATCCTCATAATGATCTCCCAAATGCACGATCACATCCGGAGAGGATCTTTCCACGAACTGCCGCATATAATGCTTTGTGGAATGAGAATCCGAAAGAACCAGGATCTTCATCGGTCACTTACCTCCCTTACTGCGCATACAATGGTATTGTATCATGAAACTGGACAGGAGGCAACCATATGGAGAAAAAATCTGATCATTTTGACCTGCAGGAAGCAAAACGTATCGCCCAATCCCCTGCCGGGCAAAAGCTTTTGGAGCTTTTACGCAACGCAGACCCTCAGACTCTGAACAAGGCTTCCAGTCAGGCAGGCTCCGGGGATCTAACCGGGGCAATGGCTTCGCTTTCCGCATTATTGAGTTCTGACAAAGCAAAGGAACTTCTTGATCAGTTAGGGAGGTAAGCTATGGACGATCTGGAAGCAAAGCTCAGCTCTTTGTTGCAGGATCCGCAAATGCTGCAGCAGCTGTCTGAGCTTGCAAGCAGCCTCCAGCTGCCCCAGCAGCCGCCTGAAAACGGAAACGCTGCATTAGGCGGATTGGACCCACAAATGCTTATGCGGCTTTCCGGTTTGATGGGGCAGGCAGGAATCGACGCGAATCAAAAAAGTCTACTTTCTGCATTAACACCGTATTTAACCGCACAAAGGATCGGAAAGCTGGAAAAAGCCATGCAGGCCGCAAAAATGGCAAAGCTGGCCTCCGGACTCCTCGGGCAAAACGGTCTGATCGGCAGGTGATAGTATGTATAACCGTTATATTCCCCAGCCTGACGGCACCTTTCGCAAATGCAGACAGCCGGATCAAGCCCGTCGGCAGGATCATCCCAAACCCAAACCGCACCCGGCATCAAAAAATCCGCCTGAAACGGAACAGGTCCAGCATTCCCATAAGCCGCAGCCTGCTATAAACCCATCACAGCCCGGACTGGGCTTTTTGCGGCAGCTTCTGCCAAAGGATTTTGATACGGGGGATCTGATCGTGATCCTGCTGCTTCTGCTTATGGCAGGAGATAATGAGGAAAGCAGATCCAACGCGATTTTAACCATTGCGCTGTATATTCTCATGTAGGCGCACCACAGCTGATTATGTTTCCCCTTGTTTTTTTGCAAAATCATGCTATACTTGGCTTGTGAGAGAAACGGGGGATGTATCATGGATTATAACACCATATTGGAACTGGCTGTTGAGCTTGGCTACGGACTGGCTATATGCGGCGCAGAGACCTTCCGTGTGGAGGAAAGCATTACAAGGGTTTTGCAGATCTATGGCATCACGCCCGAGGTATTTGCCATCCCCAATAACCTTCTGGTCAGTATCGAAACCGAGGATCACAAACCAATGACCAGGATGCGCCGAATCGGATACCACGGCAATGATCTGGACAGTGTAGAACGGTTCAGCAATCTCAGCCGGCGGATTTGTGAGGTTCGCCCGGATCCCAAAACAGCACTGGAATGGCTTCATCAGGTAAACGCCTCCCGAAAGCAGTACCGTTTGAGTATGCGTCTTTTGGGAAGCCTGATCGGTGCGGCAGGATATGCCGTGTTCTTTGGCGGCTCGATCATGGATTTTCTTGCCGCCTGTTTATGCGGTATCCTGGTAGGGTTTGTCAGTTATTTCTTTGATAAAAAGAAGGTCAACTTCTTTTTCTCCACCATGGTATGCAGTTTTCTTATGGCTGTATTGGCCTATGTGCTTCACAATGCCGGAATCGCGGACAATGCTGACCACGTGATCATCGGAACTCTGATGCTCCTGCTTCCCGGCCTTGTGTTTACCAACGGTTTAAGAGATATCATTTACGGCGACACCAACTCCGGTATCAACCGGATCGTACAGGTGCTTTTAGTCGCCGCTGCTGTGGTTTTAGGTACAGCGACCGCCTGGAATGTGGTCAGTTCCCTTTGGACCGCTCCCCTGGCTGCACCCACTGCCGACCACGCGCTATGGCTCCAATGCCTGGCGGCAGGATTCGGTTGTATTGGTTTTTGTATACTCTTCAATATCCACGGTAAAGGCAGTCTGTTATGCGCCTTGGGTGGCGCTCTTTCCTGGGCTGTCTACGGTCTTGTAATAAAAAATGGTGGCACGGAAGCCCTTGGCTATTTTTCAGCTGCCCTTTTCGCTACTTTCTACTCTGAGGTCATGGCAAGAGTCCGGAAATATCCCGCCATCTCCTATTTGCTGATCTCCATATTCCCCCTGATCCCCGGTGCCGGTATCTACTACACCGCAAGCTTCATGACCCAGGGAGATATGGCACTTGCAGGTCAGAGGGCAACCGGGAGTTTTGTTTGCGCCGGCACCATTGCCGTAGGCATTCTGCTGGTTTCAAGCTTATTCCGACTCTACTCAACACTGAAACAAAACAGACATAAATAAATGAATGGGCTGTTCAATCGAGCAGCCCATTCATTTTATTTCTTATTCTTTTTTTCAGCCTTGGCCTTTGCCTTCTCTGCCTGCTGCTTCTCGTAAGCAGCCTTAGCAGCCTCGGTAGCAGACTCATTAGAGGACAGTGCCCACTTGCACAGTTCAATACGGACCTGGTCAGCACCGGTCTCGATCACGAAATGCTCATCCTTCACACTGACAACAGTGCCGGTGATGCCGCCAATGGTGGTGATCCGGTCACCAACCTTCATGGCAGAACGCATATTCTCCGCTTCCTTCTTACGCTTCTTCTCGGGACGGATCAGCATAAAATAGAAAACGACAACGATCATCAAAATAGGAAACAGCAGACCGAGCAGGCCGCCGCCAGCGGCACCCTGGGTGCCTTCAGTTAAAAATAACATGGGAATACGCTCCTTCATTTGTAATGTCTTGGATATTATACCATTATTTATCCAAATTGCAAGAATATTTTATATTCTGCGGCTCAATTTTTCAGAATACTCTGCTCTAAAGGCCTGGAAAGTGCCATTATCCAGGTTTTCCCGTATCTTTTCCATAAGCTTATTGTAGAAATAGAGGTTATGCATCACACAAAGACGCATGGCCAGCATCTCCTCTGCCACAAACAAATGTCGGATATAGGCTCTGGAATATCGGCGGCATACGGGACAATCGCACTGAGAATCAATAGGTGACAGATCCGTGGCGTATTTGGCATTCTTCAGATTAATTGCACCCTCCCAGGTAAAGAGCCTTGCATGGCGAGCGTTCCGGGCAGGCATCACGCAGTCAAAGAAGTCCACACCTCTGGCAACCGCTTCAATGATGTTGGTAGGCGTACCAACGCCCATAAGATACCGGGTCTTGTCCTTGGGCATAAAGGGCTCCACTGCGTCGATGATATCGTACATTTCCTGGGCCGTTTCTCCCACCGCAAGGCCGCCAATAGCATAACCGGGCAGGTCCAGCTCCGCAATGCGCTTCATGTGATCGACGCGGATATCCGGGTAGGTACCACCCTGGTTGATGCCCCAAAGCATCTGCTGGGGATTGACTGTATCGGGCAGGCTGTTAAGGCGGGCATTTTCCGCTTTACACCGCTCCAACCAGCGATAGGTACGATCCACACTTTTCAGCACATAGTCCCGGGGTGCAGGATTTTCAATGCATTCATCAAAGGCCATGCAGATGTCAGAACCTAAATTGGACTGGATCTGCATACTCTCCTCAGGGCCCATAAAGATCTTCCGTCCGTCAATATGGGAGGAGAAATACACGCCCTCTTCCTTGATCTTCCGCAAAGAAGACAAGCTGAACACCTGGAACCCGCCGGAGTCGGTCAGGATCGGGCCATCCCAGGTCATAAACTTATGAAGGCCGCCGCATTCCTTTACCAATTTGTCGCCGGGCCGCAGATGAAGATGATAGGTATTGCTCAGTTCTACCTGACAGCCAATATCCTTCAGATCCTTTGCGCTGAGTGCGCCTTTAATGGCACCCTGGGTGCCTACATTCATAAATACCGGGGTCTGCACCGTGCCGTGAGCGCAGGTAAATACGCCCCGACGGGCTTTCCCCTCGGTTTTCAGTAGTTCAAACATAGATTACCTCACTGTATAAACATCGCATCATCAAAGTGTACGGATTATAGGATATACATCCCTATACGTCCACATTGTCAATACAAAGTGTTTCCAAACGAAAACGGAGCAGATCCGCAAAGCTGCTCCGTTCCGAATAATGCTTGCTTAATTATCCTGCGTACTTAGAAAGATTTTCCCAATCGATCTCGCTGTCAGCGATAAAACCGCTGTTTTCAGCTGCTGTAATTCTAGCAGCCTCATCCGGAGTCACCTTTGTAAAATCAGGATCCCATGCGTGTACCAATTTTTTGATAAATTCCAGAGCAAAGCTCTGCTCTTCTTCCGGCAGCAAGTTCAGCATCCTTGCCGCGTTCATTGCAATCTCAGACATTGTGCTACCTCCTTACTTGTAAATGTCGCCACGATTTCCGATGTCGATAACAAAAAGTATTTCAACTTCATTTTCGGCACCGTATTTATAGATGATTCGCCAACTGCCAACTCTCAGCCGCTTTCTGCTATCAGTATATCCCTGCATCACCTTAATGTCACCAACTGGAGGAGTCAAAGTCAATCCTTGAATAGCTTCACGAATCCTGTTAACTGATTTCGTATCCAACTTGCTTAGAAATTTCAATGCATCCTTGGAGTATTTTATTATCATTGTAATCACACTCCGATCTACAAATATATCTTACCATATTGCCGACTAAAGTCAATGAAATTACTGTAAAATTTCAATATTAATCCGGTAAATGTATAAACATTCACCTAAATTGGATGCAAAACTCGCCAAATTTTATCACCATTTTGGCATCCTTTAAGCTATAAACATCGCGTCTCCAAAGGAGAAGAATCGGTAACGCTCTTGCACAGCCTGATTATAGGCATTGAGTACATTTTCCCGGCCGGCAAAGGCGGATACCAGCATAACCAGGGTGCTTTCAGGCAGATGGAAATTGGTGATCAACGCATCCATGGCTTTGAAAGTATAGCCGGGATAGATAAAGATCTCCGTCCACCTACTGCCTGCACAGAAGCTTCCGTCCGGGTTAACCAGAGATTCCAAAGTGCGGCAGGATGTGGTTCCCACGCAGATGATCCGGCCTCCCTGAGCTTTGGTACGGTTAAGAATGTCTGCTGTTTCCTGACTGAGCATACAAAGCTCGCTGTGCATATGATGCTCCAAAATATTTTCGGCTTTTACCGGTCGGAAGGTCCCCAAGCCCACATGCAAGGTCACAAAGGCAGTGCTGACACCCTTTTGCCGGATCCGTTCCAATAAATCCCGGGTAAAATGCAAACCGGCTGTAGGTGCCGCCGCAGAACCCACTTCCCTGCTGTAGACTGTTTGATAACGCTCCTGGTCAACAAGCTCCGCTTTGATATAAGGCGGCAGGGGCATCTTTCCCAAACGCTCCAAAACCTCCAGGAATATCCCCTCATAGGAAAAGGTCACCACCCGGTTTCCGTCCTCGTTGACTGCGGTAACCTTGGCGGTCAACTCTCCGTTTCCGAAGATCACTTCGCTGCCTACCTGCATTTTTCTTCCGGGCTTGCAAAGGCACTCCCACTGCTTATCCCCTAAGTCCCGCAAAAGAAGTACTTCCACCGCACCGCCGGTAGGTCTGTGACCCAAAAGTCTTGCAGGAAGCACCCGGGAGTCATTCATGACCAGACAGTCACCAGGCTTTAGATAATCGATAATATCATAAAAATGCTGATGCTTCACTTCGCCGGTCTGTCGGTCTAAGACCATCAGCCGGGAGGTATCCCGTTTTTGAAGAGGAGTTTGCGCAATCAGCTCCTCCGGAAGATCATAATAAAAATCACTGGTTTTCAAATTCACGCCTCCGTAGCCTGACCGATATAATCCGAACCCGCCTAAGCGGGCCTCTGATCGCCCCAGCCTTCCTTTTATTCATTGATGTTTGTCAATCACATAGCTTCACAGATACATTGTACCGCAAATCCTCCCATTTTGCAATACGCATTTCTTTGCATACCTGCATAGACTGTTATGGAGGTGTTTTTATGACTCGACCCTTATTTACCGGTGTTTGCACCGCATTGGTCACACCGTTTTTGAATGGAAAGATCAATTTCCCCATGGTCCGGCAGCTGATCCGGCGACAGGAGGATGCGGGCATCCGGGCAATGGTACTGGCAGGAACTACCGGTGAGGCCCCTACCCTATCCGACCGGGAAAAGCTTGAGTTGTTTGAAAAGGCAAGGCAATACGCAAGTTCCGATACCCTGATCATTGCGGGGACCGGCTCCAACTGTACCGCCCATGCAGTAGAATTGAGCAAGGCCGCCGAAGCCGCCGGAGCCAATGCACTTCTGGTAGTCAGTCCCTACTATAACAAAGCCAATCCTGACGGTCTGTTCTCCCACTACCTATCCATAGCCCACGCAACCAGTCTTCCCATCATCTTGTATAACGTTCCCTCCCGGACCGGGCTGGATATGCCGATCTCCGTATATCAGCGGTTAAGCCGTATTCCCAATATTGCCGGGGTGAAAGAAGCATCCACAGACATTACAAAAATCACAAAAATACGAAACGCATGCCCCAGAACCTTCACCGTATGGTCGGGAAATGACGACCAGGCAGTTCCAGCTATCAGCCTGGGGGCTCAGGGGCTCATCAGTGTGGTCAGTAATGTAGCCCCCTATGAAACTGCATCTATGTGCGATGCGGCCCTGGATGGCGACCTGGATACCGCAACTACCCTGCAAACGGATATGCAGGCGCTGATCGAAGCTATGTTCCGGGAGGTAAATCCCATTCCCGTAAAAGCCGCCATGGAGCTGCTGGGCTACGACTGCGGCCCCTGCCGCCTGCCTTTGGGTAAGCTTTCAAAAGAAAATATGCAGCACTTGAAAGACCTATTGATCTCTTAATTAAGCCTGGATATTTCATTGGGCGGAGTCACGACTCCGCCGCAAAATCCCAGGTTTCTATAGACGGTGGGGTCATGACCCCACCCTACGAAAGGATTGCAATCTTTTTATCTAGCCAAAAAGCCAGCCTGGGAAGGCTGGCTTTTTGATAGTTAGAATTATTTGAAGTACTGGACAGCGGAGCGGAACATGCCAATATCGTAATTACCGGGGACGTTCTTGTAAAGACCGTTGCCGATACGCTCGCTATGGCCCATTTTACCGAAGACTCTGCCATCGGGAGAGGTGATGCCCTCGATGGCGAAAATGGAGCCGTTGGGGTTGAAGCGCACGTCCGCGGTGGCGTTGCCCTCCAGGTCCACATACTGGGTAGCCACCTGGCCGTTGGCGACCAGCTGACGGGCAACCTCCTCAGAGCAGTAGAACCGACCCTCGCCGTGGGAAATGGCCACATTGTAGATGTCACCCACCTGGGTATTGGCAAGCCAAGGAGAGTTGTTGGACGCCACACGGGTGCGGACGATCCGGCTCTGGTGACGGCCAATGACGTTGAAGGTCAGGGTGGGACAATTCTCATCGGTGTCGATGATTTTACCGAAGGGTACCAGACCCAGCTTTACAAGGGCCTGGAAGCCGTTACAGATACCGCACATCAGTCCATCCCGGTTCTCCAGGAGTCGGGTGACCTCCTCTTTAATGGCGGCATTGCGGAAGAACGCGGTAATAAACTTACCGGAGCCGTCAGGTTCGTCACCGCCGGAGAAGCCACCGGGAACGAAGATCATTTGGGTATCCTTCACCTTTTGGGCAAAGGCCTCCACACTCCGGGCGATGGCATCGGCGGACATGTTCTTCACAACGAAGATCTCAGGCTCTGCACCGGCATCGGCAACCGCCCGGGCAGAATCGTACTCACAGTTGGTACCGGGGAATACGGGGATCAGCACCTTGGGCTTAGCGACCTTGATGGCAGGGGCTACACGGGGCTTTTCAGGGGTGGAAACCGTTTCGATGGGGGTCTGCACATCCGGGATATTGCAGGTATAAACAGATTCCAGCTTGTCCTCGTAGGCCTTCTGCAGATCTGCAACACTCACAGATTCGCTACCCTTGGTAAAGGCGGCATCCAATGTGGTCTCACCTACAACAGTGCCAACAGTCCCTTCCGTCATTTCCAGCAGGAAGCTGCCGTAGCCGTAGCCAAAGAGGGTCTTGTTGTCCAAAGCAGCATCAAAGGCAAAGCCGATACCGTTACCAAAGCCCATCTTCATAACTGCCTCACCGACACCGCCCATGCCCAAAGTGTAGGCGGAAACTGCCTTGCCGGAGCGAAGCAGCTCGGTGACCTGGGCATACACCGCCATCAAAGAAGCGGTTTCGGGCAGGCCGTTTTCATCATAGGAAGGCGTCACAAGACACACCTTATGACCGGGGGCCTTAAACTCATTGGAAACGATGTTGTTTACATTTTCGGTGGTAATGGCAAAAGACACCAAAGTGGGCGGCACATCCAGGTCCTCGAAGGTACCGGACATGGAGTCCTTACCGCCAATGGCGGCGATCTTCAGGTCCATCTGCGCCTTAAACGCACCCAAAAGGGCCGCAGTGGGCTGACCCCAGCGCTTGGCATCCTTACCAACGCGGAGGAAGTACTCCTGGAAGGTCAGGTACACATCTTCAAACTTGGCACCGGTTGCGATCAGCTTGGAAGCAGACTCCACGACTGCCAGGTAAGCACCGTGATAGGGGCTCTTTTCCATAACAAAGGGGTTATAGCCCCAGGCCATCACAGAGCAGTCATCAGTATGGCCCTTTTCCAGGCTGACCTTATGGACCATAGCCTGAATGGGAGTCTGCTGATACTTGCCGCCAAAGGGCATCAGTACTGTACCGGCACCGATGGTGGCATCGAAGCGCTCGGAAAGACCGCGCTTGGAGCAAGTATTCAGGTCCGTGGCGATCCGGGTCATATTCTCGGCAAAGCTGCCGGTAACTGTGGGTGTATAGTCCGCAGGCGCGGAAAGTTCTACATCCACATGCTTTTCCGCACCGTTGGAATTGAGGAATTCCCGATTGATATCGCAGATAGTCTGACCGTTCCAGAACATCTTCAGTCTGGCTTCCTCGGTGACCGTTGCCACAACGGTAGCTTCCAGGTTCTCAGAATCCGCGATCTGAAGGAAACGCGCCACATTCTGGGGAGCGACAACGATGGCCATACGCTCCTGGGACTCAGAAATGGCCAGTTCCGTGCCATCCAGGCCTTCGTATTTCTTAGGCACCTTATTCAGGTCGATCTCAAGGCCGTCAGCCAACTCGCCGATGGCAACGGAAACGCCGCCGGCACCGAAGTCATTACAGCGCTTGATCATAACGGCAGCTTCCGCATTACGGAACAGCCGCTGAAGCTTCCGCTCCTCGGGGGCATTGCCCTTCTGAACCTCTGCGCCACAGCTGGAGAGGGACTCAACCGTATGGCTCTTGGAGGAACCGGTGGCACCGCCGCAGCCGTCACGGCCGGTCTTGCCGCCCAAAAGAATGACCTTATCACCGGGAGCCGGGAAATCAGGCTTGGAATGATCCTCATGGACAGCACCCACAACCGCACCGATCTCCATACGCTTGGCAGCGTAGCCGGGGTGATAGATCTCATCCACCATGCCAGTGGCAAGTCCGATCTGATTGCCGTAAGAGGAATAGCCCGCGGCGGCAGTGGTGACGATCTTCCGCTGGGGAAGCTTGCCGCGGATGGTCTCATTGACGGGCTTCAGGGGGTCAGCCGCACCGGTCACACGCATAGCCGCATACACATAGGCACGGCTTGCCAGGGGGTCACGGATAGCGCCGCCGATACAGGTTGCCGCACCGCCAAAGGGCTCGATCTCCGTGGGATGGTTATGGGTCTCGTTCTTAAACAGCAGCAGCCAGGGCTGTTCTTCTCCGTCTACAGTCACGGTCATACGCACAGTACAGGCGTTGATCTCCTCGGACTCGTAGAGTTTTTCCAGCATCCCGTTTTTACGCAGGTACTTCCCTGCCAAAGTGCCGATATCCATCAGGTTAATGGGCTTGGTTCGTCCCAACTCCTTACGGGTGGCGATATATTCGTCGTAGGCCTTCTGCAAAAGGGCATCTTCGAACTTCACTGAGTCAATGGTGGTCAGGAAGGTAGTATGGCGGCAGTGATCGGACCAATAGGTATCGATCATGCGGATCTCAGTAATGGTGGGGTTGCGGTTTTCCGTCTTAAAATAATTCTGGCAGAAGGAAATATCATCCAGGTCCATAGCAAGGCCCAGTTCCTTGACCAGTGCCGCAAGACCCTCCCGGTCCAGTTCCAGAAAGCCTTCCACCACCGCAACAGACTCAGGAACAGAAACTTCCATTTCCAGGGTCCTGGGCATTTCCATGGAGGCCTCACGGCATTCCACGGGGTTGATCACATGATGACGGATGGCTTCAATATCCTGAGAAGACAGCTCGCCCTCCAGCACATACACGCGGGCAGTGCGGACCAAAGGGCGTTCGCCCTGAGAGAGGATCTGAATACACTGGGCGGCAGAGTCCGCGCGCTGGTCATACTGACCGGGCAGAGGCTCTACCCCAAAGACCACCTGACCGGCAGGTGCTTCAAAGGAGACCGTATCCACCTGAGGCTCGGAAAAGACGGTGTTGACCGCATAATCAAACAGTTCCTTTTCGATCTTCTCCACATCGTAGCGGTTCAAAACTCTTACCGAGCGCAGTCCGCCGATCTGCAGAAAATCTCTGGCCTGGTGCAGCAGGGCATCTGCCTCGTGGGTCTGTCCCTTCTTCTTTTCAACATATACGCGATAAACCATGGGAGTGTTTCCTCCTTATTTGTATGCGGCCAGGCCACGCTGACCGATATCGCTTCTCCGATAGGCTTTTTCGAAACGAACGCCGTCTGCCAGGCGGTAAGCCTCGGCAATGGCAGCTTCCAGGGTGTCGGCAACGGCAGTAGTGCCTGTGACACGACCGCCGGAGGTTACCAGCTTCCCGTTTTCCAGCTTGGCACCGGCAACATAGGTTGCCTCCTGCGCCTCAGGGGTCATAGTGATCGCAAAACCCTTTTGATAGCTCAGGGGGTAACCGGCAGATGCAGTCACCACACAGCAGGCACTCTGATTGGAGAATTTCACTTCCGTATCTGCCAAAGTGCCGTTGGTGGTGGCCTCCATAACCGTGAGCAGGTCGGATTCCAGCAAAGGCAAAACGACCTGGGTCTCAGGATCGCCAAAACGGCAGTTATACTCAATGACCTTGGGGCCCTTGGGGGTCAGCATCAGGCCAAAGTACAAACAGCCCTTGAAGGTACGACCCTCGGCATTCATAGCCCGGATGGTGGGCAGGAAAATAGTATCCATGCACTGCTGAGCAATTTCCTCTGTATAGTAGGGATTGGGGGCGATGGTGCCCATACCGCCGGTATTCAGGCCCGTATCGTTGTCCCCTGCCCGCTTATGATCCATGGAGGATACCATGGGCTTTACCACCTTGCCGTCAGTAAAGGCCAATACAGAAACCTCAGGACCGGTAAGGAACTCTTCAATCACCACTGTGGAGCCGGATTTGCCGAATTTGGCATTTGCCATCATATCCACAACCGCTTCGATCGCCTCCTGACGGGTTTGGGCAATGATAACACCTTTACCCAAGGCCAGTCCATCGGCCTTGACGACCGTGGGAATGGGGCAGGTCTTGACATAGGCCAATGCCTTTTGCACATCGGTAAAGATCTCATAAGTAGCGGTGGGGATGCCGTATTTCTTCATAAGGTCCTTGGAAAAGGCCTTACTGCCTTCGATCACTGCCGCATTGGCCCGGGGACCGAAGCAAGGAATACCAATGGCATTGAGCCGGTCCACACAGCCAAGAACCAGCGGATCATCGGGAGCGACCACAGCATAATCAATGGCATTTTCCTTGGCAAAGGCCACAATACCGTCCAGGTCAGTTGCGGAAATATCCACGCAAACCGCATCCTGGGCAATACCGCCGTTACCGGGCAACGCATAGATCAAAGGCTTCAGAGGGCTCTTTTTCAGGCTCTTGATGATGGCATGCTCTCTGCCGCCACCACCAACAACTAGTATAGTCATATATTTTTTCACCTCAATGTGTGAGATAGTATAGATAATGGGATAATGTGATATTAAGATAGCCTAGCGATTGCAGGTTTGAACCGTAGCTTTCAGAATGGCCAATATTTGTTTGAAATCCGAACAGAACGAGCGATACAATCTATCGGAAATATACTCACCATGGTTCAGGTTTCGTTTAAATACTGGTAAAGCTTCACAATTCTCTTACCAAACTCTAACCCTTTGATCCTTGCAATGCTGTCAACAGACATGGCCAACCCCCAAATATCTAAATATCCCAGTATCTAATTATCTCAATATCTTAAATTAGTGGTGGAACAGGCGCATGCCGGTGAAGGCCATGACGATGCCGCGGTTATCACATTCTTCGATGACCAGGTCGTCACGGATGGAGCCGCCGGGCTCAGCAATGTACTTAACACCGGAAGCGGCGGCACGTTTGATATTATCGCTGAAGGGGAAGAAAGCGTCGGAGCCAAGGGCCACATTCTGACGGCTGGACAGCCAGGCCTTCTTATCCTCCTCGGTCAGCCGCTCAGGCTGGCTGGTGAAGTAGTTCTGCCAGATGCCGTCGGCGCAGACATCCTCCTCGTTGCCGTTGATATAGCCGTCGATCACATTATCCCGGTTGGGACGGCCCAGGTCCTCACGGAAGGGCAGGTTCAGGGTCTTGGGATGCTGACGGAGGAACCAGGTATCTGCCTTGGTACCGGCAAGTCTGGTGCAGTGGATCCGGCTCTGCTGACCGGCACCAACGCCGATGGCCTGACCGTCATAGGCAAAGCAAACGGAATTGGACTGGGTATACTTCAGGGTGATCAGCGCAACGATCAGATCGATCTTGGCACTTTCGGGAAGTTCTTTATTCTTGGTGACGATGTTCTCAAGCAGATGCTCGCCGATCTTGAAGTTGTTACGGCCCTGCTCAAAGGTGATGCCGAATACCTGCTTACGCTCAGCCTCGGCAGGAACATATGCAGGGTCAATGGCGACCACATTGTAGGACCCCTTCCGCTTGGTCTTCAGGATCTGCAGAGCCTCCTCGGTATAGCCGGGGGCGATGACGCCGTCGGAAACCTCACGGGCGATCATCTTTGCTGTGGTAGCATCGCACACATCAGACAGAGCGACCCAGTCACCGAAGGAGCACATACGGTCGGTGCCGCGGGCACGGGCATAAGCACAAGCCAGGGGGCTTTCGTCCAGGCCCTCGATATCATCCACGAAGCAAGCCTTCTTCAGGTCCTCAGGCAGCTTCTTGCCCACAGCGGCAGAAGTGGGAGAAACGTGCTTAAAAGAGGTAACCGCAACCATGCCGGTAGCTTCCTTCAGCTCCTTGACCAGCTGCCAGGAGTTCAGGGCATCCAGGAAGTTGATGTAGCCGGGACGGCCATTGAGGATCGTGATGGGAAGCTCGGAATCATCGTGCATATAGATCTTGGAAGGCTTCTGATTGGGGTTGCAGCCGTATTTCAGTTCAAACTCTTTCATTATCGTTCTCCTTATTTTTGATGTTTGTTGAGGATGGTCTGACGGAATGCGCCGGTAGCAATATCCGTATAACGAACAAAGAGGGAAATCTTATTATCGGGATTCAGGTTTTCCCAAAGCATATTGGTAAAGGCATCCATGTCGTTGTCCATAGCCACACGCTCCGGCTCACCCTGGAAGGTGGGGATCACAGGATTGCCGTCACAGACATAGGTGTGGAGGAAATGACCCAGGCCGGCAGTTGCAGGATACTCCCAGAAGAAACGGGAGCAGGCATTGCCCTCAGGATCGGCGGCCTTGAGGATGGACATCTTATAGCTGCCGTTCTGCGCCAGGATGCCGGAAATACGGGGAGTCCAGTTGGGACCGTCGTCCTCAAACATACGGGTACGCAGGGCAGCCTCCCAGCTTTCGCCCCGTGCCAGGTACTCCCAGACTGTATCGGTCTGGTCGCCGTTGGTAACGATCAGTCCGCAGCCAGCCTCACGAACCGGATGATAAATGATCAGATGGGGATCCTTCATCAGGCTGGGATCAAAGGCCTCAGTGCGGATGCCATCAGGCTCCTGGATGAATACACGGTTGCGGCTGTTGACACTGCGGCCCATAATGAAATAGGCCGCCACAGCATGCTTGCCATCGGGAGTCACGCCCAGTACGATACCGCGACCGGGATAGGTATTGGTGGAGAGCTTCTCACTCAAAGAACCGATCTCATAAACATTCATTTTTTAATTTCCTTTCCTGGCACAAACCATTTCCACTGCGGCAGGCAGGATCTTCCACTCTGCCTGCTCCATCACTCTGCGCTGTAACACTTCGGGGGTATCCCCCTCCTGAATCTCCACGGCTTTTTGCAAAAGGATCCGACCACCGTCGGGGATCTCGTTGACAAAATGGACCGTCGCACCGGTAACCTTGACCCCATAGGCCAAAGCCTCCTCGTGGACACGAAGGCCGTAGTAGCCTTTTCCGCAGAAGGAGGGGATCAGGGACGGATGAACATTCAGGATCCGTTCCGGGTAATCCTTGGTAAAGTCCTCGCTGAGAATGGACATAAAGCCCGCAAGGACGATATAATCGATCTCGTAGTGCTTCAAAAGCGCCTTGATCCGATCCTCAAAAGCCGCCTGAGAGCCAAGCTCTTTTTTCAGGACAACTTCGCTGTGGATCCCGGCCCGGGCAGCACGCTCCAACGCATAGGCTCCGGCATTGTTGGAGATCACCAGGGCGATCTTACCGGAGCGGATGATCCCGGTCGCCTGGGCATCGATCAATGCCTGAAGATTGGTGCCGCCTCCGGACACCAAAACCGCAATTCTTGCTTTCTCCATAGCTTCCCCGCTTATTCAATAACGATCTTTTCTGCAGACTCTACGATCTTGCCGATCACATAGGCATCCTCGCCATTGGCCTTAAGGACCTCAATGGCGGTTTCTACCTGGTCTGCAGGAACCACAATGCTCATGCCAACGCCCATATTATAGGTGTTGAACATATCACGCTCAGGGATATTGCCGGTCTTGGCGATGAGCTCGAAAATGGGAAGCACCTTTACGGCACTTCTATCGATCACAGCACCCAGGCCGTCGGGAATGGATCTGGGGATATTCTCATAGAAGCCGCCGCCGGTGATATGACTGATACCCTTGACATCCACCTTCTCCAGCAAAGCCAATACCGGCTTTACATAGATCTTCGTGGGGGTAAGCAGTGCCTCGGCAGTGGTCTTGCCGCCCAGCTCTGCCTTGGGTACATACAGCTCAGGGTTATTGTTATCAATATCAAAGACCTTGCGGCAAAGGCTGAAGCCGTTGGAATGGATGCCGGTAGAGGGCAGTGCGATCACCACATCTCCGGCGGCCATTTTGGAATTGTCCAGGATCTTTTTCTTGTCCACGATGCCAACAGCAAAGCCTGCCAGGTCATAATCCTCCACAGGCATCATGCCAGGGTGCTCTGCGGTCTCACCGCCGATCAGTGCAGCACCGGACTGGACACAGCCCTCGGCAACACCGGCTACGATCTGTGCGATCTTCTCAGGGATGTTCTTGCCGCAGGCAATGTAGTCCAGGAAGAACAGGGGCTTTGCACCCACGCAGATGATATCGTTAACGCACATAGCCACCGCGTCAATGCCGATGGTATCGTGCTTGTCCATCAAAATTGCCAGCTTTACCTTGGTACCGCAGCCGTCGGTACCGGAGACCAGTACAGGCTCCTCCATGCCGGCAACGGGAAGACCGAAGCATCCGCCGAAGCCACCCACATCGTCAAGGCAACCTTCGTTCCGGGTACGGGCAACGTGCTTTTTCATCAGTTCCACCGCGCGGTAGCCGGCAGTAATGTCCACACCGGCGGCGGCATAGCTTGCAGAATAGCTCTTTTCCATAGTCATTGCTCCTTAGATTATTCTTTGCCGTTCCAGCAGTAGGTACAAAGCTTGCAGGGATCCAAACCGATGGCATCCACAACGCCCTTTACGGTCTGGAAGCCCAGGGATGCAAACTTAAATTTCTCCCGGATGGCGCGGCGCATAGCCTTGCCGCGCTCGGAGTTACCGTCAGCATATTCTTCGATATACTTCAGCCCCTCCTCCCCTTCCAGCTCCACGATCACCCGGCGGGAGATCAGATCCATATCGCTGGTGGAACGGGAGAAGTTCAGGTACTTACAGCCATACATAATGGGAGGGCAGGCAGAGCGCATATGTACCTCTTTGGCACCGTTTTCATAGAGAAAATCCACCGTCTCCTGAAGCTGAGTTCCGCGGACAATGGAGTCATCCACAAACAGAAGCTTTTTCCCCACGATCAACTCATGGACCGGGATCTGCTTCATTTTTGCGACCTTCTTCCGGTCAGACTGACGAGCCGGGGTAAAGGACCGGGACCAGGTAGGGGTATATTTAATAAAAGCACGGGCAAAGTGCAAGCCTGTCTTATTGGCGTAGCCGATGGCATGGGGAGTACCGGAATCGGGAACACCGCCCACATAATCAATGTCCATGGAGCGTCCCTGCTTCATATCACGCTCGGCAATGGCCGCGCCGTTGCGGTAACGCATGGCCTCTACATTGACCCCCTCATAGGTGGAGGTGGGGTAGCCGTAATAGCTCCAAAGGAAGGCGCATACACGCATATCCTTACCGGGCTCTACCAGCTGAGTCATCCCATCGGGGGTCAGCTCCACCACCTCACCGGGTCCAAGCTCCGTTACCTTGTCGTAGCCAAGCTTAGTAAAAGCGAACTCCTCAAAGGATGCGCAGTAGCCGTCTTCATTTTTACCGATCTGCACCGGGATACGGCCCATCCGGTCCCGGGCGGCGATCAGCCTTCCGTCATCGGTCAGGATCAAAATATTGGCAGTTCCCTCGATCACCCGCTGGGCAAACTGGATACCCTCGGCAAAGCTGCTGCGCTGGCTGATCAGAGCAGCTACCAATTCTGTGGAATTGACTTTGCCGCCGGTCATGGCATCAAAGTGACCGCCGCTGAAGGAAAGATATTGATCGATCAGGGCCGCACTGTTGTTAATAATGCCAACTGTGGAAATAGCAAAGGTTCCCAGCACAGAACGGACCAGAAGGGGCTGAGGGTCCGTATCGCTGATACAGCCGATACCGGCACAGCCCTTCATTTCCTGTAAAACGTGTTCAAACTTCGTTCTGAAGGGTGAGTTTTCAATATTGTGGATCTCACGCTGTAAGCCGATCTCCTTGTCGTAGGCCGCCATGCCGCCTCTGCGTGTGCCCAAATGAGAATGGTAATCCACGCCGAAAAAAACATCCATCAGGCAGTCCTGCCTGGATGTGATCCCAAAAAATCCTCCCATTTTCTTCTCCTTAAAAATGTGATAACGAAATGGTAACCTCTTAAAACCATCCCCAGGGTGTTTTAAGAGGTTGCCAAATTTTTTATGCAAAGAACAGCTTATTCAGGGTCATGGGATCGATATACTCCCCATCCTTGTAAACGCGCATATTGCCGGAGGCGATCTCATCGATGAGCATCACCTTGCCGTCTGCATCGTAGCCGAACTCGAACTTGATGTCGTACAGGTCCAGGCCCTTTTCCTTCAGATCGTCAGCAACGATCTTGGTAATCGCCTGGGTCATAGCCTTCAGATCGTCATACTGCTGGGCCGTCATGACGCCCAGGTCCACCAGGCCGTCCTTGGTGACCAGGGGATCGCCCTTCTCGTCGTTTTTGAAGGTGGTCTCCACATAGGCAGGCAGGTCCTGACCCAGCTCACAGTAATCGGAATACCGGCGATAGAAGGAACCCACAGCCTTGTAGCGGCAGATGACCTCCAGGCCCTTGCCGAACACCTTGGCAGGCAGCACTTCCATCGTGGTATTGTCCAAGTTGGCATTGACATAGTGAGTCTTAATGCCAGCGGCATTGATCTTCTCAAAGAAGTAGATGGACATACGCAGGTTCACATCACCCACGCCCTCGATGGTCAGGCCAACGGAGTTTTCGCCGGGATCAAACACACCGTCCTTGCCGGTGCAGTCGTCCTTAAACTTCAGCAGGTAGTTACCATTGTCCAGTGCAAATACGTCCTTGGTCTTGCCGGTGTATACAAGTTTCTTTTCCATAATGATCCTTCTCCTATTTTAGATTACAGTCTATCCAAAATGCCGGCATCCTTCTGAAGGACAGCCTTGGCATCGTTTACACGTTTTTCATCCAGCTTCTTTGCCAGCTCCTCATCGCTGACCGCCAGGATCTGTGCCGCAAGGAGCGCCGCATTGGCACCGCCGTTGACGGCAACCGTTGCTACAGGAATGCCGGTAGGCATCTGAACCGTTGCCAAAAGAGCATCCATACCGTCCAAAACCGGTCCCTTGCAGGGAATGCCGATCACAGGGAGCGTAGAATTGGCGGCAATGGCACCTGCCAAATGGGCGGCCATTCCGGCGGCGCAGATCAAAACGCCAAAGCCATTGGCCCTTGCGTTCACGGCAAAATCCCGGGCCTCCACAGGGGTTCTGTGGGCGGAATACACATGGACCTCAAAGGGGATGCAGAATTGTCTGAGCACATCCACAGTCTTTTGAATGATAGGCAGATCGCTGTCGCTGCCCATTACGATACCTACTTTTTTCATTATGACCTCCTTCTGTAAACGAAAAAGAGCGCACTCAGCCCACAAGCCAAATGCGCCCAGACGGTCGGCATAGTTAACTTTCTGTTCCGCTGTGGTGCTCCACATTCTCCGTCAGTCGCAGAAAGCTGTATTCATTACTTTTCGATTTTATCACAGCTAAAAAAATGTGTCAAGAAGCGCCTTCGCCCTTTTGACATTTTTTACGATTTCACTACCAATGCCCCGGGTTTTCAGGCAGTTTTTGTGAAAGTTTCAAAGCCTGAGGCCCGGGGCAATTGGCAGTCAATTCATTTTCTTTTTGCTTTCGCAGTAAACGCAGCGATAAATGCCCTGGGTGGGCTCTACGCATTTGAAAACATGGTCCAGCTCCTGCTCGCAGGAGGTAATGCAACGGGGATTGTCACAGAACAGAGTGTTGGTCACCGTATTGGCAGGCTCCGTCATCTGCAGGCCCTCCCCTGCCTCTTTCAGAAGCTTCAGGATCAGAGCCATACGCATAAGCTTGCCGTTGAGAGCCTGACGGAAATAAGCCGCTCTGGGGTCAGCATCCACCTTGACACTGATCTCGTTGACTCTGGGCAGAGGATGCAGTACACGCATCTCAGGCTTAGCCAGCTTCATCTTCTCCACATCCAGCACATAGCTGTCCTTCAGCCGCTCGTATTCATCGAAGCTGTCAAACCTTTCCCGCTGAATACGGGTCATGTACAGAACATCCAGCTTGGGCATAGCCTCCTCCAAAGAGGTGGTCTCCTCGTATTCCATGTTGTACTTGTCCAGTACCTCATAGCGCACATACTTGGGAAGCCGCAGCTCCTCAGGAGAGATCAGCACGACCTTCACATTCTCGTATCTACCCATGGCGGACAGCAGAGAATGGACGGTCCGTCCGTATTTCAGGTCGCCGCAACAGCCCACAGTCAGATGATCCAGCCGCCCCAGCTCCCGATAGATGGTCAGAAGGTCTGCCAGGGTCTGTGTGGGGTGGCAGTGACCGCCGTCACCGGCATTGATCACAGGAATGGAAGCACTTTTGGCCGCAACATAAGGTGCGCCCTCCTTAGGATGGCGCATAGCCATAATATTGGCATAGCAGCTGATCATTTTGGCAGTATCAGCAATGCTCTCGCCCTTGGAGGCAGAGGAAGAACCCGCGTCACTAAAGCCAAGCACATTACCGCCCAGCTCCAGCATCGCTGCTTCAAAGCTAAGACGGGTACGGGTGGAGGGCTCGTAGAACAGGGTCGCCAGGGTCTTCCCCTTGCAGCGATCCGCATACTTTTGGGGATTCTCGCTGATATCGCAGGCCGTTTCCAGCAATTCAAAAATCTCTTCGGTGGAAAAATCCACAATATCGATCAAACTTCTCATGCCTTCGCTCCATTCACAGCCAGGTAGTTTCTGATCCGCTCCACATTTTCTGCGTTTGCAGGATCCTCCTCCAGATACTCGATAATATCATACACATCCACAACGGAGTATACGGGGAAGCCAAACTGCTCCTCGATCTCCTCCATGGCGCCCTTTTCGCCCTGGCCCTTTTCCTTACGGTCCACCATGATGAAGGTAGCGATGACCTTGGTGTTTTCCAGGTGGCTCAGGATCTCCATGCTCTCACGGATAGCGGTACCGGCAGTGATCACATCCTCGATGATGACGATCTCCTCACCGGCCTGGGGAACATAGCCCACAAAGGTGCCGCCCTCGCCATGGTCCTTAACTTCCTTACGGTTAAAGAAGAAGGGAACGTTCAGACCGTTCTTGCTCAGGGCAACCGCGGCGGAAATGGACAGAGAAATGCCCTTGTAAGCAGGTCCATAGAGAACCGCCTGCTTCTTGCCCAGCTTTTCAAAATAGGCACGGGCGTAGAACTCGCCCATTTTGGTGATCTGATCACCGGTCTTGATCATACCGGCGTTGACAAAATACGGGATCTTGCGACCGGACTTGGCGGTAAAATCACCAAACTTCAGAACACCGGCACCCTCCAGGAACTGAATAAACTCTCTTTTATAGCTTTCCATGGTATTCTCCTTCCATCAATCGCAGAATTCGGCAACACAGCGCTCGTAAGCGGCTACGGGGTCAGCGGCGGCGGTGATGGGACGGCCCACCACGATATAGTCAGAGCCGATCTCCTTGGCCTGGGCAGGGGTCATGACCCGCTTCTGATCTCCCACATCCCCGTCGGCAAACCGGACACCGGGAGTTACGGTCAAAAACTTCTTGCCGCAGGTATCGTGGACCTTTCCGGCTTCCAGGGGGGAGCAGACAATACCGTCAAGACCTGCCTCCCCGGCACACTTGGCGTAGTGCATGACAACCTGGTCGATGGGGGCGTGGATCATCAGATCGTTTTCCATGCTCTCCTGATCGGTGGAGGTCAGCTGGGTCACCGCGATCAGCAGAGGACGGGTGCCGTCGGGACGGGTCAAGCCCTCCAGGGCGGCCTTCATCATATTCTTGGTACCGGCGGCATGGAGATTGGTAATATCCACATCCAGGTTGGAAAGAACTGCCATAGCCTTCTTGACCGTATTGGGAATGTCATGGAGCTTCAGGTCCAAAAAGATCTTATGACCTCTTTTCTTGATTTCCCGGACAATGGCAGGGCCTTCGGCATAGTAAAGCTCCATGCCGATCTTTACAAAGGGCTTCTTCCCGGTAAACTGATCCAAAAATGCAAAGGTCTGCTCCGCGCTCGCAAAGTCGCAGGCAATAATTACGTCCTTACCCATTATTTTGCGCCTCCTATAATTTCACTTAATGTATTGATTCTGTAAGCATCCATAACCGCCGGGAGTCTTTCCACGATATCCCGGCAAACAAAGGGATCCACAAGGTTTGCCGCACCAACTTCTACCGCTGTGGCACCGGCAAGCATCATTTCGATCACATCCTCGGCACTGCTGACACCACCCATGCCCACAACAGGGATCTTGACAGCATTTGCCACCTGGTAAACCATCCGCACAGCCACCGGGAAGATGGCAGATCCGGAGAAACCGCCCATTTTATTGGCGATCACCGGCTTACGGGTGCGCAGATCAATGCGCATACCCAGCATGGTATTGATCAGGCTGATACCGTCGGCACCGGCATCCTCGCAGGCTTTTGCCATGGAAACGATATCGGTCACATTGGGGGTCAGCTTTACGATCACAGGCTTGGTGGTCACATCCTTAACAGCTTTGGTGACCTCCGCGGCGGCCTTGGGGTCGGTGCCAAAGCTCATACCGCCGCCGTGGACATTGGGACAGCTGATGTTGACCTCCAGCCACCCCACCTGCTCCTGCTGATCCAGCTTTTCGCAGG
>SVLB01000008.1 GCA_015068135.1 Oscillospiraceae bacterium | reverse complement strand
ACTTTTCAATGCTGACAGAACCGAACAGATTGATGTCGATGGGTTCGTAAACGCCCCATTCGCCATTTGCCATCTGGGTCAAAATAGCCTTGGATTCTTCCGTCCACACATGTTTAGCGCCGCTGGCTTTGGAAGCATCTTCTGCAATCGTACAGTACAGCGGACTTGCAATCACCGTATAACCCAGGGAGTTCTTGACTTCCGTGATTTTTACAGTACCAAGGGGAAGCTGCTGCACATTGGCAGGAGATACATACAGAGCATCACTTGTGTAACCGGATGCAAGGTAATCCTTGCTATACACACATCTGCCAGCGCTGTCTGTTGCAAAGTACCAAACCCGTGCGGGTGTGCCACTCCAATCGTTGTTGGGGAAGAATTCCCACTTAAAGACTGCGCCGGTAAAGGAACCGTCGCCCTGCGGCGTGGTGGTGTCCTTGTCCACCTTTGTTAATACAAAAGGCGGGTCAAAAATGGGGATGTCGGATACAGAGATCAGATTTTCACCGGAAGTAACCGTGTGAGTGTAGGTCTTTGTGTCCAACTTATATCCCTTGGGAGCCTTGGTTTCCTTGATTGTCAGCACATCACCGATGTTGTACTGCTTGGTGGATGTCGCGTTACCGCTGGCATCCGTCACAAGTGTTTCAACCACCGTTCCATTCAAGGAAATGGTGTACTCTGCACCTGCAAGGGAATACAGACTGTTATTCTTAATTTGGTCGATGCAGGTCTGGGAAGCATTGATGGACTTTTTCAAAGAAACAGGCTTGGAGTTTTCCGCATTTGTGAGGGTAATGGCTGTCGCTCCAACACCTACGGAAACTTCGGTAACTTCCACATTACCGCTGGCATCAATGTTTACTTTATAACCATCCGGTGCTTTTATTTCCTTCAAAAAGTAACTGCCACTGTACAAACCGGACCACTGTGCCAATCCGCTGGACACAGTCTTACGGGTACTTACATTGACATAGCCAGTATCGGAAGTGTTGAGAGATTTGTAGTCGGCGCTGGTAATGGGCGTAGTACATGCAGGATCGCGGTACAAAGTGAACTCTGCACCTGCCAAATTAGCTGTACCTGCCGTGTTGGTCTTGGTTACAGATACTTCGCCGGTGCCAGTGCCATAGGGAGTCCAGTAACCTCTGAGGTAGTAGAAGGTATTGGTCCCGTTTTCTGCGGTAGAATCAACTTCAGTCTGAATACGGTTGACTAGGCCAGTACCAAACAGGTTGGAAGATCCCTGCTCTGTCCAGATTGTTGAGTTGTGGGAAGAACTGTGTCTACCACCCAGCATCAACTTACAAATCATCGTGTCCTCAGAGTTCTTCATCCAGGAACATGCACCGTAACCGCTGTTGCAGTTTGCACCGGAAGTATAGGCGGTGCTCAGCCAACTTTTGTTTGCGCTACCATTGGCAGCAACATCACCGATGGTATAGATGCGGCTTGTTCCTCCAAGGTTTTCCGCAGCGACATAAGACCAAATGATGGTCGGAATCAGCACATCGCCATCTTGGGTAACACTCAGCTTACCATAGTAGGAGTCCAGGTAATTCTGAATTGCAAGATCGCTGGCACCCAGATACTTCAGCACCTCTGCGAACAGAGAGGTATCGGTTGCCACAGTTTCACCGGCTGCCACATCCAGCTTGTCCCATGCACCGTAATCATTGCCAAGAATGATACGGGCAAGGAAGTTCTCGATAGCGAGACTGCCGCCTTCTTCGTTACGAACAATTCGGGGGTAGGTAGATGCGCTGCCGCCGGGATTGTTGTAGTTGAACCAGAAGTTTGTAAAGCCGGTCCAGGAGAATGTGCATTTATCATCCTTCAAGTTCTCATAAGGGAAGTGATACACATAGGGATAGGAAGGCCAGCGAGCCTTGGCAATAAAGGTGTGCGGAGTGATTGTGTAGGTATCATAGACTGTTGTAGCAGTTGCACCTTGGTCTTTGCCGGTATCATTCCAGGGGATTGCTTTACCGGTCTGCACGGAGTTGATAACACTGCCGTGGGAATTGTACCGATTGTAGCACTGGTCATAACGGTAGTAGACGATCTGCATGGTAACACCCACAGCAATCATATTGCTGGAACCGTCACCTGCGGAGTTGCCACCGCCATCGCCACCGTCACCGGTTTCAGAACCGGAACTGCCGCCATCATCGCTGGCAGGACTGGCAGCGAACATCATAATCTCCGGGGGAGCTTCTGAGGGTTCTTCTGCTTCCTGCACCGCTTCTTCGTCTGTGCCTGCTTCCTCGATTACAGGCTCAGTGGAGGCTTCCGTTTCGTCTGTCGGCGCTTCCGCTGATTCTGCCGGTGGTTGTGTTTCCGTGGTTTCCTCCGGTACAGCGGGGTCAGTTGCATCTGTCGAGGGTACTTCGCCCTCGTCAATTTCTGCCGCAAATGCCGTTACTGCACCAAGGGGAACGCATGAAACTGCCAGTGCAAACACCAGCAGAAGCGCCATGATTTTCTTCATTGCGTTCATTGGGTTTCCTCCTTCTTCGGAAAATAAAAAAAGCCTCTTGATGTACGGAAACACCAAGAGGCTTTAGGGGTATAGGGATTATTCTTTTTGATTGCCGCAATGACGACATACCCATTCGTCATAGGCAGGCTTGTCCACGATCCATTCATCCATGCTGCCAAACCCACCATGCTCGAAAAGGGATTCAGCCGGTGGGAAGGAGGCAGAATGGGCGTTCCAAAGGGCGTTAAGTTCACTCGGATCACCGTACACAGTCCAGCCGCAGTCGCAAATGATACCTGCCCTCCAATGACCTTCTTCAGCATGGGAGATGCACTTCCATTCATGAGTGCAGCCTGTGGGTTCAGTAGGTGGCACTGTTGGAGTGGTTTCCGGTTCCGTTGGCTCCGTTTCTGGATTTGAAGATTCTGGCTGTGTTGGAACAGTTTCAGCTTGTGTGGGGGGAACCGGGGTTGTCGTTGCAGGTGTAGTGGGAGTTGTACCCGTTTCCTGCGGCGGATCAGTTTGTTGCGGATCTTCATCATCTTGCGGTTTGGTTGGATCGGGTTTAGATGTAGAAGAATCAGCTGGCTTCTCAACCGGATCAGTTGTTTCTGAAGAATTATCCTTGCCGGATATGGCTTCTGTTCCGTTGGGAATCAGCTTATCTTCCATTTCTTTATCGTCCAGTCCTTCCGTCACATCCGTGACTTCCGTAGAAAGGGTTGGACGGGAGTTGATCTGAAAGGCTTCTGTACCGGGTGGTTCTGCAAAATCTTGATTAGCACACCCTGCAAGTAGCAAGGCAAGCAAAAGAATGACTGCAAATACTTTTTTCATATTCAGGCACCTCCTTATTGCCGATTTTACCGCATTTGGTATCATTCTCCAAATCTGCAAATTTTCACCGGTAATTCTTCCTTTTCAGTAAGTCCAGTAGGTTAACTGAGGGGGAGAGTGTGAGAGGGGGAGAACGGCAGCAATGACCGTTGCCACTGCCAAAAGGGTAGACTACCCCCATGGTGATTCTGGCACGGATCAATTATCTGTCACCTCGCTCCTTCATGCGTTCCCTATACCGCTGGTAGTATTCAAGCGCTTTCAAAATATACTCTTCGGTCTGCTTGGGTGTAATGTTCTTGGGGAGATACGGTTTCAGCTTCTCGGTATGAAAGCTGATTTTTTCTTTTTGGTTGGGTTTCTTCTGGCACATGATATTAAGGATGGCATCCATGCTGAGAGTGCCCGCCTTGGACATTTCCTTCATCTTGATCGCCTGTGCCAGCGATGGGGTGGCATCTTCGTATCCAATGGTTTCCAACAAGTCCCGCTGTTCCTGTTCAGTAAGGTAAGAAAGTTCCACAGCAGGACGGAAAGCGATGTTTTCTTCGTCCACCATCGTCAACAATTCCGGTATGAGATAAGTCAAGCGGATAAATCGGTGGATTTGAGAATGACTATCTCCTGTTTGCTCGGCTAATGCCTCTCTTGATAACTTCTGCCCCACTGGGGCAGAAGTCAATGTGCGCTTACCTTGCCGATTCATAGCATCCAATCTCATCTTATACGAAAAAGCCTTTTCGCTGGGGAGGATTTTCGTGCGTTGCAAGTTGGATTCGCACATGATAATGATTGCTTCATCCCTGGTTATATCTCTGACTTCTGCCGGGATCTCGGTTAATCCGTTGATCTTGGAAGCCATGCGGCGGCGATGGCCTGCCGCAGTTTCATACCGCCCATCTTCCTTTTGACGGACGATGATGGGGGTAATTACGCCATGTTCCCGGACACTCTCAATCAGCAATTCCATGTCATCATCCCTCCGTACTTTGAAAGGATGGTCGGGCATATCGTCGATCATATCCAGAGGGATTTGCCGTATGCGGGGTAGACGGTTTTCTTGCCGCCCTTCCTCTGTCATAAAGAGTTCATCTAGCGCCGTCAGACCTAGATCTATACGCTTCTCGCCCAATTCTGTTCACCTCCTTCGATAGTGCTGTGTAGGCTTCTGCGACTTTGCCCCGGCGATCATGCTTGAAAATGCTCTTGCCATTTTCAGCGGCTTCCGCTGCACGGACAGACCGGGGGATTTCCGTCTTGAATACCCGGATGTTATCTCCCACCGCAGAGCGCAGAGAGGAAATAATGTCACGGGCATTGTTTGTGCGACTGTCCACCATGGTGAACAGTATTCCGTCAATACGGAGTTTGGGATTTATTTGCTTGCGGACTCTTGCGATAGATCGCAGCAGTAGGTTCAGACCTTTCGTAGAAAGGAACTGAGGTTGCAGAGGGATGATTACACTGTCTGCTGCAGCCAGAGCGTTAATGTTCATAAGGCCAAGGGAAGGCATACAGTCAATGAAAATGTAATCGTAGTTGCTGCGGAGCCGGTTAAGAACATTCCGCAAAACAAGTTCCCGGCTCATGGTGTTGACCAAGCTGAGTTCCACACCGGACAGTTCAATATTGCCGGGGAGAAGATCGATACCCTCTGAATGATGGAGGATGCCGTAATCCGGGGGAATTGGCTTGTCCTCCATTTCTGCAAGCATTAAGGTTGAAAGGGTTTCTGTCAGCTCATCCGGGTCCTGAATACCCATGCTGATCGTCAGACTGCCCTGTGGATCTCCGTCCACCAGCAGCACTTTCTTTCCTTCCCTTGCAAGGCCAACTCCCAAGTTGACGGTGGAGGTTGTTTTGCCTACGCCGCCCTTTTGGTTGGTAATTGCGGTGATTTGTGCGTTCAAGATGCTTCTCCTTTCATATTATGCCCATAGTCTTTCTTCTGCGGTGCTGTTTGTGATAAAGTAATAGGGCGTATTCGCAGACAGCAAATACGCCCTATTTCTTCGTAATTCACTTGATTTTCAGCACTATTTGGAAGAAACACTGGATGGTCTGTAGGCATCACCCGTACACTCACAGGGAGGTCGGATGCTGTAGGCATCATCAATACACTCATGTGCTGGTGAACGACCCCACAACGGGTTATGGAATTTTTATAGAGAATATGTTAGATGCCGCAGCATAAATATCGTCAAGTCCTTGTCAATAGGTTACCATTGGCAAGGACTTGACAATTTCTCCTAAACACAGTATAATCATTATCGAACATAGGTTCTAATATAAAGTGAGGTGTTTTACTATGAATCAAGATTTTTACAATGCTGTTAGGGAAAAAGTCAAAATCTCGCAGCAAAGATGGGTTGAATGGCGGCATGAGGTAATGGGGCTGCTACATTGCGGTTCTTGTTTATCTTTGCACGAATGCTGGTTTGTTTTTGAGAATGCGCCGATAGCACCGTTGCACGAAAAATGTCATTGCACAACGGTTGCGATACCAACTACTCAGGTTAAAAACAATGCGGAAGCCACCAGTGCATATAGCAAGTTTGATCCGTACTTATTTAACACATGGGGTATCCATCCCCACGGCAAGGACAAGCTGTTTCAGAGTTGGGGATATAGCGTAGAAGATGCAAAATGGCTGCAAAATGAAATAGAACAGCAAGGCCTTGCAAAATATCTATGCGGAGAGTAAACTCTAAACAAGCTGAATCATAACGGACAGAGAATTAACATCACAATCGAAATTCCCAGAAAGGATCAATCCGGCACAGTCACATTTACCAGCGGCTGGATGGTAGAACCGAAGGGAAAGATTCGATTGGCAACCCCTTATGGAGATAAATGATATGAAAGAATTAGATTGCATTGAAGTAATTGTTGAAAAGAAAAAATACACCGAGGACGGTGTTCATAAAGGCATGACCGGTTGGATCTGCTATAATAAATGCGTGGATGGCTATTGGTTGGTCAACTTTCCACAGTACGGTGACAAACCGGATATCGCAACCATTAGTGTGCATGAGTCAGACATGGTAAAGATTGCCGCATTGAATGTACAGATCAACGAACAGATTCGCAAACAGTTTGAAACGAAATCCTAACCAAAAACTGGATACGGAATATTCATTGAGAACATGTTGGAAGCTGCTGGCTAAAGCCTCCCTCTGATGAGGGAGGTGGCTGCCCGAAGGGCAGACGGAGGGAGAGAAAATGGGATAGAATTTCTCTCCCCCAGTCAGCCTGTTCGGCTGACAGCCCCCTCGTCAGAGGGGGCCTTGGGTGGGCATCATCTGTACACCCATGTCCTGGTCAACGATCCCACAACGGGTTACGGAATCTTCATTGAAAACATGCTGGATGCTGCAGCATAATGGACGGAGAAATCCGTCCATTTTCGTATTGACACAGTAGTCAAATTTGCATATAATAAGATTAGAATTTGACTATCTGGAGGAAATGCTATGAACATTCGCCCCTCTGCTGCCATTCGACAGAATTATAATGAAATTGCAGAACTGTGCCGTAAAACCCAAAGCCCGGTCTATCTCACCAAAAATGGCGAGGGTGATTTGGTGATCATGGATATCGAAAGCTTCACCCGCCGGGAGAAGATGCTCCAGTTGCGGGAAAATCTCCTTGCTGTGGAAGAAGACCGCGCTATGGGCCGCAAGGGTTGCACCGTTGACGAACTGGATAGCTTTCTTGACGGTATTTTGAACGAGGGATAATAGATGCAATATAAGGTTATTATCTCTGACCGAGCCAAGGAAATGCTCGGTATGCATATCCGCTTTTTGGCACAAGTCAATAAACCGGCTGCCACGAAACTGAAGAGCAGATTGGTAGAAGAAATGCGTTCTTTGCAGGATATGCCGCAGCGGTATCCTTTCTTTCACGAAAACTATATCCCCGCAAACAAGTACCACAAGCTGTATGTGGAGAATTGGTATCTTGTTCTGTATCAGATCAAGGACGATACCGTCTATGTTGACTGGATCGTGGATTGCAGGCAGGACTATCAGTGGCTGTTGAAATAAGCGGTTTTGCATTGTGAGATTATATCGCCCTGTTGGGCAAGCAGAATACGGTTTGATTGCGGAAAAGAGGACAGGCGTAGGCCCGAAGATTTTATCGGGCACCGCAACAGGGAACCGGGTCGGCGCAGCATAAGCGTAGGGACACCCGTCCCCGGGTGTCCGTTGTCATATTGCGGTATTTGCGGACACCCCGGGAGGGGTGTCCCTACGGGTATGTTTGACAATATTTGCCGCAAGGGTCTTGATGTCCCAGCTTGTGATCCGCTGGATCGGGACCGATGCGCTGTTTATCGCGGAGCCTGCCTCCTGGCTGGGTGCGATGCTGTGTGTATTTTTGCCCTATTTTTACTACCGAAAAAAATACCTGAAAGGCGGATCCTAAAATCTGCGGGCTGTTGTAACCAATGCAAAGAAACTGAATAAAACAGTCACCGCCTTCGTTTTTGTTGTTATGCAGTATGGCGACAGCATTGCTTCACTGCTGGAATATGCCCAAAAAGAGCCGGATGTGCTGGAGTGTTACGCGATCACGGGAGAGTACGATTATATACTGAAAATCTGTGCGAAGGATATCGAATCCCTGGAGGAGAAGATCCTGTGTATTAAAAACAACAAAGGGGTCATGAAAAGCCATACGATGATTTCTTTGATGGAGCATAAGTTTCTGCCTACGGTATTACCGGATATGACCGAGGAGGTATGAAGGACATGATCGGCGAACTGTATGAATATGCTGTTGGACTGCGGCGAGAACTGCATCAATATCCGGAGGTGGGATTCGATCTGGTGCGTACTGTGAAGCTGGTATCAGACGAGCTTTGCAAGCTGGGCATCGAATACACCTATGCCTATGGCAAAGGCAGTGTGGTTGCGGAGCTGGGACAGGGCGAAAAGCTCATCGCGCTCCGAGCGGATATGGATGCCCTCCCGGTGGAGGAAAAAACAGACCTGCCTTACAAGTCAAAGATCCCCGGTCAAATGCATGCTTGCGGACACGATTCCCATATCGCAGTATTATTGGCAGTTGCAAAATACTTAAAAGAAAGAGAAAAGGCGCTTACCTGCAGAGTAAGGCTGATTTTCCAGCCCAGCGAGGAGGGGGCCGTCAGCGGCGCAAAAATGATGGTCGATAAGGGCGTTATGGATGGCGTTGACCATATCATCTGCACCCATTGTGAGAATGCAATGCAAACCGGTAACATAGGGATCTGCTGTGGCGATTATATGGCAGCGTGTATTCCTGCCACCATACGCTTTAAGGGGCGTACCTCCCATGCCGCAATGCCGGCACTGGGCATCGATGCTGTTGCGATGGCAGTAGAGGCTTATGAAAACATGAAGGCCATGCTCCACCAGGAAGCCGGACAGACCAAGTACATTTGGTCGGTGGGCCGTTTTCAGGGCGGGCATGTCCATAATGTGATCGCGGATCTATGTGAGATGGATATTTCTTTCCGCTTTTATGATACTGCCTTTGCAAAACGAATAGAAAAAAATGTTCGTTCCATCTGTAATGAAATCGCCGCCAGGTACGGCGGCAGTGTAGAAATTGTATGGAATATGAGTACGGGGGCGGTTTATAACGATCCTGCGATCGTGGATGCCTTTGTGCAAACCGCAAAAAACGCGGGCCTAAACCTGCAGCCTATGCCCCAGAGAATGAGTTCGGAGGACTTTGGCTGGTATCTGACAAAGGCTTCCGGTATGATCTTCCGCTTTGGCACAAGAAACGAGAAGCTCGGCTGTACAGCACTTGCCCACAGAAATGATTTTTGTATGGATGAGGAAGGTATGAAAGCAGCCATACAGGCATTTTGCGCCTATGTTATGAGTTTCCAAAAGGAGATATAAACCATGCAACGCAGAAACATAGTAAGCACCGCGGCGGATGGAAGCAGCCTTTGGAAGAAAGGATCCTTGCTATCGGCATGTGTAAACACCCTGTTATGTACGAAACTTTCAGGAAAGATTCATAGCAATGGGGCAAGGAGCACGGCGTATTCTCTGCCCAGCAGTAAATTGTGCTTGACTTTTAACATCAATACAGTTATCATGAAGATAGTTTGGTAACAATTTAGACATATTTTTATAGGTATGAAAAGGTTGCCAAGTATATTACATATGTAAGGAGTTCGATATTATGAAGAAGATTATTGCGGCGATCACTTTGCTGACCTTGGTTGCGACCCTGTTTACCGGCTGCGGCTTTACCTGCAGCGCTTGCGGCGAGAAGTCCAGCGGTGAGAAGCACGAGCTGCTGGGTCAGGAGATCTGCGACGACTGCTGGAGCGAGGCCTTCGGCGCTTTCGGCTAATATAATATAATATATGAGAAACCAGGTGCGCTGCACCTGGTTTTTTATTTTCGGAATCTGGACTTGCTGTGGAGAATAGGCTTTTTTGGGAGGTGACGCGTATGATCGCCACTTGGCTGATGCTCGGTGGTCTTATGTACGCACTGCAGCTGTCTCCGGGAAGCTTTCCTCAGCCTTTGAGTCCCGAAGAGGAACAGCACTATCTGCAACTGGCGGCCCAGGGGGACCTGGCGGCCAGGAACATTCTCATCGAGCGCAATCTGCGGCTGGTATCGCACATTATGAAAAAGTACTATGCCACCGGTGCCGACCAGGAGGATCTGATCTCCATCGGCACCATCGGACTGATCAAGGGGATCTCCACCTTTGATGCCTCGAAAGGCGCAAGACTTGCCACCTATGCAGCCCGTTGCGTGGAAAATGAGATCCTGATGCACTTTCGGGCTCAGCGGAAATCCAGTCAGGATGTATCGTTGTCCGATTACATCGAAACCGGTGGGGACGGCAGCGCGCTGGAACTGATGGATGTGGTCAGCTCCGACGATGATCTTTTGGAGCAGGTCAGCAATCGGCAGATGCTCCAAAAGATCGCCCGGTCTTTGGATACGGTCCTTACGGAGCAGGAACGGCAGGTGATCTGTATGCGCTACGGCCTGCGGGGCTGCAAGCCCTGCCGCCAGCGGGAGGTGGCAAAGGCTACGGGCATCAGCAGAAGCTATGTGTCCCGGATCGAGAAGCGGGCTCTTGAAAAACTGCGGTCTGAACTGGAATAAAAATATAAATGTACCGAAAAGGCTTGCTTTTTTGGGACAGGTGGGTATAATGGGTCGGGAAGAGGGAAAGTAGTGTCATTAAGATACGGACGAGAGCCGTGGTCGGGAAACGCTCCCTGATACCACGGGTCGTTCGGCAGGCAAGGGAAGCCGAAAGAATCGGACCCGCTGCCTGAGTGCGGAGGATTCCGTGCGATTTTTTAATGCATGAAAGGAGATTCGTTTTGAAACCCAAACGTACCCTGGACTTCACCAAGGGGTCCATCCTGAAAAAACTCATTGTATTCACCATACCCATTATCCTGAGCAACCTGCTGCAGCACTTTTATACCATGACGGACCGGATCGTGGTAGGCCGCTTCGCTGAAAACGGAGAGATCGCTTTGGCTGCGGTAGGCTCCACCGGTCAGGCGACTGCGTTGATCCTGAATCTGTTTGTGGGTGTTGCCATCGGTGCCAATGTGGTCTGCTCCAATCTGCGGGGCGCCCGGAAGGGGAAGGAGCTCCGGGAGGCGATGCATAGCTCTCTGATCCTGGCAGGGATCTTTGGCGTGTTTTTGATGATTTTGGGTGTATGCATCGCAAAGCCTGTTCTGCGGATGATGAACACCCCGGAAAGCGTGCTCCGGGATTCTGCCCTGTATATGCGCATTTACTTTTTGGGCGTTCCGGCATCCTTGCTGTACAATTTCAGCTCCGCCATTTTACGGGCCCATGGAGATACCCGCAGACCCATGTACATCCTGGCGGCTTCGGGACTTGTCAATGTGAGCCTGAACCTGGTGCTGGTGATGGTGTTCCACCTGGATGTAGCCGGTGTGGCCATTGCCACCATTACTGCCCAGTATATTTCCGCGACAACGGCACTGATCATCCTGTTCCGCAAGAACGATGAGTATAAGCTTACCTTTAAGGAGCTGAAGCTGCACAAGGCCCAGGTGAAGAAGATGGTCTCCATTGGCGTTCCCTGCGGCATTAACGGCATCGTCTTCAATATTTCCAATGTGACGGTACAGTCGGCGGTGAATTCCTTTAATGATCCGATCATCATGTCGGGCAGTACCGTGGCGGCGGACCTTACTACTCTGGTATATCAGGTGCTGGTAGCCTTTTATACCGCCTGCATCAGCTTTACCGGCCAGTGCTACGGCGCAAGACTCTATAAGCGCATCGATAAGCTGGTGGTGCGGTCGGTTCTGCTCAGCGCGGGACTGGTCAGCGCGATGGCCGCATTGGTCACGGTATTCCACAGACCGATCATGGCGCTGTATACCGACAACCCGGCGGTGATCGATGCCGGACGGGTCAAGATGATCATGATCGCCTGGGGCTATATCCTTTACGGCGCCTCGGAGATCTTCCTGGGCTGCTTGCGGGGCATGGGCCGTTCGTCGCTGCCGACCCTGTTTAATCTTCTGAGTATTTGTGTCCCACGGCTTATGTGGGTGGCCTTTATCTTCCCCCTGAACCGGACCTTTAACTTCCTGTTTGTCTGCTACCCCATTTCCTGGGTGGTGAGTCTGTCGGTCCAGTCCTGGTACTTCTTCTATTGCCGCCGAAAGGATAACCGCAAGCTCCGGCAGACAGAGGAAGCCGGATGCGGATTGCCGCGGCCGGTTTGAGATAAACATATCGCTATGAATGACGCGACGTGTTTTAACCGCTCACTTTGCACTTAGCACTTTGCCTTTTGCACTTAAAAAACGCTGCCTGAAATCGGGCAGCGTTTTTGCCGTATTGTTTGCTTTTTTTACCGTGGGATTTAAAAACAGAAGAAAAAATATTCCAAAAGTAATTATTTACACATTTCGAAAATGTAATTTGTTTAATGACCATAAAATGCACCCTCGGTGTTTGTGCAATTTGCGAAAAAATGGTAGTGCGATTTTGTGTTTATTGCTGAGTTGTATTTCGAGTGAAAACATTGTAAAATAGACTCGCAACAAAAGTACCTGGGGTCACTGCACCCTTTTGACGGAAGTTGCCCCCGGAGAAGACCTTCGGATGTGTATGTAAGAGGTGCTATCACCTCAAAACATAGGAAAATTATTGAGGAGGAAAAAAATGAAAAAGCTTTTCGCACTGTTGCTTTGCCTGGCTATGATCGCTTCCATGTTCGCAGCCTGCGGCGGAGACGACAAGAAGACTGACAAGCCTGCCGCCACTGAGGCTACCGGCGGCGCGACTACCCCCAGCAAGGACCCCAGTGATGTAACCATCACCATCGGTCTGCCCAAGAGCGCTCTGGTTACCGATTACTACGACAATGTGTACACCAAGTGGCTGGAGGAGCAGACCGGTTACAACCTGGAGTTCCAGTTCTTTGCAGCTTCTGCAACCGACTACAAGTCCCAGATGTCCACCATGGTCGCCGGTAACATTGACCTGCCCGACCTGCTGTACTCTATGAACCTGGGCGAGTCTGTCTACGAGCGTTACGGCCGTGACGGCGTTCTGGTCGACCTGCGTCCCTACTTTGACGACAAAGAGGGCAAGGCTGCACCCTGGTGGGAGCGCTTCGAGGCTCTGCCCCAGGAGGCTCAGGATAACAACTGGCGCCGTATGCTGTCCAACGACGGCTCCGGCAGAATCTACGCCTTCCCCGAGATCCAGGAGTCTTTGATCGATATCATGGACTCTCAGGTTTGGATCAACCGTGAGTGGCTGGACGCTCTGTCTTTGGAGATGCCCAACTCCCCCGAGTCTTTGTACAACGTACTGAAGGCTTTCAAGGAGCAGGACCCCAATGGCAACGGTCTGCCCGATGAGATGCCCCTGGTCGGTACCAACGGCAACCTGTCCGGTGATACCATGTCCTGGCTGATCAACATGTTCATCTACTGCGATACTGCCGCTTACTTCAATGTTGACGAAAACGGCAAGCTGTATCTGCCTCACACCACCGATCAGTACCGTGAGGCTCTGAAGTACATCCGCAAGCTGTATTCCGAGGGCCTGATGAGCCCCCTGACCCTGACCGCTAACTCCAAGGACCTGACCCAGATGGTCTGCCCCGATGAGGGCGGTGTCCAGCTGGCCGGTGTGGTCGTCGGCCACATCACCCTGGTCTTTACCCAGGCTCACGAGGGCCTGCTGTCCTACGAGGCTCTGCCTCTGTGGGGCAATGCCATCATCAACGAGGACCAGAACACCCGTTGCACCTTCGTTACCAAGTCCGCTGTGGAGCGTGGTAACATGGATGCTGTCTGGAACCTGCTGATGGTTATGAGTAGCCGCGAGTCCTCCATCATCCAGCGCTACGGCGAAGAGGGTAAGGACTGGGATTGGGCTCCCGAGGGCTCTGTGTCCGTTATTGGCGAGCACCGCGCTGCTGAGATCCGTCTGTACCAGGATACCTGGGGCGCCATGGGTAACAACAACTGGAGAAACGTTGACGCTACCATCCTGCTGAACGCCGAAGGCGAAGGCAACCAGTCTGTTCCTGAGGAAGAGACCGAGGTCAACCTGCACAAGTATAAGCTGTTTAACGATATGCTGGACAGCTACTACTATCAGAGAGACAACTTCAATCCTCCCGAAGAGCAGATCTGCCCCCTGCTGATCTGGTCTCAGGAGCTCATTGACGAAGTTCCCTACGAGCGCGACGACTGCAAGTCCTACATTTCCAAGGCTCGTTCCGACTTCATTACCGGCGCTATGGACATCAACTCCGATGCTGACTGGGACAAGTACCTGGCTCAGCTGGAGACCCTGGGTCTGAGCAAGTGGACTGAGTACTCTCAGTACATTTACGAGGAGACCGTCGCCGGTCGCTGGTTCTCTGACCTGGTTAACTAAAAACGCATTCCTTGGGAGTCGGGGGCAACCCCGACTCCCGGGATAGCCCAAAGCCGCTCTCCGGTGAACCGGAGAGTTTTCCCCACAGTTTCCCTTTGCCTGAGTACCGGGAGCTGTCCGATATTCAGGCAAGGGGAGGCTTGGGTAGGCCTCTGCTTGCTCCTTTTGGGAGTGTTTTATACCAATTAGAAAGGGATGAAGTGCATGTCTGCTTCTTCAACTGCGTTGCCTGTGTCTGCTAACCGCCTGACAAAGGGTCAAAAGACGTGGATCAACTTTAAGAAAAGCTGGAGACTCCATCTGCTGATGGTGCTCCCCATGCTTTACTATGTACTCTTTGAGGCCCTGCCTCTGTACGGTCTGCAGATCGCGTTCCGTGACTACAGCCCTGCTGACGGCATTATGGATTCTGCCTGGATCGGCCTGAAGCATTATATCGATTTCTTCTCCGACTGGGAATGGTCGAATATCGTTGTTAACACCGTTTCCATTTCCCTGTATTCTATTCTTGCCGGCTTCCCCATTCCTGTTCTTTTGGCTCTGTTTATCCACGTCAACCAGAAGAAGGTCCTCAAGAAGCTGACTCAGAACGTTTCCTACATTCCCCACTTCATTTCCACCGTCGTTATGGTCGGTCTTCTGCAGCAGCTGTTCCACACCCAGTACGGTGTCCTGGCTGCCATTTACAGACTCTTCGGCAACTATAATTCTCCCCCTGACCTGTTCTACCTGAAGAGCTCCTTCCGTCACATTTTCGTGTGGTCCGGTGTTTGGCAGAACATGGGCTGGAGCACCATTGTTTACGTGGCCGCTCTGTCCGGTGTCTCCCAGGAGCTTCATGAGGCGGCAAAGATCGACGGCGCAAGCCGCTTCAGACGGGTCCTGAGCGTGGACCTTCCGGCTATTTTGCCCACTGTGTCCATTATGCTGATCATGCGTTTTGGCTCCATCATGTCCGTGGGCTACGAGAAGGTCTACCTGATGCAGCACAGCATGAACATTGACGTATCCGAAGTCATTTCTACATACGTTTACAAAAGAGGTATCTCTGCAGGTCGTCAGTCCTACGGTACTGCCATCGGTCTGATGAACTCTGTCATTAACTCCGGTATGGTTATTTTGGTGAACCTGATCGCCGGCTGGTTGTCCGACGGCGAAGCCGGTCTGTTCTAAGGAAGGAGGCAGTGAATTATGGAAAATAAGGAAACCACAGTTCTGACTCCTGAAGGAATGCAGACCGCCCCCGCTGCCCCTGCACCTGTCGTCAAGCGCAAAAAGAACGGAAAGATTCGCGATACCTTCGGCGACCGTATGCTGGAGCTGTTCACCACCATCGTGCTGATCATTCTGCTGATCATCGTTGCCTACCCTGTTATCTATGTTATTTCTTCCTCCTTCTCCTCCAACAGTGCGATCGTTGCCGGTAAGGTGGTTCTGTGGCCGGTAGGCTTTAACTTTGACGGCTATTCTATCGTGTTTAAGATGGACGATATCCTCCTGGGCTACCGCAATACCATCTTCTACACCTTCTTCGGTGTTCTCATTAAGATGTTTATGCAGATCACCTGCGCCTATCCTCTGTCCAAGATGAACTTCCAGGGCCGTAAGGCTTACACCCGGATCATCGTGGTCACCATGCTGGTCAACGCCGGTATGATCCCGCTGTACCTGGTGAAAAAGAGCCTGGGTCTGTACGACAACATTTGGGCAATTCTGTTCTCCGGCATTTTGGGCGCATCCAATGTGTTCATTCTCCGCACCTCCTTCCGCAGCTCCATCCCCGGCGAGCTGTTTGACGCTGCTTCGATCGACGGCGCCAACGATTTCCAGCAGCTGTGGAAGATCGGTATTCCTCTGGCCAAGGCAACCATCTCCGTGGTTACCCTGTACGCCATCGTTGGCTGCTGGAACGAGTACTTCACCGCAATGATCTACCTGCCCACCCGGTACGACCTGCACCCCCTGCAGCTGTTCCTGCGTAACCTGCTGCTCATTGCCACGGCTATCTCCTCCGGTAATGATCCCGGAGCTGCACAAACCGGCAATACCGGTACCTCCTCCCAGCAGTCCGGTACCGAGGGTCTGGAGCAGATCCGTTACTCTTTGATCGTCGTTTCCACTGCCCCCGTTCTGCTTGCCTACGGCATTGTTCAGAAGTACTTCAAGGGCGGCGTAATGGTCGGCTCTGTTAAGGGCTAATTGGATAAGTGGGTCCGTTGCTGATCGCGTAACCAATAAGCACACCGGAGTGTTGCCGCGGCAACACTCCGGTGTTTTTATAAATGCGAAATGCAAAGCGCAAAGTGCAAAATGATGGTACAGATTTCGATACGCAGCGTCATTGCTATGAAAGTACCACCCTTGTAGTGGCCGAAGACCACTTCGGCCCACGGGCCGGTGTAGGCACCGGCCCCTACAGTGCTTTCGTTCATAGCGGTGTGTTTACACGTGTGGATTGCTATGAAAATGTCATTTCGCGTGTAGGGTGGGGTCCCACCGTAAACACGGCTCCCTCTGATGAGGGAGCTGGCAATTGCCGATTCGAGGCAATTGACTGAGGGAGAGAAAACTTGGGAATACCACATTTTTGGCATTTCCGTGATTTACGCATATTCTCTCCCTCCGGCCCTTCGGGCCACCTCCCTCGTCAGAGGGAGGCAAAGGCGCGCAAGCCCTTACCCTACACTTAGCCATGCTGGCTGCCATGAAAAGGAGATTGAAAACCATGAATGATTGTTTTCGAATTGGCTACGGGTGTGCCGATATTACACCGGAGGAATCCGTTCCTCTGGGTGGGTATGGCAACACGTCCTTTCGCTTCTTCCAATCCATCCGGGACAGACTCCGGGCCAGTTGTCTGGCGGTAACAGATGCGCAGGAAAACACGGTGATGTTGCTGGAATTGGATGCATTGGTGATCGACGAACCGTTTCTTGGCGCGGTTCGTAAGCAGATCCATAATACACTGGGCATCGCCGAGGAGTGCGTGATGATCTGCGCCAGTCACAGCCATTCCGCACCGGATATTTGGAACCGGGGAGAGCCGTCTATCCTGCGCTATCATACCCTTTTGCAGGAGCGGCTGGTCGCTGCTGCCACCCAGGCCCTGGAAGACAGGTCTGCAGCCACGGTTTACTACGGAACAGTGGCTGTCCCCAATATGAACTTTGTCAAGCATTACTATAACGTGGAAAATGGGGAGAAGAAATTCTTTGGCGACAATTTTGGAACCCCCGTGTACGATGACACCACGGATCACACCACTGCTGCCAACCCGAATATGCATGTTGTGCAGATCGTCAGGGCAGAAAAGCCTGAGATCGTCTTGGTCAATTGGCGTGCCCATCCCCACTTTACCGGCGGTGCAAAGAAATATGACCTTTCTGCTGACTATATTGGCTCTTACCGAAAAGCGCTGGAGGCTATGCGCCCCTGCAGGGCTATGTTTTTCCAGGGCTGTGCCGGAAACCTGAACAGCTCTACACGTCTTAAAAAGGAACGGCAGTACACCACCTGTGACAGCTATGGCATGAACCTGGCAGCAAAGGCAGTGGAGTGCCTGGAAAAGCATATGACCCAGGCGCAGCCGGGTTTGTTGAAGCACCGTCAGCAATTCCTTACGGCGCCTCTGGATCACCGTTCTGATCATTTGCTGCAGGAGGCAAAGAAGGTGCAGAAGCTGTGGCACGAAACCTACGATCTGCAGGCGGCGGTAGAATTGGGAAAGCCCTGGGGCATCCGCAGTCCTTACCATGCCAATGCGGTGGTAGCCAAAGCCGGCAGACCCGCATCCATGGAGATGGAGATCAATGCCATTGCCATTGGCCCGGATGTAGCCATCGTCACCGGAACGGAGATGTTCGATACCGTTTCTACCGCAACAGAAGCGGATTCTCCCTTTGCTATGACCTTGACCATGGGCTATTGCAATGCCTATCGGGGATATCTGCCCAGCCTGTACGGTTTTGAATATACCTGCTATGAATCCGATGTTGCCTGGTTTGCCCCGGGTACTGCAGAGCTTGTAGTAGAAACCTACCTTCAGATGCTGAAGGAGTTCAAACAGTGACATTGTTATGAAAGGATTTATTATGGAAAATACATTTTCTGTTGGATTTGCGGATATTATCATCACCCCGGATGAGCCCATGCCTTTAGGCGGTTACGGTGCCTCGTCCTGGAGAAAGCACGAAAAGGTACTGGAGGATATCCATGCCATTGGTACGGCTATGACCGACGAGACCGGCAAAACAGTGGTATTTATGACCCTGGATACCACCCGCGCCTATTTTGAGGTGGTTCCCGAGGCGCGGAAAATGGTCAGTCAGGCCACGGGCCTGCCCGTGGAGTCTGTTATGATCACCTGTACCCATACCCACTCCGGCCCGGATATGACCAATACGGAAGAAGAGGCGATCCAGCGCTATATTCCCAAGGTCCAGGCCTGGCTTGTAGAGTGCGCCCAGGCGGCTTTGGAGGACCGGAAGCCAGCCACCGTTTCTGTTGGTGATATTGAGGCAACGGGTCTGAACTTTGTAAAGCACTATTACAATGTGGAAAACGGAGAGAAGAAATTCTTTGGCGATAATTTCGGACGTCATGTGATGGACGAGACCACCCGGCATACCACCGAGGCAGATCCGACCCTCCATTTGGTGCGGTTTGCCCGGGAGGGGGGCAAGGATGTGGTTTTGGCTAACTGGCGAGCCCATCCTCAGCTGACCGGCGGCAGTAAGATCAAGAATCTGTCCGCGGACTTCCCGGCGCCTTTCCGTGAGATCTTGGGAGCGCAGATGGATTGCCATGTCCATTTCCTGCAGGGTGCTGCCGGCAATATTAACCCAAAGAGCCGGATCCCCGGAGAACAGTATTCCCTGGATCACCGGGTATTCGGCGCAAGACTTGCCTATTTTGCGGTAAAATGCCTGGAAGAACACATGAAAACCGTTCCTGCGGGCTTGATCCGCACGCGCCATGTGGATTTTGCCGGTAAGGTCAATCACTCCATGGACCACAAGCGGCAGGAGGCTGCAATGGTATGGCGGCATTTCGCCACCACCGGTGACCGGGAGGGTACGGCGGCCCTTTGCAAAGAGCACGGCTTTGCCAGTGTGTACCATGCCGGCTCCGTGTCTGCCAAGGCAGCCAGCCCGGAGACCATCAGCCTGGACCTGAATGCCATTGCGGTGGGTGACCATTTGG
This sequence comes from Oscillospiraceae bacterium, assembly GCA_015068135.1. Classification (GTDB taxonomy): domain Bacteria; phylum Bacillota; class Clostridia; order Oscillospirales; family Oscillospiraceae; genus Faecousia. The sequence goes on along the minus strand of SVLB01000008.1, from coordinate 45,901 downwards.
CCTTTGTGACGGCTCCCAATGAGCTGTTTGATACCAATTCTGTGTACACCGAGGAGCATTCTCCCTTTGATATGACCTTTACCTGCGGCTATGCAAACGGGCACTGGTTCTACATCCCCTCCCAGTACGGCTACGATTACAGCTGCTACGAGTCCCATGTTTCCCGGTTTGCCCCCGGCACCGGCGAGGAGATCTCGGAGCAATTCCTGAAAATGCTGGCAGAACTGAAAGGACAATGAGTATGGGAAATAAGCTTTTGGTTGGATTTGGGGATATGGTTATTACCCCGGAGGAGCCGGTGCCCCTGGGCGGCTGCAGCTTTGACAGCTCCACCCGATTCTTTGAAAATATCTTTGAAGACATCCACGGCATTGCCACAGCCATTACCGATGCCCAGGGCAATTCCATCCTGTTTGTGACTATGGACCTGGTGCGGGCCTACAATGGCGTGGTGAAGGCGGTGAAGGAACAGCTCAGCGAAAAGCTGGGGCTGGGTCAGGACCGGATCATGGTCACCTGCACCCATACCCACTCTGCACCGGATCTTATCAACGGGAAGGAGCCGTCTATCCAGCGGTATGAGCCGTGGCTGATCGAGAAGCTGGTTGCCGCAGGTGTGGCCGCCTGGGAGGACAGAAAGCCCGCGACCATGCGCTACGGCAAGATCCTGGCTCCGGGGCTGAACTTTGTGAAGCACTATCAGCACACCTTGCCCGACGGTACGGTAAAGTATTTCGGTGATGGCTTCGGCACACCGGTGTATGACGAGACCACGGAGCATGTGGATCCTGCGGATCCCACACTGCGGCTGGTGCAGTTTCACAGAGAAGGCGGCAAGGATGTGGTGATCGCAAACTTCCAGGCCCATCCTCAGCTTACCGGCGGTGCCAATAAAAAGAACCTGTCGGCAGACTATCCCGGCGTTTTCCGGGAGGTTTTGGGGGCACAGCTGGATTGCCATGTCCATTTCCTTCAGGGTGCCTGCGGCAACATCAATCCCAAGAGCCGTCTGGCACGGGAAAATTATACCGTGGACCACCGGGTCCATGGTGCGAAGCTGGCCTACTATGGGGTGCGCTGTCTGGAAAAATATATGAAGACGGCGGAGGATACCACCCTGAAGACCCATCAGACGGTGTTCCGGGGGATGATCGATCACTCCCTGGACCATCTTGCCGATGCGGCCAGAGAGGTGATGGCGGTATACGATACCACCAAGGATATGGAGGCCTGCAAGCGGGCCGGTGAACCCTACGGCATTGAAAGCTATCGGAAGGCGGCCTTCATTCTGATCCATATGCGGCAGCCGGAATACTACGATATGGAGCTGAATGTCATTTCCCTGGGGGAAGAACTGGCAATGGTCACGGCCCCCAATGAGCTGTTCCATCGCAATGCCCTGGGTGTGGAGAATCTGTCACCGTATTCCATGACCCTGACCTGCGGCTATGCCAACGGACACTATTTTTACGTTCCCTGCCGACAGGCTTATGATTACGGCAGCTATGAGTCGCTATGCTCCCGGATGTTCCGAGGTACCGGGGAGCAATACGGCCGGATGTTTTTGCAGATGCTTCAGGATCTGAAGGGCACAGAAAGATAATAAAATGGGCTGTCTCAAAATGCTTTTTGTAGGGTCACCTCTCCTGAGGTGACCGCAACCAAAACGACCAATAGCGCCAAATCTGCATGTTTCTTGCAGATTTGGCGCTATTTTTACATCCCGGACACCCGAGGACGGGTGTCCCTACAATATACACAATCGGTTTCGCCCCAATGAGACAACCCTTAGCTTTCTGTTGAAAATAGGTTGGGGTGAATAATACCCCCATGGGGCGGGTAAACTTATCTAAGGACCAACCAGGGTTCCCGGTTCTCCGGTAAAGGCGGAGAGTACCTCTACCGTTAATTTGTGGGCTTTTGCCAGCTCCACGCAGGGCAGATGGAGGACCTGGGCGCCGTTTTCCACCAACTGGAGCATTTTATCGTAGGAGATCCTCCCAAACCGGGTGGCATCCGGGTACTTTCTGGGATCCCGGTCGTATACCCCGTCTACATCCGTGAAGATCTGACACACATCTGCTTTCAAAAAGGCCGCGAGGGCAACGGCGGTGGTGTCGGAGCCACCCCGGCCCAGGGTGGTGATATTACCGCCGGCATCAATGCCCTGAAAACCGGTGACCACCACCACGTTTCCGGCATCCAGCTCCCGGTTGATCCGGGCAGGATCCAGGGACAGGATCCTGGCATTGCCGAAGTTGTTGTCAGTTTTAAGTCCCGCCTGCCAGCCGGTGAGACTCACTGCCGGGTACCCCAAAGCCCCGATGGCCATGGCCATGAAAGCGGCAGAGAGCTGTTCTCCGGTGGCAAGGCAGGCATCCATTTCCCGGCGGCTTCCCCGGGGATTGATTTGACGGGCGGACTGGATCAGACGGTCGGTGTGGTCCCCTTGGGCGGATACCACTACGATCACACGGGCACCTTGCTGGGCAAGCCCGGCAACGCGTTTGGCGGCGGCCTGGATCCTTTCCGCATCCTGTAATGAGGTGCCGCCGTATTTTTGCACGATCAGCATCCTGATCACCTCCGCAATATCCTATGCAGAGGATCAGGGATTCGTGCAGAATCGACACAGAAGCATGAGAAAGTCCAAAAGGGAGACTCCGAATACCTGAAATTGGAACTTGCATAAAAAGGGCGCTGTCTCAAAAAATGAGACAGCGCCGGGGTAGGATCGTGTCAGCCTGCCAGGATCTCGGCTTTGATCACGCCGCCGGTCACGCGGATCCGGCGCAGGAGCTCCTCCACAGGAACTGTCAGCTCCATGGTCTCGGCAGAAATGGTGACAATGGCACAGCCATTGGTGGGAACAATGGAATTGATGGTAATGATATTGGCCTTCAGCTCGGAGAAAATGTTCAGAATATTGCTGAGCATACCCTTTTCATCCTGCAAAAGAAGCTGGAAGGTGATGATCCGTCCGGTCATCATGTTTTGGAACGGGAGAACGCAGTCCCGATATTTATAGAAAGCGCTGCGGCTGATATCGGTCTTTTGGGTGGCCTCATTCACCGTGGCGGCTTCGCCGGTGGACAGCAAACGTTTGGCTTCGGCAACCTTCAGAAAAACAGAAGGCAGTGCAGAGGCCTCAACAATATAATATTTCGGATTGGTGGCCATAATCGTCCTCCTATGAAATTATAGTTAATTTCAACAGAAATCCGGGGGGATTTCCATGACCAATTGTAGCATATATTTCAAAAAAAGCAAGTGTAACTTTATTAAAATAAAGAATTAAGGAGGATCCGTATGCGCTTACCCTCGGGACGGAAGTGGATAACAGGTGCTTTGCTGGCTTTGGGGCTGTGGTTTGGCGTGAAATACGCCCTGCCCGTGGCGATTCCCTTTTTACTGGGGGCGGCGGTTGCCCTGGCGGCGGAGCCGCTGGTGAATTTGGGAGTCCGGTGGAAGCTGCCCCGGGCTGTGGCGGCCGGTGTGGGGGTCACGGTGACCCTGATCCTGTTTTTGACAGTGCTGTCCTTTTTGGGGGCATTGGCAGTGCGGGAGCTGATCGACCTGGCGGAGGATCTGCCGGATATCCAAAATACCGCAAAGGAGGGGATGGGCCGTCTGGAAGGATGGCTCACAGACCTGGCTGCCGGAGCCCCCAAGGGGGTGCGACCCCTGCTGACCAAGACTGTGGAGCAGAGCTTTGCCGGGGGAAATGCGGTGTTTGACCGGATGGCGGCCCAGGTTCCCGGTGCCGTTACCGGGATCCTCACCTGGATCCCCAAGGGAGCAGTGGGTCTGTTTACCTTTGTGCTTTCCGGCTTTCTCATTTCTGCCCGGCTGGATAAATTCCGGCTGTACTTCCGGGAGAAGATGCCCCCCAGCTGGTATGACCGGTATCTGCCCGCTTTGCGCCAGACCAAAACGGCTTTGGGGGGCTGGGTCAAAGCCCAGGGAAAGCTGGCGCTCATTACCTGGGGGATCCTGTCTTTGGGACTGTGGCTTCTGAAGATCCCCTATGGCATTCTTTGGGCGGGGCTGATCGCCCTGGTGGATGCGGTGCCGGTTTTGGGCACCGGAACCGTGCTGGTGCCCTGGGCGCTGGTGTGCTTTTTGCAGGGACAGACCATGCAGGGTGTGTGGCTTTTGTGCATTTATGGGGCGGCATTGATCACAAGAACCGTTTTGGAGCCCCGTTTGGTGGGAAAACAATTGGGACTGGATCCTCTCATTACCCTGGCGGCCTTTTATGTGGGGTTCTCCCTTTTTGGCTTTTTGGGCATGGTGCTGGCACCGGTTTTGGCAGCGGCTACCGGTGCAGTGATTGGAAAAAAATAGAATTGGGAACTTTTTTCTCGGTTTCCTATTGTGTATTCACGGGTTTTTTGGTATAATACTCAGAAAAAGATTATTATGGAAGTGTTATGCCTTGAAATACGGAGTTTGGAATGTAACGGAACCTAGGATGGAAGCGGTCAATACGTTGGTAAGTCACGGCTATGCCCCCCTGGCCTCTATGGTGTTGGCGGCAAGAGGAATGTCAGATGGCCGCCAGGCCAAAGCCTACCTGGACTGCAATGCCCCTCTGCACGACCCCTTTCTGATGACGGATATGGGGCTGGCTGTGGGCCGTGTGGCCCACGCCCTGGAAAAAGGGGAGAAGATCGCGGTTTTCGGCGACTATGACGTGGACGGCATTACCGCAACCTGCCTGCTGACGGAGTATTTGCGGAGTTTGGGGGCAGACTGTGTCCCCTACATCCCCGGCAGACTGGAGGAGGGCTACGGCCTGAATCCCATTGCCATCGAGCAGCTGCAAAAAGAGGGCGTGTCCCTGATCGTTACGGTGGACTGCGGCATTACAGCCGTGGAAGAAGCGGAGTATTGCAAAAAGCTGGGGATCGACCTGGTGATCACCGATCACCACGAGTGTAAAGATGAGCTGCCCCAGGCTGTGGCTGTGGTAGATCCGCACCGCCTGGATGGGGGCTATCCCCATAAGAACCTGTCCGGTGTGGGCGTGGCCTTTAAGCTGGCGGCTGCCCTGGCGGGAGACCAGCAGACGGTGCTGGATGCCTATGCGGACCTGGTCTGCCTGGGTACTGTGGCGGATGTGATGCTTTTGCAGGGAGAAAACCGGGTATTTGTGGACCGGGGTCTGAAGGCACTGCGTCATACCACCCGTCCCGGTCTTGCGGCCCTTATGCGGGAAAGCGGCTGTGATCCGGTCAACCTTTCCGCGGCTACGGTGGGCTATGTGCTCTCACCCCGGATCAATGCTGCCGGGCGTATGGGACGGATCGAACTGGCGGAGGATCTGTTTTTGACCCGGGATCTGCAAAGGGCTGCCGAGGTGGCCCACAGCTTGTGTGAGCTGAACCGGCAGCGGCAGGCAGTGGAGTCGGATATTTACCGGCAGGCCATGGAAATGCTCCCGGAGGGAGAACTGCCCGAGGCGGTGGTTTTGGCAGACGAGACCTGGCATCAGGGTGTGGTGGGCATTGTCGCCAGCCGCATTGCCGAGGAATTCTGCTGTCCTGCCTTTTTGATCTGCCTGGACGGAGAGCATGGAAAGGCCAGCTCCCGCAGCTATGGCGGCTTTAATCTGTTCGGCGCCCTGACCACCCTGTCCGATCTGCTGGAAAGCTATGGCGGACATGAATTGGCGGCAGGCTTTACCATTTCCCGCTCCCGGATCCCGGAATTCCGGAAAGCGATCTGCGCCCTTGCGGCAGAGTATTACCGGGGCGAGATCTCCGGATCGGTTTTGGATGCGGACTGTCAGGTGCCTCCGGAGCTGCTGACACTGCCCAATGTGGAATCCCTGCAGACCCTGGAGCCCTGCGGAAACGGCTGCCCCAAGCCGGTTTTGGTGATGGAGAAGCTTCGGGTGGAGCGTTTGGGTCAGGTGGGCGGCGGCAGACATATGCGTCTGCGCCTGCGCAGTGGGCAGTATGGCTTCAATGCCATTTATTTCTCCACCAATGCGGAAAACGCCAGCATTATGCAGGGGGATCTGGTGGATGTGGCCTTTACTCCCCAGGTCAATGACTACCGGGGCGAGCGTTCTGTACAGATGAATATCATGGATATTCGCCCCTCCTGCAATGCTCCCTGTTCTGCGAAAATGGAGGATTACCGGGCTCTGTGTGCCGATACTTTGAATCCGCAGATCGCCGGGAGACTGCTGCCCGACCGCAGCCAGCTGGGAATGGTGTGGCGGTACCTGGCTGCCAATGCCCGACCCCAGCTTCGGGAGGTTCCTGCCTGCCTTTGCAGGAAACTGGTTCGCTGGTCCGGTCAGGGGATGGACCTGGGAATGCTCATGACTTGTTTGGATATTTTTGAGGATGTACAGCTGGTGCAGACCAAACGCACCCCTAAGTACATAACCGTTACACTGCTGCCCCGTCAGGATAAGGCGGATCTGATGGCCAGTGCCACTATGCAGCGATTGCAGGCTGCGAAAGAGAGCGAAGTATAATGGAAACTTTTGAAGAACATTACGAATCGTTATTTAACACCCTGTATCGGCAGATGCCCGGTGCGGATCTGGTGCTGATCGATAAGGCCATCCACTATGCCGAGGAAAAGCACAAATTCCAAAAGCGGAAGGACGGCTCTCCCTACATCATTCACCCCCTGGCGGTGGCGCAGATTGTGGTGGAAATGGGCCTGGATATGGATGCTATTTTGGGTGCGCTTCTTCACGACTGCATTGAAGACACCGACGCCTCTCACGACGATATCGCCAAGCGATTCGGAGATACTGCGGCGGAGCTGGTGGAGGGCGTTACCAAGCTGACCCGTGCGGATTTTTCCAGCACAGAGGAAGCCCAGATGGAGAATCTGCGGAAGATGTTCATGGCAATGTCCAAGGATATCCGGGTGGTGCTCATCAAGATCGCCGACCGCCTCCACAATATGCGTACCATGCAGTACCAAAGCCCGGAAAAACAGGTCAAAAAGTGCCGGGAGACCATGGATATCTATGCGCCCTTGGCCCACCGCCTTGGTATGCAGAGGATCAAATGGGAGCTGGAGGATATCGCCCTGCGGTATTTGGATCCTGCCGGCTATGAGAATATTATGTCAACCTTGAGTGCCCATAAGGAGCAGGATGAGGCCTTTATGCACACTATCCAGGAGCGGATCAAAAACCGCCTGCTGGATATGGGCATCCATAACAAGACCTATGGTCGGATCAAGCACGTTTACTCCATTTACCGGAAGATGAATGCCCAGGATAAGACCCTGGAGGAGCTGTACGATATCTACGCGTTCCGGGTGATCGTGGACTCTATTCCCGATTGCTACAATGTTTTGGGACATATTCACGATCTGTTTAACCTGGTTCCCGGGCGGTTTAAGGACTACATCTCCACCCCCAAGCCCAATATGTATCAGAGCCTGCATACCACGGTCATCGGCACCCAGGGCATTCCCTTTGAGGTGCAGATCCGTACCTGGGAAATGCATCAGACAGCGGAATACGGCATTGCCGCCCACTGGAAGTATAAGCAGGGTGCAGGTGAGGGCAACGAGAAGGATTTTGAATGGGTGCGCCGTCTGCTGGAAAGCCAGCAGGATACGGATGCGGAAGATTATGTAAACTCCCTCAAGATCGATATGTTTGACGATGAGGTGTTTGTGTTTACCCCCAAGGGTAAGATCGTATCTCTGCCCGCAGGCTCTACGCCCATCGACTTTGCCTATGCCATCCACTCCGGTGTTGGCAACTCCCTGGTAGGTGCCAAGGTCAATAACCGGATCATCAATATTGATATGCCCCTGAAAAATGGCGATATCGTGGAGATCATCACCTCCAAAACCGCCAAGGGACCCAGCCGTGACTGGCTGAATATCTGTAAATCCAACCAGGCAAGAACCAAGATCAAGCAGTGGTTCAAGAAGGAAAAGCGGGAAGAAAATGTGGCCCACGGACGGTCCTCCTTTGAGTCTGAGATGCGGCGCATCGGACTTCCCCTGTCCATTACCATCGACCCGGAGGTGGGGCCTCAGCTATTGAAAAAGCTGTGCTTTGACTCCTGGGAAGATATGTACGCGGCGATCGGCTACGGCGGTCTGACGGCTGTGAAGGCAGTGGGGCGGATCCGGGACGATATCAACCGGGCCATGAAGCTTCAGGCCAATGACAAGCTGGTGCAGGGTACGACCCTGAAGACCGAGCCGGAGAGCGGAAAACGGATCAACCGCCATTCCGTCAACGGCGTGATCGTGGAGGACATCGACTCGTGCATGATCAAGTTCGCCAAATGCTGCACCCCCGTGCCGGGAGATGCCATTGTGGGCTTTATTACCAAGGGTTTCGGCGTGTCGGTACACCGGTTCGATTGCCCCAACACTTCAGACAAGGAGAATCCCAGATTTGCGGCCCGTTGGGTTCGGGTTCGCTGGGCCAACCAGGATGATCAGCCCTTTGAGACGACACTGGAGCTCGATTGCATTACAAGAGAAGGTCTTTTGCTGGATCTGGCTACCACTATGACCACCTCCCGTGTAAGGGTCAAGGAGATCAACGGCAAGGATCTGCCCGACGGACACAGCATTTTTACAGTGCGCTTCGAGGTGCGCAATGTGGAGGAGCTGGAATCCATCCGCAATAAGCTGCTGAACATCCGGGATGTGATCGGCTCCCGGAGAGGACAAAACTAAATTCCGGTTTATCGTGCTGTTTGAAGGGATGCACCAAAACGGCTCCCTCTGATGAGGGAGCTGGCAATTGCCGATTTTAGGCAATTGCCTGAGGGAGAGAAAGTGTAGAGAATACAATCATTTTCGTTCTTTTGAAAACGTAAGGTTTTCTCTCCCTCCGGCCCTTCGGGCCACCTCCCTCGTCAGAGGGAGGCTTTCTACAACAGCCCGGTAAACGGGAATTTGAAAGGAACATACTATGCGTGCGGTATTAACGAGAGTGAAGTCTGCCTCCGTCACCATTGACGGGGCAGTGAACGGGGCCATTGGGCAGGGGTTTTTGATCCTGCTGGGTGTGGGTCCCAATGATACGGAAAAGGAATGCCGGTACCTGGCGGAAAAGGCCCTGGGACTGCGGGTGTTCGAAGACGAAAACGGGAAAATGAACCTGGGCCTTTCCGATGTAAACGGACAGGTGCTGGTGGTCAGCCAGTTTACCCTCTACGGCAATTGCCGGAAGGGCCGCCGCCCCAGCTTTACCGATGCCGCGCCGCCGGAGCTGGGCAATGCCATGTATGAGCGGTTTTTGGAGATCTGCGCTGAGCTGGGATATCCGCCCCAGCACGGTATTTTCGGTGCGGATATGAAGGTGGAGTCGGTGAATGACGGTCCTGTGACCCTGATTTTGGATACGGACCAGTTGATGGATACCCCCAGGAGGTAGCATATGATCCAGATACATACCATGCCTTTGGGCTCTTATCAGACCAACTGCTATTTGGTTTGGGAGGAGGGAAGTGACACCTGCCTGGTGATCGATCCCGGCTATGAGGCCCAGCAGATCTTATTGGAGGTCCAGCGGCTGCAAAAGACCGTGGAGGCCATTGCCCTGACCCACGGGCATTTTGACCATGTGGGTGCCATCCGGGAGATTGCCGAAAGCACCGACTGTGATGTTTATGTCTGTGACCGGGAGCTGACCATTCCTGCCCGGCTCAGTGCCGGCCCCATTTACCATACCCATACCTACGGTCAGGGGGATGTGCTTCAGGTGGCGGGCCTGGAGCTGCAGGTCATGCACACCCCGGGACATTCTGTGGGGTCTGTATGTCTGAAATGTCAGGACTGCATTTTCAGCGGAGATACCCTCTTTGCCGGTACCTGCGGCAGGACGGATCTGCCCGGAGGCAGCTGGACGGAGATCGTGGCCTCCCTGAAGACTTTGGCGGCTTTGGAGGGGGACTATCGGGTCTACCCCGGCCACGGGCCTTCTACCACCCTGGCAGAGGAAAGACGGTTGAATCCGTATATGCAGTAAAAAGCGATCCACAGGTGGAAACACACTACTATAAATGAAAATACATTGCGTAGGGCGGGGTCATGACCCCGCCGCAGATTCGCACTCGGTACATCCGGCGGGGTCATGACCCCGCCCTACGAAAATGTTAGGTTTTCATAGAAATGACAGCGAAGCTTCGCAGGATCCGAAAGGAAACGATATGATACTAAAACTTCAGGGCCACGAGGACCTATATGCGGTGGAGCAGCTGCAGATGTCGCTGTTTTCCGTGGAGGGAGAAGGGGAGGCCATCTCCCGGCTCCATCGGGGGAACACCTGGCTCACTGCGGTGACCACCATTACCTGCCGGGGGAAGACCACCCGGGCGGTGAAGCGGCTGCGGACAGGGGAGGAGACGGTGCGTCTGCGCCGCAGACTCCTTCAGCAGAGCTTTTACCAGGCAGCCCTGCCCCATTTGGAACAGATTCCTGCATGGGGTGCGTTGGCGGGGGTGCGCCCCACCAAGCTTTCTACCAAGCATATTCTGGAGGGTGGAACACCTGCCTCTGCAGGAAGGCTCCTGGAGCAGGTCTATTATGTGACGCCCCCGCGCAGAGAATTGGCGGTGGACTGTTCCGTGTCCACTGTGAAGGCCGCCGGTCTTTTGGATGCCAATGATATCTCTTTATATGTGGGCATTCCCTTTTGTCCTACCCGCTGTGCCTACTGTAGCTTTGTCAGCCGCACGGTAGGCAGGAAAACGGAGCTTTTGGAGCCTTATCTGCAGGCTCTGTACCGGGAGCTTGCCCACACGGGAAAGCTGCTGGCAAGATCCGGAAAGACTGTGCGTACTGTGTATATAGGCGGCGGTACGCCTACCACCCTGTCGGAAGAACAGATGGGAAAGCTGCTTGCTATCATCCATGACACGGTGGACCTATCCCGGTGCCTGGAGTTTACGGTGGAGGGGGGAAGACCCGACACCCTGACAGCGCAAAAGCTTGCCATCATCCGGGCCTCCGGGGCTGACCGTATGAGCATCAATCCTCAGACCATGGAGGATGCTGTGCTACGGGCCTGCGGACGCCCCCATACGGGCGCTGATGTGATCCGTTCCTATGAGGATGCCTGCAGAGCCGGGTTCGATGCCATCAATATGGATCTGATCGCCGGTCTGCCCACAGATTCCTATGAGGGCTTCTGCCGGTCGCTGGATCAGGTGGCGGCTTTGCACCCTGCCAATATTACAGTACATACCCTGGCTCTGAAAAAGGGCGCAGATTTGTTTGAAAAGCGGCCGGTCCTGCCCAGCGGTGCGGAAGTGGCCCAAATGGTGGAGTACGCCAATCAGACCCTCCGCGGCCTCGGTTATCGCCCCTATTATCTGTACCGGCAGAAATATATGTCCGGCAGCTTTGAAAATGTGGGCTGGAGCCGGGATGGGAAGGATTGCCTGTACAATATCTACATGATGGAGGAGCTGCATACCATTTTGTCCCTGGGCGGTGGCGGTATGAATAAGGTCAACCTCCCCGACGGGACCCTGCAGCGGTTCCATAACCCCAAATTCCCGGAGGAATACATCGCCCAGCTGGACAGCGTTTTGGCGCAAAAAGAAAAACTGTTTGAACTGCTTTAACAGAAATCTGAAAGGAAGGAAACCTTTGGATACACTCATTTCCAATGTCACAGTGGTGACCATGAATGAAAAGCTGGATGTTTTGTTCGGTGCCTGTATCGGCATTGAGAAGGGCAAAATATCCTATATTGGCAGGCAGGTGCCGGAAGAACAGCCCCAAACCATCGTTGACGGTACGGGCATGGTGGCGATGCCCGGCCTTGTGAATGCCCATACCCAGCTGGCGGCGACAGCCATGCGCAATCTGCTGGACGATACGAACCGCACAGAGGCTTTGGAGCAGACACTGAAAATGGAGGCTAAGCTGGACAGCCGCAGTGCCAAGGCCTCGGCCCTTATGGGCATTGCCGAGTGCTTGCGCTTTGGCATCACCTCGGTGTCGGATCTGTATTACTACCCGGAGGCCACAGCCCAGGCCATGGCAGAAAGCGGCATCCGGGGCAATGTGGCACTGGCTGCCTACCGCTTTATTGATCAAAATGAAGAGTTTGATTTTGAGACTGATGAGCAGTGCCGGGAGCTTTGCCGGGTAGCAGAGAAATGGAACGGCTACGAAGACCGCATCCGGGTGGATGCGGGCATTTACGGAGAATACACCAGCAATTACCGCCTTTGGGAGGGTATGAGCGCCTATGCCCGGGAAAAGGGCCTGGGGATCCAGCTCCATTTGGCAGAGACCCCCGGTGAGGTGGAATCCTGCCTGGACCGCAACGGCTTGGGTCCTGCGGAGCTTATGAACTGCCATGGCGTATTTGATATTCCCGCTTCCTGCGTGGGCTGCGGCAGTCTGCCGGCAGAGGATCTGGCGGTATTGGGCCGGAAAAAGGCCTCTGCGGTCACGGTTCCCATGGCTGACGGGAAAAATGGCCTGAAATCCCTGGATGTGCGCGCTGCTGTAAAAGCGGGCATCAATGTGGCATTGGGTACGGGAAGTGTTGCCCAGTGCGGCAATGCAGACCTGTTTGAAGCTATGCGGTATACCGCTATGGAGGCAAGAAAGACAGCGGACGATCCCTCTGCCATGCCTGCGGCGGCGGTGCTGATGATGGCGACGGTCTGCGGTGCCAGAGCCCAGGGAAGAGCCGCACAATGCGGTATGCTGAAAGAGGGCATGGCGGCGGATCTGATTTTGGTGGATTTTACAGCTCCCCATCTGATGCCCTGCCATAATGTGATGAACGGTCTGGTGTTCTCTGCCAAGGGTGGAGATGTAGCCATGACCATGGTGGACGGAAAGATCCTCTATCAAAACGGACGGTTCCCCACCATTGACCTGCAGGCGGTGGTTTCCGAGCTGACGGAATATGCCATCCCCAGGATCCTGGAAAAGGAGTAAGCTATGTCAGATTCTTCCAAGAAGCAAAACTTTTTACACGGTGCGGCGCTCCTTGCCATGGCTACCGCTGTGGTCAAGGTCATTGGCGCCCTCTATAAGATCCCGCTGAAGATGATCATTGGCGACAGCGGCTTCAGTGATTTCTCGGTTGCCTATCAGATCTACTCCGTACTTCTGATGATCTCCACTGCGGGTCTTCCCATTGCCATGAGCCGGATGATCAGCCAGGCCGATGCCCAGGGCCAGTACGGCCAGGTGCGCCAGGTCTTCCGGGTGTCGAGGCGGATCTTCTGGTGGCTGGGCATTGCCGGAAGCGCTATGATGTGCCTTTTGTGCAAGCCCCTTGCTAATGTAATGGGCTATCCCGATGCCTGGTTTGCCATTTTGTGCCTGGGTCCCTGCGCCCTTTTAATGTGCATCATGTCCTATTACCGGGGCTTCTTCCAGGGGCAGGAGGATATGCGGCCCACCTCCAATTCCCAGATGCTGGAGGCTGTGGTGAAGCTGGTGATCGGCCTTGCGGCGGCGTTTTTGGTGCTGAAGTTCACGGACAGTCAGTCCATGGCTGCCGGTGGTGCCATTTTGGGCGTGACCGTAAGCTGTCTGGTATCGGTTTTGTACCTGATGGGAAAGTTCCGGCCTGCCTACCAGCGTCTGCCCCAGTCCCGGGAGCAGGTTTGGAGTGCGGGACAGACGACCAAGGAGCTGTTGAAGATCGCAGTACCCATTACCATCGGTTCTGTGGGTCTGAATCTTCTGACCCTTTTGGAAACCGGCGTGTATACCAACCGGGTGGTGGACCTGGTGGAAGCCAACCGCTATACCCTGCCTTTGGTAGATACCTTAAAGCAGGAGCTGCTGGCTGACGGCGTTGCCGCGGAAAAGCTGGCCTCCAAGGTGGTTTCCAACCTCAACGGCATTTACAGCTTCGGACAGACCCTATTTAATATGCCCGGTGCTTTCATCGTTCCCATTACGGTGAGCATTATCCCGGCCATTACCGCCCAGCTGACCATGCACAACCCCAAGGAGGTCCAGAATGTGGAGGAATCCGCTGCCCGGATCACGGGGCTGATGTGCTGGCCCTGCGCAGTAGGCCTTGCGCTGCTGGCAAGCCCCATTATGTCCGTGCTGGGGGGCTACAGAGGCGAGCGCAATGACCTGGCAACCCAGATCCTGATGCTGCTCGGCACCACGGTGCTGCCCTATGGCATTATCCTTTATACCAATGCGGTGCTTCAGGCCCATGGCAAGGCCCATCTTCCGGTGATCAATATGCTGGGCTGCGGTGTGGCGAAGCTGGTGATGGTGTACATTTTGGCGGGCAATCCCTATTTGGGCATTCTGGCGGCTCCTGTGTGTACCCTGGTCTGCAATACCGCCATTGCGGCGCTGAATCTGTTCGCCATTTCCCGTGTGGTCCCCCAAAAGCCCAAGCTGGTGCGAAATCTTCTGCGGCCTGCCCTCAGTGCCGCGCTCATGGGTGCTGCGGTATTTGCCACGTATTATGCCATGCAGACCTGGATGGGCATCCAAATGTCCACCAGCGTGGGAGCTTTGCTTCTGTGTGGCGTACCCGTTATGGTAGGCGTGCTGGTGTACCTGGTGTGCATCGTTGTCCTTCGTGCTATCCGGAAAGAAGATCTGCAGCTGATCCCTAAGGGAGAGAAGCTGGCAAAGCTGCTGCATATGTAAAAAATCTTTTATTTCTCTTGAAAAAAGTTGGGAAAACCACTTGCAATTTGGGAAAATGTGTGATAATCTTAGAACGCATGTAAAAAACATATATTGAAAAGAGGTTATATTCACTATGAACAAGACTGAACTGATCGCAGCCGTTGCTGAGAAGACCGGCCTGACCAAGAAGGACGCTGAGCGCGTGATCAATGCCACCACCGAGACCATCACCGAGACCCTGGTCAAGGGCGAGAAGGTTTCTGTTTCCGGCTTTGGCATTTTCGAGGTAAAGGCTCGCGAGGCCCGTACCGGCCGTAACCCCCGCACCAAGGAGACCATCGAGATCCCCGCTACCCGTCTGCCCGCTTTCAAGGCCAGCAAGACTCTGAAGGACACCGTCGCCAAGTAATGCGACTGGATAAGTACCTGAAGGTCTCAAGGCTGATCAAGCGTCGTACCGTAGCCAACGAAGCCTGCGACAACGGTCGTATCAGTGTCAATGGCCGTGTGGTCAAGGCCAGCTACGAGGTGAAGGTTGGAGACAAATTGGAGATCACCATGGGCCCGAGAACCGTGGCTGTTGAGGTGGTCCAGGTTGCCGACAATGTTCGCAAGGACGATGCGGGAATGATGTATAAAGAGATCTGAAAAAACCACGCAGCAGAAATGCTGCGTGGTTTTTTGTTAGGGCAAATTCCGATTTATCGCACTGTTTGCACTGCACTCGTGTGGGCCGATGCCCACATCGGCCCACACGCACTGCGGTAATTAGGGCCGATGTGGGCATCGGCCCCTACGACAGGGTATTCGATAAATTGGAATTTATGTTGCAAAAAGCGGGTATATTCGGTATGATAGGATCAATAGAACCCAAGGAGTGAGGACAATGAATGTGTATGAAGCCAGGGAGGAGTACCTTCGGGCGCAGAAAATGGGCCTGAAGGAGCATAAAGAACGCCTTTCCCGGGGACTGGACCCGGAGCCGGCGGTGCTGGACGAGATCCTGAAGGACAGTCCCATGCTGTCGGCGGTGAATGTGGGATTGGTGGATGTGCCAGCGGGGCGGATCGTTGGCACCAAGTCTGCCGGGCGTACCGGTGCCTTTACAGCAGGATTTTTACCTATTTTGGGGGCGGATTCGGAATTTGCCATTAAATGGATCAATCTGTGTGCCGCCCATCTGTCCGACGAGGGGATCCGGGACCCGGTGGTCTGCTTTGAATACCTGGGGAATTTCTATGTCCAGGAGGGCAATAAGCGGGTCAGTGTTCTCAGATATTTTGGTGCCCCCAGGATCCCCTGCATGGTCACCCGGCTGATGCCGGAGCCCAGTGAGGACCCCAGGATCGTAACCTATTTTGAATTTTTGGAGTTTTACCAGGTCTCCCGGATCTATGATGTGCAGTTCCGCAAGCCCGGGGACTATGCCAAGCTTCTCTCTTATTTGGGAAAGGACCCGGCCCAGGAGTGGGACGAACGGGAGCAAAAGACCTTCCGTGCCTATTATACCTATTTCAAGGAGGCCTTCGACAGCCTACAGGGCTACCGGCTGGATCTGCTGCCTGAGGAGGGACTTTTGATCTGGCTTCGGGTCCATCCTTTCCATGATTTGGGCCAGCTCAGCTCCATGGAACTGAAAAAGACCATGTCTGCCCTGTGGGAAAACCTGGTGGCGGCGGCTCAGGATGAGCCGGTGCAGGTGCTTACCCAGCCGGAGCCGGAGGAAAAGGGCGGTATTCTCAGTAAGCTTTTGCCTGTGGGACTGGATCATATCCATGTGGCCTTTGTCCATCCCCGGGATCTGTCCACCAGTCCCTGGGTCACCGGTCATGAGGAGGGCGCGGCCCATCTGCAGCGGGTTTTGGGAGAACGGGTGGTTGTACGCAGCTATTTCCATGCGGATACCCGGGAGCAGGCAGAGCAGATCCTGGAAGAAGCGGTGGCAGACGGCGCCCAGGTGGTTTTTACCACCACCCCTCAGCTGAGTCGGGCGACGCTGAAGGCAGCGGTGGACCACCCCAAGGTGCGGTTTTTCAACTGCTCTGTGGATGCCCCCTATTCCAGTGTCCGGGCCTATTACAGCCGGGTCTTTGAGGGAAAATTCATTACCGGTGCCATTGCCGGTGCTATGTCCGATAATAACTGCATCGGCTATGTGGGCTCTTATCCCATTTTCGGTGTACCTGCCTCCATCAACGCCTTTGCCCTGGGCGCCCAGCTGACCAACCCCAGAGCCAGGATCGATCTGCGCTGGTCCTGCATGGCCGGTCAGCCGGTGAAGGAGTTTATGGAAAAAGGGATCAAGGTCATTTCCAACCGGGATGTGCCCACCCCCAATAAAATGTATTTGGACTACTGCGATTACGGCACCTACATGGTCTGTGAGGATGGCAGTCTGAAGCCCCTGGGATCCCCTTGCTGGATGTGGGGCAAATTCTATGAGCGTGTGATCCGCGCCCTTTTGAAAAACGGCCTGGATTACGGACGGGACTCTGTCCAGGCGGTGAACTATTGGTGGGGCATGGACAGCGGTGTCATTGATGTAAGTCTGCCGGACAGTCTGCCTGAGGGCGTGTTCTATATGGCAAGAATGCTCCGCCAGGGCTTGCGCAAGGGTGCAGTGGATCCCTTTAACCGGCGGATCATTGCCCAGGACGGAACGGTGAAAAATCCCGGACACCGGGGCTTTACCCCGGAGGAGCTGCTCCACATGGACTGGCTGGTGGAAAACGTGGAGGGGCATATCCCGACCTTTGAGGAGGTCCAGCCCTTTGCCCAGGCCATGGTCCGGGAACTGGGCATCTACCGGGATGCCATCCCCATGGAAAAGGAGGGACAGCTATGAAGATTCTTGCCCTTTCCGATGAAGAATACCCCGGCTATTATGACTACTATACCCCGGACAAGCTGAAGGGCTATGATCTGATCCTCTCCAGCGGTGATCTGAGGGCTTCGTATCTGTCCTTTATTGTGACGGTTGCCCATGTGCCGGTTTTGTATGTCCACGGAAACCACGATACCGGCTACGATCAGCGCCCCCCGGAGGGGTGCGACTGCATTGAAGATCTTTTGGTGGTGTATAAGGGTCTGCGGATCCTGGGCCTGGGTGGCTGCCGGAAGTATCATCCGGGAAAGCACCAGTATACGGACCGGCAGATGCGCAAGCGGATCCGCAAGCTTCGCTGGAAGCTGTGGTGGCATGGGGGCGTGGATATTGTGGTGACCCATGCGCCTCCGGAAGGCGTGGGGGACGATACAGACCCTGCCCATCGGGGCTTTGGGGCATTTTTGAAGCTTATGGACAAGTATAAGCCCCGCTACCTCCTCCACGGGCATACCCATTTGCGCTACGGACAGACCCCCGTCCGGGAACGGGAGTATAAGCAAACCAAGGTCATCAATGTGTGCGAGCGCTATGTTCTGCAGATCGATGACGAGACCATAACACCCACCCGCAAAAAGGGCGACCTGAAATATCTGTAAAGGGATTGTATCAATTGCCGAAATTTGTATAATTCTTTCTTGACAAATGAACTAGAACATTATAAGATATAGTGGTAGAAAAATGCGTACCCAAATATTAAAATTAAGAGGTGTAATCATGGACAATCGCGAAAAGAAAGTCCTGGTCATTGGCGTCATCGGTGCTGACGTCCATGCCGTGGGCAACAAGATCCTCTACCATGCCTTTACCGAGGCGGGATTTGAGGTCGTGAACCTGGGCGTTATGGTCTCCCAGGAAGAGTACATCGCTGCCGCTATTGAATCCAATGCCGATGCCATCGTCATCTCCTCCCTGTACGGTCAGGGCGAGCTGGACTGCCGTGGCATGCGGGAAAAGTGCGATGAGGCCGGCCTGAAGGGCATTCCCCTGGTGGTTGGCGGTAACATCGTTATCGGCAAACAGAAGTTTGAGGAAGTTGAAAAGCGTTTCCTGGATATGGGCTATGACCGTGCCTTCCCTCCCGGAACTGCCCCCGAGACCACCATTGCAGCCCTGCGTGAGCTGCTGCACATGGACGGTGAGACCGCTTGAAGCCCGTCTTACTGATCGATTTCGGAAGTACATATACGAAAGTAACTGCGGTGGACGTGGAAGGGGAGTCCGTGTTAGGCACTGCCCAGTCCTTCACCACCATTCAGACAGATATTAACGAGGGCCTTCACAACGCCCTGGCGATTTTAGAGGAAAAGACCGGCAAGCTCTCCTTTGCGGAGACGTATGCCTGCTCCTCAGCAGCCGGTGGCCTGCGGATGGTCACCAGCGGCCTGGTGCCGGAGCTTACCGGTGAGGCCGCAAAGATGGCAAGCCTGGGTGCCGGTGCCAAGGTGGTGGGCATTTATGCCTTCCAGCTGACGGAGGACGACCTGGAGGAGATCGCCCGGTTAAAGCCGGATATCTTCCTTTTGGTGGGCGGTACCGACGGCGGTAATACCGAATGTATCCTCCACAACGCCAAAATGCTGGCTTCCTTGAAGCCGGAATTTCCCATTGTGGTGGCGGGCAACCGCACAGCAAGCCGGGAATGTCAGCGGATTTTGGAGGGCTGTGAGGTCTATGTCTGCCCCAATGTGATGCCCAAATTCGGTGTCCTCAAGATCGAGGAGACCCAAAAGCAGATCCGGCAGATTTTCCTCAACCGCATCGTCCAGGCTAAGGGCCTGAGCGTGGCGGCAGAGCTGTTGGATGATATTATGATGCCCACTCCCTCTGCGGTATTGCAGGCTATGGACCTGTTGGCCCAGGGCTGCGAAGGGGAGAGCGGTATCGGTGAACTGGTGGCTGTGGATGTCGGCGGCGCCACCACGGATATCTACTCCATCGCCGACGGAATGCCAGAGCACATGACGACTGTGTTCAAGGGCCTTCCCGAGCCCTACTCCAAGCGGACGGTTGAGGGCGATATCGGTATGCGCTACTCCATCCAGGGCATTGTGGATGCTGTGGGAGCAGAACGGGTAGCGAAGCTTTCCGGCCTGAGCAAGGATCGGGTACAGCAGTTGGTGGATTATCTGAAGGAACACACCGACGTGGTACCCAACGGAGATCCTGAGCTGGAACAGCTGGATTTTGCCCTGGCCTCCATGGCCATTGAAGAAGCGGTACGCCGCCATGCGGGAACCATCGAGGAGACCTATACCATGATGGGACAGACCTTTGTCCAGGAGGGCAAGAATCTGACCAAGGTCGGGCAGATCGTGGTCACCGGCGGCAGTCTGATCCACACGAAAAATACCGAGCGGATCGCCGCCCATGCCCTTTACAGCCCCGCACAGCCCACCTCCCTGCGGCCCAAGCAGGCAGATGTGTGGGTGGACAGAAAGTATATTATGGCCGCCATGGGACTGCTATCCACCCATTACCCCCAGACGGCACTTCGAATTATGAAAAAGGAGCTTGAATACCATGGAAATTCAGAATAAGAGAATTCCCCAGGCCGAGTTTGAAGCCCTGCGGCAGGAAGTCCTGGCCCAGTGGCCCACCGGTAAGGATGTCAACCTGGAAGAAGCCATCGCCTACCACAAGGCCATGCCCGAGAGCCGCAGCTTCGCCAAGAAGCTGCTGGCCGCCAAGCGTGAGGGCCGTACCCTGATCCAGCCCCGTGCCGGTGTTCCTGTTGTGGAAGAGCATATTAAGCTGATGAAGTACCTGGAGGAGTACGGTGAGGCCGATCTGCTGCCCTCCACCATCGACTCCTACACCCGTCAGAACCGCTATGAGGAAGCCGAAAACGGCATCGCTGAGTCCATCCGTCTGGGCCGCGCCATGATGAACGGCTTCCCCGCAGTCAACCACGGTGTTGCCAAGTGCCGTCAGGTCATCGAGTCCGTCAACGTACCTATGCAGGTCCGTCACGGTACTCCCGATGCCAGATTGCTCACGGAGATCACCTTTGCCGGTGGCTTCACCTCCTACGAGGGCGGCGGTATCTCCTACAACCTGCCCTACTGCAAGAACGTTCCCATGGAGCGCACCATCCGTGACTGGCAGTATGTTGACCGCCTCACCGGCCTGTACGAGGAGATGGGCGTTTCCATCAACCGTGAGCCCTACGGCCCCCTGACCGGCACTTTGGTGCCCCCCTGCATTTCCCACGCTGCTGCCATTATCGAGGCATTGCTGGCTGCTGAGCAGGGCGTTAAGAACATCACCGTTGGCTATGGCCAGTGCGGCAACCTCCGTCAGGACGTGGCTGCCATCCGCACTCTGGAGGAGCTGACCGATGAGTACCTGAAGAAGTACGGCTACAACGACGTGGAGGTCACCACCGTTCTGCACCAGTGGATGGGCGGCTTCCCCGCTGACGAGGCCAAGGCCTTTGGCGTTATCTCCATGGGCTCTCTGATCGCTGCTCTGTCCAAGGCGACCAAGGTCATCGTCAAGACGCCTCACGAGGCTGTGGGTATCCCCACCATGGAGGCCAATGCCGAGGGTCTGCGCTGCACCAAGCAGGTGGTCAATATGCTCTCCGACCAGGTCCTGGCTTCCGACAAGGTGGAGCTGGAGAAGGAGATCATCCGTCAGGAGACCCGCTGCATCGTGGACAAGTGCTTCGAGCTGGGTAACGGCGACATCGCTGTGGGCGTTTGCCGCGCTGTGGAAGCCGGTGTTCTGGACGTTCCCTTCGCTCCCTGCCGCTACAATGCCGGTCTGATGCTGCCCTGCCGTGACAACGAGGGCGCGATCCGTATCCTCAACCCCGGCAACCTGCCCTTCACCAAGGACCTGAAGGACTTCCATGCCTCCAAGATCGAGGAGCGCGCCAAGTTCGAAAACCGCAAGGCTTCCTTCCAGATGGTCATCGACGATGTCTACGCCATCGGCAAGGGCCGCTTGGTTGGCAGACCCAGATATTGAGATTCAGCAACGGGCTTACAGCTTTGATAATCGGAATTGACAATGGAAAATTGATAATTGACAATTATCGTATGGCCTTCGGCCATGGATTTTCAAGCATTTCCGAAGGAAATACCTTAATTGTCCATTGCCCATTGTCAATTGTCCATTCGTATTTTTGGAAAAGGAGTAATTACTATGAAAATTGTTGATATTGTTTGTTCCGCCGGTCGTACCGGTTTCTACTTCGACGATCAGCGTGCCATTAAGCAGGGTGCCGGTCATGACGGTATGTTCTACATCGGCGAGCCTGTGACCGAGGGCTTCCGCGCTGTGCGTCAGGCCGGTGAGTCCATCTCTGTGATGATCGTTCTGGAGGACGGCCAGGTCGCCTTCGGTGACTGCGCCGCTGTGCAGTACTCCGGCGCCGGCGGACGGGATCCTCTGTTTTTGGCTAAGGACTTCATCCCCGTGATCGATCAGTACATCAAGCCCCAGCTGGTTGGCAAGGAAGCCAACGACTTCCGCGGCCTGTGTGCCATGATGGAAGCCATCGAGGTTGAGGGCAAGCGTCTGCACACCGCCATCCGTTACGGCATGTCCCAGGCCATCCTGGATGCGGTTGCCAAGGCAACCGGCCGTATGATGTGCGAAGTCGTTGCCGATGAGTACGGCTGCACTGTGTCCGAGACTCCCATCGACATCTTCACCCAGTCCGGTGATGACCGCTACATGAACTCCGACAAGATGATCATCAAGGGCGCTCAGGTCCTGCCCCACGCTCTGATCAACAACGTGGAGGAGAAGCTGGGCACCAAGGGCGAGAAGCTGGCTGAGTATGTGGCATGGCTCCGTGACCGTATCCTGCAGACCCGCCTGGACGACAGCTACCTGCCTGTGTTCCACATTGACGTGTACGGCACCATCGGCGCTGCCTTCGGCAACAACAACTACAAGGCCATGGCTGACTACATCGAGGAGCTGGGCAAGATCGCTAAGCCCTTCCATCTGCGTATCGAGGGCCCCATGGACTGCGACTGTGACCGTGAGACCCAGGTGGTTGCCCTGGCCGGTCTGACCGCTGAGCTGGATGCCCGTGGCTGTGATGTGGAGCTGGTTGCTGACGAGTGGTGCAACACCCTGGAGGACATCAAGGAGTTTGCTGACCGCAAGGCCGGTCACATGGTCCAGATCAAGACTCCCGACCTGGGTGGCGTGAACAACACCATCGAGGCAGTTCTGTACTGCCAGGAGAAGGGCATCGGCGCTTACCAGGGCGGTACCTGCAACGAGACCGACCGCAGCGCTCAGGTCTGTGTCCACTGCGCTATGGCTACCAAGCCCGTGCAGATCCTGGCCAAGCCCGGCATGGGCGTGGACGAGGGCTACATGATTGTCTACAATGAGATGAACCGTATCATTGCTATGCGGAAGGCTAAGAAGGCCGCCGGCAAGTAAGAAAGTATAAGGGCCGATGATCCATCGGCCCTTTCTTAAAGAGGAGGAATTCCCTATGGGTTATCAATACTGGAAATACGATAAGCTGGAGGCACTGTGCAACGATGCCTTCCAGAAGTTTGGCTTCAATGCCGAGGAAGCAAAGATCATCTCCGATGTGCTGCTGATGTCCGACCGGATCGGCATCGAGAGCCACGGTATGCAGAGAATGTACCGCTACTACAAGTTCATTCAAAAGGGTATGATCAAGGTGGAGAGCAAGGGCAAGGTGGTCTTTGAGACCCCCGTATCCGCTGTGCTGGACGCCGAAGACGGCATGGGCCAGGTAGTCGGTCACAAGGCCATGTCCATGGCTATCGAAAAGGCAAAGAAGTCCGGCATCGGTATGGTGGTGGTTCGCAATTCCAACCACTACGGCATTGCCGGCTACTATGCAAAGCTGGCCTGCGACCAGGGCCTGATCGGCCTTTCCTGCACCAACACCAATGCTATCATGGTCCCCACCTACGGCCGTACCGCTATGCTGGGCACCAACCCCATTGCCATCTCCATGCCCGCTGAGCCCTACCCCTTCTGGTTCGATGCTTCCACCACCGTTGTCACCCGTGGCAAGCTGGAGGTCTATAACAAGAAGGGCGAGCCTCTGCACGACGGCTGGGCGCTGGATAAGAACGGTCACCCCTCCAACGATGCGGCTGATGTTTTGGATAACATTGCCGCCAAGAACGGCGGCGGCATTATGCCTTTGGGCGGCTCCACCGAGGACACCGGCAGCCATAAGGGCTACGGCTGGGCTATGGTCTGCGAGCTGTTTAGCTCCATTATGGCCATGGGTACCACCTCCGACAAGACCGGTGTGGGCGGCAAGGGCGGCATCTGCCATGGCTTTATGGTCATCGATCCCAAGATCTTCGGCGATGCCGAGGGCATCAAGGCCCACCTGAGTGCTTACCTGCAGGACCTGCGCAATGCCCCCAAGGCTGACGGTCAGACCCGGATCTACACCCACGGTGAGAAGGAAGTGGAGGCCGAGCGCAAGCTCATGGAAAACGGCATCCCTGTCAATGACAACACCATGGTGGAGGTCTACGAGATGTGCCAGTACCTGAATATGGACTTTAGCAAGTACTTTGGCAGCTATATCCCCGAGGCCTCCGCAGGCTTCAAGTCCCCTGAGATCATCAAATAATCCATTGCGATACTGCCGCCGACCCACCCGGGCCGGCGGCTTTTTTTGAATTGACAATTGACAATTGTCAATTGTCACCTTCTCCCTGGGGAGAAGATGGCGCGGCTTATTACAACGTTAGATGGAAAAATGCACAAAAGAAATATGTGTAATTTGTGCAAGGTGTAGAAAAAGAAAACTACAACTGGGAAGCGGGGTTATAAATGCCTGTTTTTCTTGCAAAAATCGAAATTTATGATAGAATGAATACACCTGAAAATATCCGTTTTTATAAAGGGGAAGGAGTATTTCAATGAAGAAGCAGAGTCAGAAAAAGAATACCAAATGGGTCATTTTGGCTTGTTTGGTTGTGGTTTTGGCTGTTGCGGCTGCGCTTATGCTCACTGTCTTTGGCGGTGATTCCGATAAGCAGACCCAGGCGACCCAGCCCACCGAAACCACCGAGGCTCCCGCGCATACCGAGGGCCTGGACGGCAAGATCTACTGGAACGTGGACGGTGCCACCTATCGGGGAAGCAGCCTGATGGTCCGCCCCGTGGACAGTGAGGATGGCTTTATCTACATCCAGTTCGCCGTTGACGGTGAGCAGGTACGTCTGCCTGTAGCAGACCGCACCGTTGCCAACAAGATCGATATGATGGAGATCATGGGTCTTGTGTTTAATAGCGATGGCGTGGTTGTGGATGCTGTGCGTGTAGAGACCTTTACCGGCGGCCTGGCTGCCAACGGCTACTATGTCACAGCGGTTGAGGGTAACGTGATCAAGTTTAACTCCGCTGTGGGTCTGGACGGCTTTAACGGTCAGTTCATCCTGGAGGAGGACACCCAGATCTGGGATGTGGGCGGTGAAGGCCTGATGGTGGGTCTGCCCGGCACTGTCGGTATCGACGCCGAGGTCATAGCGGTTAAGGATGCAGACGGCAAGATCACCCATGTGTTCGTGAAGCCCTACAAGGTTCCCGGCGATGTGTACTTCATTTCCGACCGCAAGTATGATGCTGCCATCAAGCGGACCACCCGTGAACGTGATGTTACCGGTAATTTTGTATACAAGGCGGCTTTGAACGGTGAGGAGATCACCCTGAAGGTCCGGGATATTGAGATCGCCAGCCAGATAGATTCCCAGGCTGCCCGCTGCTTCGGTGCAGATGTGGACGAGGATGGCAATATCTCTGCCGTTTACCATGCCGGTACCTATACCGGTGGCGGCAGTGCGGCCTCCTGGTATCACCTGACTGCTGTGGACGGCAACGAGGTGAGCTTCCGCCGTGTTTCCGGCAGCGGTAAGGGCACTGTCTATACCGGCAGGCTGGCAAGAGAGTATAAGGTCTACGATGTCAGCGGCACCGGAGAGTGGTTTGGTCAGCCTGTGGAGCTGAAGGTCGGTCAGCAGTGCCACTGCTTGCGTGACTCCCGTGGACAGGTTTGTGTTGTGTTCGTGGTCAGCAATCCTGTGGAATCCGAGATCTACTGGAATGTGGAGCGGAAGTACGACTCCAAGACCAAGCTCACCACCCGCACGCCTGACTATGACGGCTGGTACCGGATCAAGGTAGCGGTACTGGGTGAGCAAAAGATCGTGAAGACCCAGGATCCTGACATCGTGCAGAAGATCGATGCCCGTGCGGCCAAGTGCTTCGGTCTGAAGCTGAACGGTGACGTGATCGAAAAGTTCTATACCCCCGATCAGGTAACCATTGGCGGTACCTGGGCCAGCTGGTATGACGTGACTGCCCTGGATGGCAACAGCATTACCGTCTTGAAGGACAGCACCGGCGATCTGCTTCAGGGAACCATTGCAGAGGACTGCGAGACCTATAACGTGTCCTCCAATGCGGCACTGGTGGGCCAGGTAGACAAGGTCCGTGTGGGTGACCGGGTACATACTCTGCAGAACCTGAACGGTGAGGTCAGTGTGATCTTCATCGTCAACCGCTATGAAAATCTGCCGCTTTATTGGAACTACTCCAGAAAATATAATTCTACTACCAAGCTGACCACCCGTGTGCCCGATGCCGAGGGCTACTATGTCTTTGAGATGGCACACAACGGCGAGTCTGTTACGGTAAAGACCAAGAGCCAGAAGATCGCCACCGATATCGATTCCCAGGCGGCAAAGACCCTGGCTATGGAGGTTTATGACGGTATCGTTTACCGCGCCATCCACCCCTCCAACTGTGTTGTCACCAAGGGCGGCGGTACCTCCAGCTGGGCCTATGTCACCGATGTTTCCAAGTACGGTTTTACCACGGAGAAGATCGAAAACGGTGTGGTTACCAAGACCTATTATGAGACCAAGGCCTGGAACTGCAAGATCTACAATGTGAGTACCAACTTCATCAAGAACAGAGGCGAGGAGACTGAACTGCAGGTGGGTGACCTTGTCCACTGCCTGGCAAATGGCGATAAGCAGGTTTCCTATGCGTTCGTGATGGAACGCTATGTGGACTACGGTATATACTACAACCTGGACCGCAAGTACGATGCGACCCTGGGCGAAACCACCCGTGTCCCCGATGCCGACGGCGTGTATACCTTCCGCATGGCTCATGACGGCCAGGAAGTTACCGTCAAGACCAAGGACAAGGAGGTTGCCAATGCCATTGACCTGGAAATTGCCAAGGTCGTAGGCATCGACTTTGACGACGAGGGCTTTGCGATCCATGCCCTCCACGCCAAGTCTACAAAGGAATGCAAGGGCGGCATCGGCATCAGCTATGCCACCGTTACCAAGATCGAAGGCAACCAGGTGACCACCAATAAGGACGGAAGCATTTCCACCTGGACCATCTCCGATGATCCGAACGTATTTAACGTTACCACCAATAAGTTTGAGAATAACCAGGGTGAGCGCACCAAGCTGCAGCTGGGTGACTTTATTCACTGCCTGAAGGGTGCTGACGGCAAAACCAACTATGTCTACGTGATGAGCCGCATCAATGTGATGCCCGAGGGCGAGCATACCTGCGAGCATGTGACAGAGGACGTGACCTGGTACGAATGGGACGGTGTTTCCCAGATCCAGCTTCCCGGCTATTACTATCTGAGTGCCGATGCGGTTTATGCCGACGGCAGAATCGAGATCAATGCCGGCGATGAGCTTACCATCTGCCTCAACGGTCATACCATCACCAGCGAGGATCGCTTCTTCAACATTCACGGAACCCTGAACATCTGCGACCACAAGGTGGACGGTGAGTACCAGGGCAAGATCTCCGGCAGCCTCACCTGCCCGGTGGATGCCAACGGTAAGAACGTTGCTACCTATGGCGGTCTGTTCTACATGTACAACTCCGACGGCAGAAACCCCGTTCTGAACATCTACGGCGGTACCCTGGAGCATACCGGTAAGGTCACCAACGGCGGTATCGGCTACTTGGGTAATTCCTCCAATGACAAGGCCGGCGTGGCAACCATGAATATTTACGATGGTACGATTCAGGGTGCTTCCAGCTACAGCAGTGGTGCCGGTCTGTATATCGGTAACGACTCTGTTCTGAATATGTACGGCGGTGTTATTACCGGCTGTACCGCCTCCGGTAACGGCGGTGCAGTGAATGCGGATGTGGGTTATTTCAACATGGAAGGCGGCAAGCTTACCGGAAACAAGGCCGTGGAAGGCGGCAACCTGCGTGTGGGCAAGAACGGCCATGCCTCTATCTCTAAGGATGCAATCATCGAGCAGGGACAGGGCGGTAACATCACCTGCATGGGTAAGATGGAGATTTCCGGCGGCTTCCTGGGCAACTGCGTGGGCACCGGCGCAGGCAATAACATCCTGACCTTTGCCAACCTGGCAGATGTAAACCCCGAAATTGTGATTTCCGGTGGCACCATTGAGGGCAATATCCGCATGGGCTCCAACAGCGGTACCACTAAGCTGACTCTGCTGGGTACCAATATTGACGGCACTGTGAATGTCCAGGACGGCAACAACAGCCTGTATGTTGGCGGCAAGGTCACCGATCTGAATGTGGTTCTGGCTGCCGGTCAGGGAATCGGCATCCACGAGGAAGGCCTGGAAGACGATTCCAGCATCATCGTATCTGTGGTCGATGATACCCTGGCGTTTGCCACCATCACCGATGCCAACGATGAGGCATGCTTCGTCCCTGCCGATACGGAAAACTATAAGGTCGAGAACAAAAACGGCGACCTGTACCTGACTCCCAAGTTCCTCCATGAGCACTGCCTCTGCGGCGGTAATGCGGAGAATCTGGGCGGGCACACCTCCTGCGATACTGTCAGATGGACCCCCTGGGGCGAGACTGACAAGCTGCCCGCTTCCGGACGGATCGTTCTGACTGAGGATGTGCATCTGACGGCCAATGTGAATGTGGAAAAGGGCAATACCCTGAGTATCTGCCTCAACGGTCATACCATTACCACCTCTGAGTCGGTCCGCGTATTCCGTGTGCTCAAAGGCACCCTGAATATCACCGATTGCCAGAAGGATGCTGACGGCAACTTCAAGGGCGGCATCGAGACCCATTACGACAACAGCTCTGCAAGCGGCGGAAAGGTCTACGGCGGTGTAGCCTATGCTTACAACGAGAACGGCAATAACCCTGTGATCAACATCTACGGCGGTAACTTTACCTCCAAGGGTACGATTTGCAATGGCGCTATCTTCTATATGGGTAATAAGAATGATGCCGCGGCCGGTGTTGCCACCTTGAATATCTATGCAGGCAACATCCATGACGGATACACGACCTCCAGCGGCGGTAATATCAACATTACCAATAATTCTGAGGTGTATATGTACGGCGGCACGGTCACCGGCGGCAATGCGACCTCCGGCGGTAACATCATGCTCTCCTCCGGTAAGCTCTATCTCTACGGCGGCACGGTGTCTGAAGGCACTGCCAGAACCGGCAGCGGTGCCAACGTGAATGTGGCGAACAGCTCCGTCAATGTCTTCGAGCTGAGTGGTACCCAGATCCTGAATGGTCATGCCAAGGGCTCCGGCGGTTCTGTGAACCTGGACGGCGGCTCGGTTCAGTTCCAGTCCGGTAAGATCAGCGGCGGCAGTACGGATTCCGAGGGCGGCAATATCCGCATCGGTGGCAGCGGCAACCTGATTATCAGCGGCAACACTGTCATTGAAAACGGCTATGCCAAGTCCAGTGGCGGCAATCTGGCGGTATTCGGTAAGCTGACCATGACCGGCGGCACTCTGAAGAACGGCACTACGGGCGGTACGGGCGGCAACATCTCCGCTTTTGCCAATGCAGCTTCTGCCAAGGCTGAGATCACCATTGACGGCGCGGTCATCCAGGGCGGCGATATCCGTCTGGGTGCCAACAGCGGTACAGTCAAATTCTCTATCGCCAATACCACGGTAGAGGACAAGATCGACGTTCAGTCCAAGAATGTCTCTGTTACTGTGGGCGGTACGGTTGCTTTGACGGAGATCGAGCTGTGCGCCAATGCCCGGATCACTGTGTCTGCCGACGGCTTGGAGGATACCTCCTCCATCGGTGTGGATATGGATGTGATCGGTGCATTTACGACCATTACAGATCCCAATGACGAAGACTGCTTCCTGCCGGTGAATACGGCACTGCAGATCGTCAATGCCGACGGCGAGCTCTCCCTGATCAGCGGCTGAGCAAGATAGCATAAGATCGGGCTGCCTCCATGGAGGCAGCCCGATTTCAGAGTTTACAAGAAACATAGTTTTTCGACAGTTTGACGGCCGCACTGCCAAAGGGCAGCGCGGCCGAAATGCGTTTGTCAGGAAAGGTGCGCTTTCAGCGGGGGGCGGATATACCGCTCGTGGCTGGGCGCGGCGGGGCGGGCGTAGACACCGGCCACCAAGCCGATCATGGCGTACAGGGTAACCAGGGAGGATCCACCGTAGCTGATGAAGGGGAGAGTCAGACCGATGATGGGGGTGATTCCGATGCACATACCCACATTACTCATTACCTGGAAGATCAGAGCGGAGGCAACACCGTAGCAGATCAGCCGCCGACCGTAGTCGGAGCTGCGATTGCCGATCCAAATGATCCGGGCAATGATCAGCACCAGCAGGATCAGCACCAAAACACAGCCCACAAAGCCCAGTTCCTCACCAATGGCAGAGTAAATAAAGTCCGTATGCTGGGCAACCAGGGCACCCTGCTGGGTGCGGTAGCCCTCGCCCAGTCCCTGACCGGTCATAGCACCGCCGGTGAGGGATTTCAGAGCCTGCATAGTGTGATAACGGGGACCTTGACCGTAGGGGTCCAAAGAGGGGTCGAACAGGACCTGGATACGCAGGCGCTGGTACTCGTCCAAAAAGCGGTAGTAAATAATAGGTGCCAATGCACCAATTGCACCGCCAGCCAGCAAAAACCAGATCACACTGATACCGCCGGCCAGGGCCATACCGATGAAAATGAACACAAAGATCAAGGAAACGCCCACGTCCTTGGAAAGAACGATGTTCAGTCCCACCAGCAGGATCATATGAAAGGCCAGGTGAAGTACGGAAGTGGGAGCGGACCTGCGGTTTTGGTGAGAGGCCATAACGGAGGCGCAGATCAGAATAAACAGGATCTTGCAGATCTCTGCCGGCTGGATATCAACGGGCAGGAAGGGGAAGTTCAGCCAGCTTCGGTTACCGCTGCCGTTATCGGTGCCGAAGGGGATCAGAAGGATCAAAAGCCCCAGGTTGATGAACACCAGTATGGACCGATGCTCAGAGAAGAATTCAAAGTCCACCGTGGACATGACGGCATATACCAGAAGACCCAATCCGGCAGCTACCAACTGCACCGTGAGCAGTCGGGCGGTACCCATGTACGCTGTGGTGCTGGAAACCATCAGGCAGCCAAAGGCAGTGGCCATCAGGCACAGGATCAATAGGATCATATCGCCCTTCAAAAAGGACGACCAAATTTTGCGGACATATCGGCCCAAAAAGCCCCACCTCCTATCATAATAACTTATTTTAACATTCTTCGGAGCAAATGTAAAGGACCAAAAACAAACGACGGGAGAAACCCCGCCGTTTTTGTTATGAAAATGCCAAATGCCCAATGCCGAAATTGGGCAGTAGGGAACGCCGGCGTTCCGACCGCGAAGCGGCAAAGCCTTCTCCCTGGGGAGAAGGTGCCCCGAAGGGGCGGATGTGGGGTCTGAAGGTTACTGAGCAGTTTTTTCGGGGTGCTCTCGCCCGTAACACCCCACATCCGTCACGGCTAACGCCGTGCCACCTTCTCCCGGAGGGAGAAGGCAGATAGAGGCTTACAGCCCAAAGTAACGCTTGGCGTTATAGTAGCTGATGCCCTCCACGATCCGGCGCAGAGCGGCTTCGTCATTGGGGTATTCCCCGTTTTCCACCCAGGAGCCAATGAGGTTGCAGAGGATCCGGCGGAAATACTCGTGCCGGGGATAGCTCAAAAACGACCGGGAGTCGGTGAGCATGCCGATAAAGGTACCCAAAAGGCCCACATTGGCAAGGGTGGTCATCTGATCGAGCATGCCGGTTTTGTTGTCATTGAACCACCAGGCGGAGCCGTGCTGGATCTTGCCGGGGAGCGACCCCTCCTGAAAACATCCTGCCAGACTTCCCAGCTGGGCGTTGTCTCCGGGGTTCAGGGAATAAAGGATCACCTTGGGACAAGCACCGGCTTCATCCAAAGCACTGAGCAGCTTGCTTACATTGCCGCCGCAGGTGTTTTGGGCGATGGCATCCACGCCGGTGTCGCCGCCCTGGAGTTTGAAGATCCGCTGATTGTTATTCCGCAGACAGGAATAGTGGATCTGCATAGCGATTCCCAGCTTAGCATAAAGCTTGCCCAGGTGCAGCAGGATCACGGTCTGATATCCTTCCACTTCCCCGGTGGTGAGCGCCTCGCCCCGGAGGGCCTTTTGATAGACGGCTTCTGCATCGGCTTCGGTGTAAGCCTGCCAGGGGACATAATCAAGGCCGTGGTCGCTGGCCCGACAGCCATGCCCGTGGAAATAGATCACCCGGGATTCCAGTGCCGCCAAAACCTCCTCCATATTGGAAAGACGGGTCTTGCCCACGCATTGGGCAAGCTTGCCCATGTATTCCAGCCAACCGGCCTTGTGGATATTCACGGCCCTGTCGGGACGGAAGGAGGGGGCAACCGTGGTGGAAAAGGTGGGATCCGCCGCCAGCTTCTCATGCCAGCAAAGATCGTCGATGGGATCGTCTGTAGTGCCGATGAAAGCTACATTTGCCTTGCGGATCAGACCGCGGGCGGTCATATCCGGGTCATTTTGCAGTAGATCATTACACTGCTCCCAGATCCGGGGTGCGCTTTCCGGAGTCAAAGGCTCGGTAATGCCAAAAAACCGCTGCAGCTCCAAATGACACCAGTGATACATGGGATTGCCGATAGCGAGGGTCAGCGCCTCGGTAAATTTCAGGAAACGCGCATAGCCGGGCTTGGTTCCGGTGACAGAGGCCTCTTCGATCCCTGCCCAGCGCATCATACGCCATTTGTAGTGATCTCCGGCAAAACTGCCGTCCGGCTGAATGCCGCCCAGCCAGACCTCGCTCAGATCGGCAAACCGCTTGTCCTCCCAGATCTCCCGGGGATTCAAATGGCAGTGGTAGTCGATAAGGGGAAGGTCCTTGGCGTAGCTGTGAAACAGCTTCCGGGCGGTCTGTGTCTCCAGAAGGAAGTTTTCATCCATAAAGCCTTTCATCGATAAGCTCCTTACACGAATTAATATGGTAAATTATAGCAGAACCCAATAGGGGATTGCAAGTCCATTGCGCTCTGAAATGACAGTTTCATAACATTGGGCGGATACAACTTTTTGGAAACGAAATTATGGGATTACAAGCTTTGAAATTGTCAATTGTGCAATGTTGCCAAAATATTCTGCAAAACTTTATGCAATTAGTTTTCCACTTGGGAATGGACAGAAAGAGGCTTGTTCGTTATAATGATAGATAGGAAATTGTACAAAGGAACAATTTTTTCCTGACTTCCGCGTAATTTTTCAAAAACAAGGAGGAAACAACATGAAACGCAATGTATTTTGCCTGCTTCTGGCACTTGCCCTTGTGGTCGTGGCAGCATTTGCTGTGACGCCCAGTGCAATGGCAACGGATGACACAGAGATTCTTGTGCCCACATCCGAGCCCGAACAGACGACCCACACCCACTGCGCCTGCGGTGGCAAGTTTGAGGGCCAGCATGGCCATACCTGTGAGGAGATTGTCTACGACAAGGTTCTCTCCGATGCATCCTTTGAGACCTATTCCTACAAGGATAGCTCCCTGACTGTAAAGACTGAGAATGTGATCCGCTCCGGCAACTACATTCTCGACGGCGATACCACGATTACCAAGACCATTTATATCCCCTATGGTGATACGGTCAACCTGTGCCTGAACGGCTTCAAGCTCAGTAGCAGCAAGGTGCAGACCTTCAAGCCCAACGGCAAGCTGACCATTTGTGATTGCTCGGAAGAGAGCACCGGTCAGGTCTACACCGGCAATACTGCCCAGAGCCCTCTGTTCTATACTTACGCAGGCTCTGAGGTCAATATCTACGGCGGTACCTTTTCCTCCGCCGCTCCCGGCACCGGCCGTACCTACGCCGGCTGCTTCACCGTAGCTACCGATGCCGGTCGTTTTGACTACGATCCCGACGGTGACGGTGTCAAGGCAACAAAGCCTGCCTCTGTTATGAACATTTATGGCGGCAAGCTTATCGGCTCCGATCTGAGAGCCTCCAATACCGACTGGACCAAGACTCCCACCGGTGCCGGTCGTGGCGGCTGCGGTATGGTCATGCACTCCGACTGTACCCTGAACGTCTATGGCGGCGAGCTCGTTGGCGGTGCTACCGTTCCCTATGCAAACGGCGGTAAGCAGGGCGGCGGCGTGATCTACAACGCAGGCCAGCTGAACATCATGGGCGGTACCTTCAGCGGCTCCCGGGATCCTTTGGGCGCCATTCACGCCATTTCCTCCGGCGCGCCTGTTACCGTTTCCGGTGCACCTGTATTTACGGATAACGAGGGCAGCGATTTCTACATCGGCAACAACCTGCCCCTGTACATTGGTGAGGGTGGCGTTTCCACTGCCTTTACCTATGTAGCCGGTTCTCTGACCGGCGGCGAAGCTGCGCAGGCTACGCAGAATCCCGTCCATGAGGATGTCTGTATCTGCGGCGGCAATATCTCCGCTGCGGCCCAGCAGGCCAGCGGCCATGTTTGCACCCCCGTAACCACCTGGCAGCCCCTGACCTCCACCAATATCGGTAACTACTTCAAGGTCTCCGGCTCCAAGTACTATCTCAAGGACGATGTTGACGAGCTGTACCTGTACCTGACGGCTGAGTACACCCTGTCCTATCCCATTGAGATCGCGGCTGGCAAGACCCTGCATATCGACCTGAACGGCTTCTGGCTGACCGGAAGCGCTTCCAGCCTGAATACTTCTGCCTTCCGTGTGATCGGCACCTTTACGGTCTGTGATTCCAGCGATGCCGGCTCCGGCAGACTGATCGCACGCCGCACAGGCACTGGCGAGGGCCCCATCTACCTGCTCAACAAGCCCTCCGGCTATGCCTCTCCTGTTATGGAGATCTACGGCGGCAGCATTACTGCCTATAACCAGAAGTCTTCCAGCGATACCACCAGAACCACTGCCGGCAAGGGTGGTGTCATCCATGTGGGTAACAACTCCGATGCGGCTGCTACCCCCGCCACTTTGAACATCTACGGCGGTGCCATTTACGGCGCCAAGACCATCCGCGCCGGCGCGATGTATGTTCAGGGTAGTAACGTCAATATCTATGACGGCCTGATTTCCGGCGGCGAAGCCAATAAGGGCACCAGCACGGCTACCAATGCCGGCTGCGGCGGCGTGATGCAGGTGATCAACAATTCCACCCTTCATATGTACGGTGGTACCATCACCGGCGGTAAGGCAAGTGTCAATGGCGGCAATATCCTGGTGAGCGGCAATGGCAAGTTCTACCTCCACAATGGCACCATCTCCGGCGGTAATGCTGCCGGCAATGGCGGCAGTATTTACATGCTGGATACTGCGCAGTTCACTATGGAGAACGGCACCATCACCGGCGGTACTGCTGCCAAGATCGGCGGTAACGTATACCTGGGCGCTGACGGCTGTAAGTTTATTATGGAAGACGGCGCCATCACCGGCGGTACCGCAGCCACCCGCGGCGGTAACGTGTATGTCCTGATGGGCACCTTCACCATGAACGGCGGCGCCATCACCGGCGGCAGCCTGACCGGCACTGCAGCCGATAATTACGGTCTTGACCTGGCTCTGGGCGCGGACAGCAAGGGTCCCAAGGTCACCCTGAACGGCGCTGTCACCATTGGTGAGCTGGGCGTCAACGGTCAGCCCGGCGAGGGCTATGCCTTCGCTGTTGGCGAGAACTTTGCCACTGAGCAGCCCATCCCCATCTCCTCCAAGAACGAGGGCGTGGCCATCAAGAACATCGAAGAAGCGCTTCTGGCTTACTTCGTAACTGCGGATGCAACCGAGTTCCTCTACTATGATGCAGAGGGTCAGGATGCCATTATTCGTGAAATCGGCGCCGAGTACCACTGTAAGTGCGGCGGCAATCTTAGCGACTCTGTGACAAGCGGGATCCAACACGCCTGCTCTGACATCAAGTGGACGCTCATTGATCAGGCCTGGGTGGATGCCCAGATCTCCGGCGGCACCCATGTTACCGACGGATTGGCCAAGGCCGATTCCTGGGTCCTGCCTGTGGGCAACTATATGCTCACCGAGAATGTGACCAGCACCATTCCCATGGTCGTGGCAGATAACGATACCAAGGTCGTAAACCTGGACCTGAACGGCAATACCTTTACCTTCGATACCGGCTCTGCCAAGTACGGCATGCTCGTTCGCGGTAAGTTCAACATTTCCGACAGCAATTACGATCCTGCGGATCCCAATGCCCAGTGGGGCAAGGTCCTGGGTCAGGGCACCGTCGGCGGCTCTGCCATGTACGTGTGCTCCTCTTCCAATGCCACCTTCCTCTATGGCGGTGAGTTTGCCTGCGCTGCAGAGAAGATCACGACTTCCGGTCCTGTGAATGTCAGTGGCACCTTCCACATCTGCAACGGTCAGATCACCGGTGTGGACACCACCGCGTCCGGTGGCGCCATGGCGATCAACGATAACGGCAATGTCAGCCTGTGGGACGGTGTTGTCCAGGGCGCTAAGGCCACACAGGGCGGCGCTATCTACATGCAGAAGAGATCCGGCTACACTACGAAGCTGTATATCAGAGGCGGTAAGGTCACCGGCGGTACGGCCACTGAGTACGGCGGCAATATCTTCGTCCAGGGTCCCTTTGAGATGCGCGCCGGTATTGTTGAAAACGGCGTGGCCCAGAGCAACAGCGGCGGTAATATCAGTGTTTACCAGGCTACCGCCACCATTACGGGCGGCACCGTTACCGGCGGTTCTGCCTATGAAGGCGGCAACATTTCCGTCCGTGGCGGAGCTACTCTGAACATCCAGGGCGGTACCGTCAGCAACGGCTACGCAAGAAACCACGGCGGCAACATCGTTGCCTTCAACAAGCTGAACGTCTCCGGCGGTGAGATCGTTGGCGGTTCTGCACGGCGCGGCGGTAATATCTCCACCTTTGCAAACTCCGGCAACATCACCGTTACCGGCGGTAAGATCTACAACGGTATCCTCTACAATGTGGATGAGGATGAAGACGGCGTGGACGACAAGCTGCCCGGCGAGATGTACGGTGCCAATATCTCCATGAATGCGGCACAGGAGGGCAAGACTATTTACCTGACCGTTACCGGCGGTGAGATCGGCGGCTTCGGCGAGGGCTGCGTGGAAGGTGTATCCTCTGTCCACATTGGCAGCGCCGGTGAGAACGTGGTCACCACCCTGGGCGGCACGGCTGTCATCGACCAGATCCGTCTGGGCACTGGCCGTATGATCACCATCGACGAGGACGGCTTCCAGGATGGCGCTTCCATCGGTGTGGAGCGGTTCGCGGTCTCCGGTATCTTCGCTCCCGAGGTTGCCCAGGATTACTCCGCTTACTTCCACGGCACCGAGGCCAACACCACCATCCAGGCCGCGCAGACTGAGACCGGCTACAACCTGATTTTGGTCAGCTCCGTGCCTTACTACGCATACAATGAGAAGAACGTTGCCCTGGGTTCTGCCAATACCATCGCTGAGGCTATGGCTATTGAGGGCGCTACCTTCGTTCGCCTGGTCATCGACGGCTTCAGCACTGACGAAGTGTACATGGGCGACCTGTACCTGGATCTGTGCGGCAATGAGCTGTACAGCCTGACGGTCAACGGCAACCTCTACCTGATCGATATGGCAGGTAACGACTTCCAGGAGGATGTGCTGGGCGGCTTCTACGGCGAAGCTACCAACATCGTTTCCTTCCACACCAATTCCCTGGAGCGTATTAACAACGAGTACCACTACTTCGTTGCAGCTGATGCAGAGGGTCTGTACAGAGCCCACAGAGTGGAGGTTGTTCTGACCCACGTGAGCCTGAAGGCCAATGCCGATGCCCTGGGCTACAGAGCTGAGGTCCACGGTGACAGCGTTGTTCTGGCAAACATCACCGGCTACGGCTTCAACCTGAACCTGAAGAACAACTATGTCAAGACCTACCAGACCCAGGGTAATCCCACCGATGGCACCTTTACCCTCCGACTGAATGGTATCATGGCTGCCGGCGGCGGCGAGATGGAAATCATGGGCGAGCCCTTCGTTTGCTTCGGTGAAGGCGTTGCCAACGGCGACACTTACACCACCAGCATGAAGCAGACCATTCTGGCTGTCAACAAGCTGACCACCCTGACCGACACCCAGAAGGAGGCTGTCTACGGTCTGTACGAGCAGTACAAGGCTGTGATGGACACTTGGTTCGGTACCGCTACCAACAACATTGCCACCTGGGCACCTGTTGTTGAGGAGCCCGAGGTTCCCGAAACCAGCGAGCCCACCACCGACGGCACTGACACCACTGTATAATCCCTAACCCCCAAAGGCGGCTGCTTCGGCAGCCGCCTTTTTTAGATATCAGATACAAGATGTTAGATATGAGATATCGTGGATTGTTATGAAAATGTGCTTGAAAGGCATCCGTAGGGTGGGGGCTTGCCCCCACCGAAAAGCCTTCTCCCTGGGGAGAAGGTGCCCCAGTTCGCAAACTGGGGCGGATGTGGGGTCTAACTGTTTCTGAGCGGTCCTATTGGAGCGATACCGCCCATAACACCCCACATCAGTCAAAAATCGGTTCCGAAGAGCCGATTTTTGCCAGCTTCTCCCCAAGGAGAAGCCTTTGTCGGTAGCTTTTCGTAGTCAGTTACCCAAAAAGACCAGGTCGCCGTTCCGATTTGGAAGGACAACCTGGTCTTTCTATCTCAATATCTTATTATCGCATGATCTTAATATCTATTCTACATGGGTGTGGTTGGAAATATGGTCCTGGCAATAGCAGAAGTACCCGTTACAACGGGAGCAGTACCGAAACTCCAGAT
This sequence comes from Oscillospiraceae bacterium, assembly GCA_015068135.1. Taxonomy (GTDB): domain Bacteria; phylum Bacillota; class Clostridia; order Oscillospirales; family Oscillospiraceae; genus Faecousia. The sequence continues at coordinate 7,316 of SVLB01000008.1, read as the reverse complement.
CAGGATCCGACACATCGGTCTTGCCGCAAACGGTGCAGCGATGGATATAGGGAACCTTTTTGGGAGGGGCGGGACGGGCAGTCCGGTCAGCCGGGGTAAAGGGAATGGCATCGCCGTTTTTCTTTCGTGCAGGCTTGCGCATCCGGTTTACATTGGGTCGGATGGACTCCGGAAGAAGATTCAGCACATCCTTTCCCGCAAACAGCAGGAAATTGGCAATACCCACCAGGGGGAACAGACTGTGGGGGAAGAACCCGGCGTCGGTGAGCTGGTAGACCTCCAAAAGGATCAGCAGCAGGTCGATCAGGGCAATGACCCAGGCCTTGATGGGAAGCACGAAGAACATCAAAAACTGTGCATCCGGGTGGACCACAGTAAAGCTTAAAATCATGCTCAAATGCAGGTAATAGCCCATTGAACTGTATAGATCAGCGGGATCGGCATAAAACCCGTCGCCATAGATACGACCGGTAGGGCAGAAGATCATGGCAAACAGATCCATCAGAAGGACACCGCAGAAATAGTAAATATTAAACCGGAAGGTTCCCATGGCCGTTTCTGTTGCCCGGCTTAGATTGTAGAAGAAGTAGAAGGAAACCAGGATCAGGACAGGATTCGATCCCGGTGCGTAGGCAAATACATAGGAAAACAGACGCCAGACCTGCCCCTCCAGGATCCTGGCTTTATCAAAGCACAGCCATTCATAGAGCATAAAGTTCTGATTAAACAGACTCAAAATGTACACAAAGGCAGAACCCACGGTGATATACAGCATCAGATTGGGGATGCCTTTAGATCTGTGCTTGAAGCAAAAGCGTTCAAAGCGATTTCGCAAACCGAACAATTTGATCAACTCCTAAAAGCAATGTATCTATGATAGCAGTTTTTTCCATAAAAGTCCATAGCAGAATTATGAACATATTTGAAAAAACCTAAACCCTTTCGGAAAAAATACTTGACATTTTGGGAAAAGTCCGTATAATATAGTCGAACTGCATATAAGCCTTATCAAGAGTGGTGGAGGGAACGGCCCGATGAAACCCGGCAACCTGCGGAAGCAAGGTGCCAAATCCGGCGGCAACGACAGATGAGGATTCGATAGACGCACATCGAGTCCGATGTGCGGTTTTTTATTGTGCGAGGAAAGGAAAGAAAATTATGGAAAAAAGACTGTTTACCTCTGAATGTGTGACCTGCGGCCATCCCGACAAGGTTGCGGACTCCATCTCCGACGCTATCCTGGACGCCTGCCTTGCCCAGGACGCCGGCTCCCGTGTGGCCTGTGAGACCACTGTGACCACCGATTTCTGCCTGATTTGCGGTGAGATCACCACCAAGGCTGTGGTGGATTACGAGACCATTGCCCGTCAGGTGATCCGTAAGATCGGCTACACCTATCCCGGCAACGGCTTCAATGCCGATTCCGTGGAGATCCTCTGCAAGATCCACACCCAGTCCGCGGATATCGCCCTGGGTACCAACGACGAAGTGGGCGGTGCCGGTGACCAGGGTATGATGTTCGGCGGTGCCTGCACCCAGACTCCCGAGCTGATGCCCCTGCCCGTTGCTCTGGCCCGTGCTTTGTCCAACCGGTTGACCGAGTGCATTGCCAGCAACGATCTGCTCCGTCCCGACGGCAAGACCCAGGTCTCCGTGGAGTTTGACGAGCAGGGCAATGTGGCCGGTATCGATACTGTGGTGGTATCTGTGATGCACAGCGCGGATTTTGAGATGAGTGAGCTGCGCCGTTACATCCGTGAGGGCGTGATCGCTCCCGTGCTTGCCAAGTATGGCTTCGACATTGCCAATGTACCCAATATCCATATCAACCCCACCGGCAACTTTGTCATTGGCGGCCCCAACGGCGACACCGGCCTGACCGGTCGTAAGATCATCGTGGATACCTACGGCGGCTACTTCTCCCATGGCGGCGGTGCCTTCTCCGGTAAGGACCCCACCAAGGTGGACCGCAGCGGTGCTTATATGGCCCGCTATATGGCAAAGAACCTGGTCGCCGCCGGTTTGGCGACCCAGGTCCAGGTACAGCTTGCCTATGCTATCGGCGTTGCTGAGCCTGTCTCCGTCCGTGTGGATTCCTACGGCACCGGCAAGATCGCCGATGAGGAAATGACCGCTCTGCTCCGCAAGACCTGCGATCTGACTCCCGGCGGTATTATCCGCAAGCTGGACCTGCGCCGTCCCATCTACGGCAAGACTGCAATGGAAGGCCACTTCGGTGTGGACGAGCTCCCCTGGGAGGCTACCGACCTTGCCGAAACCCTGAAAAAACTGGCGAATATCTAAAATGTTGCTTATGTAGGGGCCGATGCCTACATCGGCCCTTGGGCGGATGTGGTCATCCGCCCCTACAATCGTTGTTTTTCAGAAAGGAGCGAACCCATGAGCCCGAAAGACCTTTTGGAAATATTGGCAGTGGCAGAAAAACTCAAATGCAATACCCGGCATTGCTATACCTCCTCCGGTCGGCACGAAAGCGTTGCAGAGCATAGCTGGCGTACGGCCCTGATGGCCATGCTTCTGACGGAAGCATTTCCGGAGGCGGACATGAATAAGGTGATCCGTATGTGCCTGATCCATGACCTGGGCGAGGCCTTCACCGGGGACATCCCCACCTTTGAAAAGACCCAGGCACATGAAAAAGAGGAGGAATCCCGGCTGAATGCCTGGGTCAACACCCTTCCGGAAGCCCAACAACGGGAGTTTTCTGCCCTCTATGGGGAAATGGAGGAACGGCAGACTCTCGAAGCCAAGATCTATAAGGCGTTGGACCGGCTGGAGGCTGTGATCCAGCACAATGAATCGGATATCTCCACCTGGCTGCCTTTGGAGTACGATCTGCAGCTGACCTACGGCGAAAAGGAGGTGGCCTTTAGCCCGATCCTTTCTGCCATCAAGGAAGAAAACAACCGCATCACCCGGGAAAAGATCGCAAACGCAATTAAACCCTGCGAATACCATTAATTTTCACTTACATCTTGACACGGGCGCACAAATGTGCTTTAATGGTGGAAACCGATGAGGGTGAGTAAGTAAGCCTTTTCTGGGCAGCACAGAGAATTGCCGGTTGGTGCGAGGCAATGTGACGGGGAAGGCCCAATGGGCACCTGAGGGCGACCTGAAATTCAGTAGGGGAGCCGGAGTTGGTACTCCGTGATCAAATACCGGCGTATGTCAGTACGCATAAGTGGACGCGTTGCGTCAAGCCGGGTGGCACCGCAGGAACCTTACCGCTCCTGTCCCAGCATGATTTTATGTGGGACAAGAGCGTTTTTTATTGTCCCGAAACGGAGGAAACAGAAATGGATAATCAGCAGATCCCCTACAAAATCTATCTGGAAGAAAGCGAAATGCCTAAGGCTTGGTATAATGTCCGGGCGGATATGATCAACAAGCCGGCACCGCTTTTGGATGCCAGGACCAGGAAGCCCATTACCCTGGAGGCCCTTTCTCAGGTGTTCTGTGAGGAGCTGGCAAAGCAGGAACTGGACGATACCACCGCCTATATTCCCATTCCCCAGGAGATCCTGGACTTTTATAAGATGTACCGTCCCGCACCCCTGGTCCGGGCTTACTGCCTGGAAAAGAAGCTGGAAACGCCTGCCAAGATCTATTATAAATTCGAGGGCAACAACACCTCCGGCTCCCATAAGCTGAATTCTGCCATTGCCCAGGCCTATTATGCCAAAAAGCAGGGCCTTAAGGGTGTGACCACCGAGACCGGCGCCGGTCAGTGGGGTACGGCCCTTTCCATGGCCTGCGCATACCTGGACCTGGAATGCCAGGTATATATGGTCAAGGTCTCCTATGAACAGAAGCCCCACCGCCGGGAGGTCATGCGCACCTATGGCGCAACGGTGACCCCCTCTCCCTCGGATACGACTGCTGTGGGCCGTCAGATCCTTCAGGAATTCCCCGGCACCACCGGCTCTTTGGGCTGTGCCATTTCCGAGGCGGTGGAAGCCGCTTCCACCCGGGAGGGCTATCGGTATGTACTGGGCAGTGTCCTCAATCAGGTGCTTTTGCACCAGTCCATTATTGGCCTGGAAACCAAAGCGGCATTGGATAAGTACAACATCAAGCCTGATATCATCATCGGCTGCGCCGGCGGCGGCTCCAACCTGGGCGGCCTGATCTCTCCCTTTGTGGGGCAAAAGCTTCGGGGTGAAGCAGATATGCGGATCATTGCTGTAGAACCGGCATCCTGCCCCAGCCTGACCAGAGGCAGCTATGTGTACGACTACTGCGACACGGGCAGAGTATGTCCTCTGCAGAAGATGTATACCCTGGGTAGTGGCTTCATTCCCTCCTCCAGCCATGCCGGCGGTCTGCGCTATCACGGCATGAGCAGTGTGGTATCCCAGCTGTACCATGACGGCCTGATGGAGGCTACCTCTGTGGAGCAGACTGCTGTCTTCTCTGCAGCCCAGCTTTTTGCCAAGGTGGAGGGCATTCTGCCTGCACCGGAGAGCAGCCACGCCATCCGGGTCGCCATCGACGAGGCCATGAAGTGTAAGGAAACCGGAGAGGAAAAGACCATCGTCTTTGGCCTGACCGGTACCGGCTATTTCGATATGGTGGCCTACCAGCGCTTCAACGACGGCAAAATGGGCGACTATATCCCCACCGACGAGGAGATCGCCGCAAGCATTGCCAAAACCCCTGTTATTGACGCATAATAGAGTAAATTTAAAAAATTCCAATTTATCGCACCGAAATGACATTTACCAAACGGAGCGATAAATTGGAATTTTCTTTCTGCTTATTTGGGGGCAGTTCGGATTGACATTCTTTTGGGATCCTGTATACTATGGATAGAAGGAGGTTTTGTTATGCAGATCGTTTTGTTGACAGCCCTGGGCGTGGGCGGTGCCACTTTGTTTGGCTCCCTTTTGGGCTTTCTGTTTAAGCATATTTCTCATAAATTCAGTGATATTGTTTTGTCCTTTGCCGCAGGTGTCATGCTGGCGGCGGCTGTGATCGGCCTGATCCTGCCCTCTTTGGAATACGGCGGAGAATGGGGGATCCTCTATGCGGTGACCGGCATTTTTGCCGGTGCGCTGTGCCTGAATCTGTTTGACAGATTGGTACCCCATTTGCATAAGCTCAGCGGTGTGGATCAGGAGGCTCACCCGGAAGGCACTGCCAAGCTGAACAAGGTTTTGCTTTTTGTCACCGCTATTGCCATCCATAATCTGCCGGAGGGCATTGCCGCCGGTGTGGGCTTCGGTTCCGGAAATACCACCGAGGCACTGACTGTGGCAGGCGGCATCGCCCTGCAGAACATTCCCGAGGGCATGGTGATCATCGGACCTATGCTGGCTTCCGGTATCAGCCCCCGCAGGACCATGCTCTGCGCCGCTATGACCGGTGTTGTGGAGATTTTAGGTACTCTGTTGGGCTATTTTGCCGTCAGCCTTTCTGCGGCGATCCTGCCCTTTGCCCTGGCCTTTGCCGGCGGCACCATGCTGTATGTGATCAGCGATGAAATGATCCCCGAGACCCATGCCCATGGCAGTGAGCGTGGCGCGACCTATGCGCTTTTGGTAGGCTTTTGCGTGATGCTGATCACAGACTTTTTCTTGGGATAAAAGGAGAAGCGTATGTACCAATTGATCGTAAAAAACGGATTCCTTTTAGATGGAACGGGAAATCCCGGCTATTATGGAGATGTTGCCATCCGGGATGGACGGATCGCGGCTGTCGGTAAGGATCTTGGCTCAGCGGAACAGATTTTGGATGCCACGGGTCTGACCGTCACACCGGGTTTTATCGATTCTCACAGCCATGCGGATGCCAAGGTTTTGGAGCACCCACTCCAGGCGGAAAAAACCGAGCAGGGAGTTACCACATCCATTGCCGGACAGTGCGGAAATTCTGCGGCTCCGGTGGCGAAAATGACCTTTCCGCAGTTTATGGATCAGCTGAAAAAGACCCCGTTAGGAGCGAACCTGGTATGCTTTGTGGGTCACGGCACTTTGCGCAAGGCGGTGATGCCGGAGCAGGACCGCGCTCCTACGGATAGGGAACTGGAAGCGATGAAAGCCATCCTTGCAGAGGCCTTGGAGCATGGTGCCGGGGGACTGTCCTTTGGCCTTTTCTACGCTCCGGGCTGTTTTGCCCGGGAAGCGGAGCTGGTTGCTCTGGCGAAGGTGGCTGCGGCCCATGGCGCTCCCGTATCTGCCCATATCCGAAACGAAGGAGATCAGGTGGTGGAGGCCGTGGGGGAATTTATCCGGGTGATCCGCATGTCCGGTGCCCGGGGGATCCTCTCCCATCATAAGGCAGTCCGCAGGAGAAACTGGCCCAAGATCCAAAAGACCCTGGCGCTTTTACAGCAGGCGGTAGCCGAGGGATTGGACATCTATTGCGATGTATACCCCTATTGCGCATCTTCTACCACCTTCTCCCAGGCCTTCGTCCCCAAAAGCTGGCGGGCAGAGGGAGTGGAAGGCTTACTGCGCAACCTGGCAGACCCCGATCTGTGCCGGGAAAACAAGCGGAGCTATTTTGAGACAGAGGAGGAGGACCTTAGCTGGGTGCAGGTAACGGTCTGCCCCGGTTATCCCCAGTATGAGGGTCTGCGTTTGCCGGAAATTGCACAGCTGCATGGAAAAGATCCCTTTGATACCGCTATGGATCTGATCCGGGACACAAAGGACTCCTGCAAAGCGTGCTTCTTCTCCATTGGGGAGGAGCAGATGCTGCAGGTCCTGGCATGGGAGCGCACCATGGTGGGCAGCGACGGAGGACTTCAGGGAACTGCCAATGTGTACCACCCCCGGCTTCGGGGTTCCTTTTCCAGAGCCTTGCGCTATGTACGGGAAAGGGGAGTGGTCAGTCTGCCGGAGATGATCCGGAAAATGACCATGCTTCCGGCGCAGGTCTACGGTCTGACCGGAAAAGGACTGCTGAGGCCCGGTTATGACGGGGACATTTGCGTATTTGACCCCGAAACCGTATGCGACCGGGCAGGCTTTATAAACTGCCATGAAAAAGCTGAGGGCTTACGCTGGGTTTTGGTGAACGGACAAGTCGCATCCGAAAATGCGATCGCAACAGGAGCCTTTGGCGTAAAACCGGAATAAGGTGCCATGTAGAACGGAAGAAAAAGCTGTCATTCCGGGCGGAGCAGGATCTGCTCTGCCCGGAATGACAGCTTTTTATGTTTGGTTCTATAATAAATGTTGGGGTCAGGCGATGAGCCTGACCCCATTGTCATAAATAAAAGTTGAGCATAGAGACAAAAAGCCTTAAAATGAAAGTACCCCTACCACATCAAAAGGAGGTCTCTATGC
>SVLB01000007.1 GCA_015068135.1 Oscillospiraceae bacterium | reverse complement strand
GTGCATGATCTCACGGCCGTGGTCAGAGTGTGCTGCGGTACCGCCGACGGTGAAACGCAGGTAGTTACGGGCGACGATGCCATGAACATCGCAGCCACAGATGCCCCGGGGTGCCTTGGGGGTGATGCGGCAGGGGCCCATGGAGCAGATGCGGCAGCAGGTGCCTGCCTCGCCGAATCCGCAGTGAGGAGTCTGGTTCTTGACACGCTGCTGCCAGGTGTCAGCGCCGACCTTGCTTGCGTTTTCCAGCAGGCTGTTGGTAGCAGCTTCCATCTCCTCGACGGTAGTTGTAAATGCCCAATCCTTCAAAGTGATTTCCTCCTAAATACAATTTTTCGTACCCATACATACCCGCATGGGTACATAGTGTATCAGCATTATTCTACTATTTTATTACTCGAAAGTCAATTGCCTTTTCTCACAATTCGACCCAAAAATAATATCCCCCTATGGGGGATAATTTGTGGTCCATGAACAACAATTTATTATTTATCATTTATCATTCGCAATTTACAGGCATATTCATAGGCTCCCTTATAGTCCCCCAGCTCCCGGCAGCATTCCTCCTGCCTTTGCAGGGTCTGCCGGGTCTGCTCCGCCTTATGGAAGCATTCCAGTGCCTCTGCAAATTCTGACAGTTGGAAGTGGGCCTCTGCCCTGGCTGCGTTCCATCGGGGATCCTCCCAGGGGTCTGCATCCAAAATCCGTCCCCGGGCCGCCGGGTCCGGCTCTGCCGCTGCCCGAAGCAGGGTCTCCCCAGGGTCCCGGGGGAGGATCGCCAGCAGATCCCGGGCTAAGTCCTGCCTTGCCTGAAACAGCAGCAGTACCCGCTCCCGCTCCATTGCCTGGGTAAAATAGGGCGTTTTGGCACCGTCCTCCCCTGCTGACTCCAACAGTCCCTGGGCATAGGCCCGGCGATTTTGGGCAAGCGCCTGCCGGGCAAGGGCCATCCGGGCCAGAGCGCACAATAGATACCGCTCCGGGTCCAGTAAGGGGTCCTGCTCTCCGGTTGCCAGCAGGGCCAGCACCCGCTGGGGCTCTGCAGACCTTGCCTGCAAGATCCTGTTTTGAGCGGGGGTCACGGGGTCCTCCTCCAAAAACCAGCTCAAGGGCTTTTCCAGACGAAAGGCCAATACCTTTAAGGTGTCCATAGAGGGCTTTGCCGTGCCGTTTTCAATTTGTGACAGCATATTCCGGGTCACCACACCGGCACACAGCTGCCGCTGGGACAGCCCCGCTTCCAGTCGGGCCTGCTTCAGCCGCTCGCCCAGTTCCATGACTCCACCCCCTAAGGTAAGTATGATTTACCCCATTGTAGCACAGCTTCCCTCTTTTTTCCAGTAGGTTTCAGAAAAAACTTGACTTTTCTCATTCTTCACTATAAGCTATAGACAAAGGAGGAGTGCTATATGGACGTTTTCGATCACAAAGAACTCAAGCTGCGGGCAAAGCGGATCCTTCGCAATCGAGGCGAGCAGATCCGAAAGATCACATGGATCTACTGTGGTGTCGCTGCCGGAATCACCCTTTTGGTTGATCTACTCTCCTTTTTGCTTCTTTACAGTACCACGTCCGGTAGTATAATCACGTTCCATTATGGCAGACGATTTGATACCGCTGATTTCTTGCTCTCGTTTACCTCTTCTATGTTTATCGCACTGTGGAACGCAGGCTATATCCATCTGAGTTTGGGTCTACTCCGGGGGCAGGCTGTGTCCGAGCAAAGCCTTACCGAGGGTTTTCGCCTGTTTTGGCCCATAATTCGGGTGACCCTTTTGTGGGACCTGATCCTTTTCGGACTTTCTTTGGCTGTCATCTTTATTTCTATGTTGTTTTCCCTCTCCGCGCTCCTGTTCTATGCGGTTTTTTTGGCGGGATTTGGCTATATTTTATATATGTCCTATCGACTGGGTTTTGCCGTATACATTACCCTGGAATCCCCTCAAATGGGGACCGTGCAAGCCCTTTCCTACAGTCGCCGGTTCACCGAGGAAAACTGTTGGAACCTGTTTCGCCTGGATCTGAGCTTTTGGTGGTATTTTGCCCTTTCGGTCCTGGTAGCCCTGGTAGGGTCTTTGCCATTACTTCTGGAGCTTTGGGAGGTAAATATCGGTCTGTCGCCCCTTGTCAGCTTTTTCCTCAGTTCCACCCTTTGCGCCCTGGGAAACTTTCTTCTGAATGTGAAATTCTTCCCTTACCTGGCGCTTAGCCATGCCGGTGCGTTTCTCTTCCTCCGGGATGACTATCTCTCCCAGGAGCAACTGTGGTACTGACCCCAAGCCCAGGTATATCCATACAATAACCCATGATTCTCATAAAAACAGAGCTGTTGCGGTGCTTTGCAACAGCTCTGTTTTTATGTACTGCCCAAAACCCGGGCGTACAAATTCCAATTTATCGCACCGAAATAACACTGTACGATAAATTGAAATTCTACTTTCCTGCGATGCTCAGGCCCTCCACCAGTACGGAGGGAGCGCCGTAGGCAGTCATACCCGTAGCCATAGGAAGGCGCAGATCATCTCCCACGGCGATGATCCCCTTCAGCAGGTCATAGAAATTACCTGCCACCGTAAAGGACTTCACTGCCCGGGTCTTTTGTCCGTATTCGATCATGAAACCGGCACTTTGCAGGGAAAAGTCACCGGTGACCGGGTTGGCCCCTGCGTGCAGACCGCTCAGGGAATTGATGAATACACCATTTTGCGCCTTTTCCAGCAGCTGCGCCTGGGTGTATTCCCCGGAGGCCAGGTACATACTGAAGGGCCGCACCACAATGGGGGCATCATAGTTCGCTTTGGCGGCATTGCCGGTGGTTTTCTTTCCTGCCATGTTGGCAGTCTTCAGATTATACAGCAGGGTCTTCAAAACGCCCTGTTCCACCACATTTTTCTTGCAGGTGGGGCTTCCCTCTGCATCAAAGGGCATGGGCTGGGGATTTTCCGGGTGGAAGGGGTCGTCCACAATGGTGACCATAGGCGAAGCGACCACGGTATCCTCTGCCTTGGCAAACTTGCTCAGTCCTTTTTGGGCAGCTTCCGAGGAAAATACCCCGGAAAACACGCCCAAAAGGTCACTCATGGCCTCCGGGTCAAAGACCACGGGGTATACCCCTGTAGGAGCTGCCTCGCCCCCCAGTTTCCCCAGGGCGGTATCCACCGCCTTTTGGGTCAGCACCTGGGTATCCAGGGTGTCCAGCTTACCCAGAGCGATCTGATAATCGTTGGTCTTTTCCTCACCCCGGGCCACCACAGCACCCACGATAAAGCCCGCAACGGTATTCTCCTGGCAAAGGTCCAGGCCCTTGGAATTGAAGATGCCGACCATGCTCCGCTCCCGGATGCCCCGGCTGGTACAGCCGTCCACCGCACCGGCGGCATAGAGCTTTTCCTGGGTGTCCAGGACACTGCGGATCAGTTCCTCCGTTTCGGGAAGTTCATAATTCTCCCGATCCAGGGAAGCATACACTTGCCCACCGGCTGCCAAAAATACCGGCTCTTCCGCTTCCAGGGTCCTTGCATTGTCAGCGGCCTTTTCCACAATGGAGGCAGCCTGCTCCTGCGTCAGGCTTTCCGTGGAGGCGTAGCCCATCTTGCCGTCTACAATACAGCGAAAGCACACACCGCCCTCGGTGGAGGCAGAAAACTCATTCATTTCATGGGCAAAGGCACTGATGGAAGTGGACTCCGCCGTCATATAATACAGCTCATATTCGGTGATCCCCAGTGCTTCCGCCCTGGCGATCACAGACTGCTTAAAGGATTGATAGTTCATATTATCTTCCTCCTACGGTAATGGAACGGACACGGATCATGGGCTGACCCACATTGGTGGGGATGGAGCCGCTGGAGGAGCCGCACATACCCTGTCCCATATCCAATTGGCTGCCTACCATGTCGATATCCTGGATCACCTGACTACCCTTACCCACCAGGCTGGCACCGCGCACCGGCTCACAGATCTCACCGTTGCGGACCATATAGCCCTCGGACACGGTGAAATTAAACTCACCGGTAACGGGATTGACAGAGCCGCCGCCCATTTCCTTGGCATACAGGCCGTACTCCATAGAGGCGATAATATCCTCATTGCAGTCCGTACCGGGGGCAATGAAGGTGTTGGTCATGCGGGAGGTGGTGGTATAGGCATAGCTTTGCCGACGGGCATTGCCGGTGGATTCCATGCCCATGCGCCGACCGTTGAACTTATCCACCATATAGGTCTTGAGGACGCCCTTTTCGATGAGCACATTGCGCTTAGCAGGTGTACCCTCATCATCCATATTGATAGAACCCCAGGCATTGGGGATGGTGCCGTCATCAATGGCCGTTACCTTTTCGTTGGCGATCTTCTGCCCCAGCTTTCCGGTAAACTGGCTTCTGCCGTATGCCACAGAGGAGGCTTCCAAAGAGTGACCGCAGGCCTCGTGGAAGATCACGCCGCCAAAGCCGTTGTCAATGGCAACGGGCATCACACCGGCAGGACAGTAACCGGCATTGACCATGGTCACTGCCTGCTTAGCCGCCCGGATGCCTACCTGGCTGGGGATCACACTGTCAAACAGTTCCAGACCCATTCTCGCGCCGGGGTTAAAGCTTCCGGTTTGGGTCTGTCCGTCCTTTTCGGCAATGGCAGAAATGGCCAGCCGGGTGCGGATCTGCCGGTCCTGGGTGTAAAGCCCCTCGGAAGTGGCAATGAGAATATTGTGATCCACATCCATAATGGTTCCGGTTACCTGAGAAATAGCAGGATCGTATTCCTTTGCGGCAAAATAGCCCTCCTTTAGGATCTCCACCTTTTGGGCATTGGAAACGGACTGGGGTACGATCTTTATCGGGTGGATATCCCCAAACAGCCGTTCCTGCAAGACGATCTGCATAGGGGCATCCCCCTCCCCCAAAGCATCGGCGGCCTGATGGGCGCACCGCAAAAGCCCCTCCAAGGAGGTATCCACCGTGGAGGCAGACACACTGCGAAGGCCCTTGAACACCCGGATGCCCACACCGGCAATCACCGTGTCTTTGACGGTATCCACCTTGGAGGCGATCATATTGATGGCGTGCTGTACCGTATTCTCCGCAAACAGCTCCGCATAATCGGCACCGGTGCCTACTGCGGCGGCAAGCACCTGCTGACAAATCTCACGAGATAGCATAATTGACTCCTTTCAGAGGATATATAGGGTATTCTACCATTGCAGAGGGCAATTTGCAATAGCTTTACAAATCAGAATGCGGAGCTGCCGGCTGACAGCTCCGCAAAATAATTACTGCAGATGGGATTCGTTGATAAGGATATGCACATCGTCCAGCTGTTTCTGAGAAACAGTGGTGGGAGCATCCATCATCAGATCCTGGGCGGTCTTGTTCATGGGGAAGGTAATGACCTCTCGGATAGATTCCTCACCGCACAGCAGCATAACAATACGGTCGATTCCGGGGGCGGCACCGGCATGGGGAGGTGCGCCGTAGGTGAAGGCATTGTACATGGCGGGGAACTTGGCCTTTACGTCCTCCTCGCCCAGGCCAACCATCTGGAAGGCCTTGACCATGATCTCAGGATCATGGTTCCGGACAGCGCCGGAAGCGGACTCATAGCCGTTGACCACCAGGTCATACTGGTCAGCATTGATAGCCAGCAGCTTCTCGATATCACCCTCAGCAGCCTCCAATGCGGCCTTGCCACCCTGGGGCATGGAGAAGGGATTGTGGCAGAACTCCAGCTCGCCGGACTCCTCGCCCATTTCGTACATGGGGAAGTCCACGATCCAGCACATAGCATACTGCTCCTCGTCGAAGTGACCGGGGATGCGCTTGCCCATCATGGTGCGGATCACACCGGCAGTCTTCTGGGCGGCGGTCTTCTTACCTGCAGCCATACACACAAAGCTGCCGGGCTTCAGGCTCAGCTTTTCGGTGAGGGCGGCGGTGTAGTCCGTCAGGAACTTGGAGATACCGCCGGTCAGCTGGCCGTTCTCGTCCACCTTAAACCAGCAGCACTTGTTTCCGGTCTGCACTTCCACATCGGCCAGGAGCTTATCGATCCACTTGCGGCCCTCTGCGAAGTTGTCCACAGCCACGGCCTTGACGGTGGCATCCTGGAAGGGACCGAAGGCGCAGCCGGCCACGGTCTCGGTAATATCCTGGACCTCCAGGTCGATACGCAGGTCGGGCTTGTCGGAGCCGTAGCGCTCCATGGCTTCGTTATAAGGAATGTGGCGGAAGGGAGCCTCGGAAACCCGCTCGTACTTGCCGAACTTCTGGAAGATGGGGCGCAGGACGCCCTCCAGGGTGGTCAGCACATCGTTCTGGGTGGCAAAGGCCATTTCCATATCCAGCTGATAGAACTCGCCGGGAGTACGGTCGGCACGGGCATCCTCGTCCCGGAAGCAGGGAGCGATCTGGAAATACCGGTCAAAACCGGAGGTCATCAGAAGCTGCTTGAACTGCTGGGGAGCCTGGGGCAGGGCATAGAACTTGCCGGGGTGGTTTCTGGCAGGCACCAGGTAGTCACGGGCGCCCTCGGGAGAGGAGGCCGTGAGGATGGGGGTGGTGATCTCCAAAAAGCCCCGCTCCGTCATGGCGGCACGGATGGCGGCAACCACCTGGCAGCGCAGAATGATATTCTTCTTCACCTGGGGATTGCGCAGGTCCAGATACCGGTACTTCAGTCTGGTATTCTCATCGGCATCCTTGGATTTATTGATCTCAAAGGGGAGCTGATTATGGCGGCACTTGCCCAGGATGTTGATTTCCTGAGGTACCACCTCGATCTCGCCGGTAGCCAGCTTCAGGTTCTTGCTCTCGCGCTCCCGGACAAGGCCGGTGACCTGAATGGTGGACTCCTTGTTGACGGATTTGACGATCTTCATCATTTCCTCGGTCTCAACCACGATTTGGGTGGTGCCGTAGTAGTCCCGGAGGACCAAAAATGCAAAGTTATTGCCCACCTCGCGGACATTTTCCAGCCAGCCGGCCAGCGTTACAGTTTCACCTGCATGGGAAAGCCGAAGCTCACCGCAGTTATGGGTTCTGGATTGGAACATGGATATACCCTCTCAATCTTTATAATTTCGTTTGTATATTGTCGCACAAATCACAAAAAAAGTCAATAATAGAATCACGCAGCACGGGGTGCAAAAAACAGTTTTGCGGTAATGTATAAATCTTCAAAACCTGGTAATACTTGACTACGGAGGTGCTTAAATATGAGCAAGAAAACATTCAAAGAAAGCATGAGCGGCAAGGGCTACTACATAGCCCTGGTCCTGTGTGCCATCGCTATCGGGATCTGCGGCTATATGTTCTTCCAAAATTCCAATGAACCGGAGCCGGCTCTGAGCAACCAGCCGGAAGCAACCGTCCCCGTCCAGGGTGACCATGTAGCAGTCGGCGCCACCGAGGGAACCACTGACCCCACCGGAACCACCGGCGAGGGCACTGACCCCACGGAAACCACCCTGCCCAAGGATGTCAAAAAGGTCCGTCCTGTGGACGGGCAGACCATCCACGGCTACGCCATGGATGCACTGAGCTATAACCAGACCACCCGGGATTGGCGCACCCATGACGGCATTGACATCGCCGCCAAGGCCGGTACCCCCGTCCTGGCTGCCATGGACGGAACGGTCTATACCGTCTACACCGACGGCACCATGGGTACTACCGTAGTCCTGCGCCATGCCGGTGGCTACGTGACCACCTATGCAAGCCTCAGTGAAGAAAATACCGTCAAGCCCGGAGAAACGGTCACCGCCGGGCAGACCCTGGGCTATGTAGGGGCCAGTGCCCTGCTGGAAAGCGCCCTTGGGGAGCATGTACACTTCAGTGTAAGCTGTAACGGCACCCCTGTGGACCCGGAGGAATTCCTCGGATAAAAAGGATAAAAAATACGGCTGTTGCAACTGCAACAGCCGTATTTTTTATTAGCCCATGTTGGGGTTATTCAGGGTCTTGACCTCAGTCCACTCAGCAGCGGCAATCGCAGCGGCAGTGTCCGTGTAGGCCTCGTCAGCGGCCAGCAGGCACAGGAGCATGTTGTCCTTCTCGGCGATCAGGGCGTTGGTGGGCTGCACGCAGACCCACTTCAGCCAGTCGATATTGGCCTCGAAATCAGCAGCGATGGCAGCAGCATCCGCATCCTCGGTCAGGGTCACCAGAACCAGGGAGTATGCGCTGGTCATCATGCCGGGAGCGCAGGAAGCAGCGGCATCAATGCCGGTAGCATTGGTCAGGCCGGCGGCGTAAGCAAAGTTCTCGTCGTCGAGGATCTGGCTGATGGTGAACATATCCAGAGGCTCCAGACCGGACTCATTCAGGATGCCGTTGATCTCCGCCAGCAGAGTCTCGTCCACCTCACCCATCACAGCAGGCTGGGGAACATACTCGGGGGTATTGATCAGAACATTCTCAAAGGCGGTCTTCACGACCTTATAACCGGCCATGAAGTCGGCATTGGGCTCTGCACCGCCAAAGTTGGCAGTGAGCATCGTTCCATCGCCATACATAACGGACATGGAGCAGGAAGCTTCGCCCTCCTCCCAGACCTCGGAGCCATTCAGCTCTGCCAGGCCGGTGTTCTCAAAGGCCTCGGTGAACTCCGCCATCACAGATGCGTCCATGGCAGGATTGACCTTGCGGACCTCGCCCTGATACTCAACGTAAGCAGTGCCGTCGTCCTGGATATAAGCGGACAGCGCATAGGTCTCGTTGAAGTTGGGGCCGTAGGACAGGAACAGCTGGGTGATGCCCTCGACGACAGCCTCGGTGGTACCCTCGGTAGTGGCTTCGGTGGTAGCCTCGGTAGTGGCCTCAGTGGTGGCTTCGGTAGTAGCCGCGGTTGTGGTCTTGGTGTCCTCTTCCTTGGCACAAGCAGCCAGGGACAGGGTCAGGACCAGTGCCAAAAGCAGGCAAACGATCTTTTTCATTTTGTATTCTCCATTCAATATAATAATTTTTTCAGTGCGCAGCGCGCAAGCGCCATTATATAGGAAGCCACATAAAAAAGCAAGCGAAATCTTTCAGAATTTACGATTCAGTCACATTTGATAGGTTTTATTCATTTTTTCTTCTTAATTTATGGATTTTCCCGACAGTTTATGGTACAATGTCAAAAAATGAAAGGAGCAACGCTATGTGTTTTGAAACTGTAAAAAAGAATTTCGGCTTTGGTGTCATGCGTCTGCCTTTGGAGGACGGAAAGGTCAACGAAGCCGCCTTTTGTCGGATGGTAGATCATTTTTTAAACGAAGGCTTTAACTACTTTGACACAGCCCACGGCTACCTGGACGGTCAAAGCGAGCTGGCCCTGCGCAGCTGTCTGACCTCCCGCTACCCCCGTGACCGGTACATACTCACCAACAAGCTTTCCTGTGGGCATTTCCAGAAAAACGAGGATATTCTCCCTCTGTTTGAAAGTCAGCTGGATGCCTGCGGTGTGGAATACTTTGATTTTTACCTTATGCACGCCCAGGATCGGGAGAATTTTGCCAAATACAAAGCCTGCCGCGCCTATGAGACCGCGCTGGAACTAAAAGCCCAGGGCAAGATCCGTCATTTGGGCATCTCCTTCCACGACAAAGCCACAGTTTTGGATCAGATCCTCACAGAATACCCCCAAATTGAGGTCGTGCAGATCCAGTTCAACTACGCAGACTACGAAGACCCCTCTGTGGAGTCCCGGAAATGCTATGAGGT
Organism: Oscillospiraceae bacterium; assembly: GCA_015068135.1. Taxonomy (GTDB): domain Bacteria; phylum Bacillota; class Clostridia; order Oscillospirales; family Oscillospiraceae; genus Faecousia. The sequence goes on along the minus strand of SVLB01000007.1, from coordinate 55,898 downwards.
CTGCCGCAAGCACGGAAAGCCGGTAATCGTTATGGAACCGGTCAAGGGCGGCAGTCTGGTAAATCTTCCCGCAGAGGCCAAGCAGATTTTGGACGGTCTGAAGGGCGGAAGTCCCGCCAGTTACGCCATCCGCTTTGCCGCCGGATTTGACGGGATCCGGATGGTGCTGTCAGGTATGTCCAACCTGGATATGGTGGTGGAAAACTGCGGCTTTATGAAAAACTTCCAGCCCCTGAGTGAAACAGAACTGGAAGCCCTGGAGCAAGTATGCGATATTCTCAAGAACCGCCACCTGATCCCCTGCACTGCCTGCCGCTACTGCATGGAGGTTTGCCCTCAGCAGGTGTCCATTCCGGATATTTTTGCCTGCATGAATGCCAAAAAGCAGTGGAACAGCTGGAACAGCAGCTTTTACTACAGCAATGTCCATGTAGGCCCCGATGCCTGCGTGGCCTGCGGTAAATGCGAAACCGCCTGTCCTCAGCACCTGCCCATCCGCCAGCTGCTGAAGGAAGTCGCCGAAGCCTTCGCGGAAAAATAGCTGCAGAGACCATCGTCCCCCGGCTGTCCCTGCAACGCACCGAAATAACATTTTCATAGCAATGATGCCACAATTTATCATTTGGCATTTTCCATACGCACCGCCACGATGCCATCCATAGGGATCTTTGTGCCGTCGGTAAACACCAGGACCCTTTCATAAGGGTCCATTTTTTTCACCCTTCCGGTACTCGTCACATAGGCGCCACCGGCTTTTCGCCCATCGGGGCAAAACCGGGTCACCGTCACCTGGGGCTGGGTATCCAGCACCGCTTCCACCGCGTGCAAGGCCTCGTCCAGTTCCTCCAACGCCCCCTCTGCCAATTCTCCCCAGGTTTCGGTGAGCCGTCCTGTCTCCGCAATCACCCCGTCGTAGCCGGTCAACGCAGCAAAGGGTGCAAACTGCGCCGCCCGATCCTCCATGGACATGGGGGCATGCCGGGAGGATACCGGTCTTTGCAAATGGATAATATCCTGATAGCTGTCCATATTATGCCTTATGCCCTCCGATCTGCCGATTCCGGTCTGCCGCCGTAGCCCCTTCCTCCAGGTTCATCCCCCGTAAAATGGCATTTTTGCCGAATTTCCGTTTGATGTGCAGTACCGCCTGCTGTCTGCGCTTTTCCCGGTCCAAAGCCGCCCGGCATACCCGGTCCTTCCGTTCCTGCTCTGCCGGATCGGAGAACAGGTCCAGCTGCAGGGGTGCTTCCTCTCTCTGCACCCGGCTTTCCGGCACTACCCGGTTGGCGGTGAGATTCAGCCGCCGGATCAAAAGCCCCGGGTCCGTAATTTTCGCAAACAGCTCCATATACCCCTGGGTGATCAGCCGGGTGGAAGAAGTGGGAAAGGGCAGATTCACCGTCCCATGTCCGTGCTTGGGTACGGCTCTGCCGTAATGGTCCACGACCACCTGTCCGGTATAGCGGGTATTGGGGTCTTTTAGATTCTCGATATCATAGCCCACTGTCAGCACCAGCTGATCGGTCAAAAGGCCCTTTTCCACCAGGTCCAGGCTCAGAAGATCCGCCATTTCCCGCAGGATCAGCCCCGCCTTTTCCCAGGTATAGGGGCAATGCAGCACCTGCCCGGAGCTTAAACAGTTGGTCATGGGTCTGTAAGCTTTGATCCGGTCCAGGGTGCAGGGCTCCCAGCCCCAGGCATGGTCGATCAGAAGCTCCGCATTCACACCGAAGATCTTGTATAGCAGTTCTTCATTGTAATAATCATTGGGTCTTCCCAGGGAACACCGGGCGATCTGCCCCATGGTGCGGATACCGACCTTTTCCAGTCTTTTGGCATAGCCTCTGCCCACTCGCCAAAAATCCGTAATGGGGCGATGATCCCACAAAAGGCGGCGGTAGGCCGCTTCATCCAAATAGGCCATCCGCACCCCATCGGCATCGGCCTCCATTTTCTTCGCCACAATGTCCATGGCGACCTTGCAAAGGTACAGATTGGTCCCTACTCCGGCGGTGGCGGTGATGCCCGTGGTCTGCAGAACGTCCTGAATGATTTCTCTGCCAAATTCCATAGGACCCACGCCCCGGTAGCGCAAATAAGGCGTCACATCTATAAACACCTCATCCACGGAATACACATGGATATCCTCCGGGGCTACATATTTAAGATACACCTCATACACCCGGGCGCTGAACGCCATATACCGGGCCATTCTGGGCGGTGCAACAATATAATCCACCCCCAGTTCCGGGTGATCGGCAAGTTCCCTGGCATCCCAGGACTTGCCGGACTGCCTTCCGGCAGTCATTTGCCGCTGTGCATTCACCTGGGCCACCTGTTGGATCACCTCAAAGAGCCTGGGCCGCCCCGGCACCCCGAAAGCCTTCAGGCTGGGAGAAACCGCAAGACAAATGGTCTTATCCGTCCGGGCGGCATCTGCCACCACCAAATTGGTATGCAAAGGATCCAGCCCCCGGTCCACACACTCCACCGAGGCATAAAAGGATTTCAGATCAATAGCCAAATAATAACGCTGTGCCACCCGGCTCACCTCCTGACGTCATTATAGAACGTTTGTTCTAATTTGTCAAGAGGTGAGTCGGGTGGCACAACCCTATGATTTAGCCTGCTATGGCATCCAATTCTCCGCCATCTGTAAAGGACAGCACCAGGCTGTTTGGCAGACACACAATGGATGCACCGCTGTGGCAGAAGCCCCGGGCCATACAATGCCCATCGGGGCAGTTGGCCTGGGTAACGGCAACCTTACCGTCCCGGACCGTCACCGTATTGCTCCCTTGCCCATTGGTGACCGTGACTTGGGTATCCGTATCCAAGGGTAGCGTATACAAAAGCTTCCCGCCGGACCGAACCTCCACCGCCTGAGCCGCCTCCCCTGGCATCAGCAGCCAGATGCTCAATCCCAAACACAATATAAATAAAGCCCCAAGGGCAATCACCCAATATTTGGTCTTCATAACCCTCTCCCGTGATTTTTTCTCTATGATAGCAAAAAGCAGGCAAAAAAGCAACGAAAACCCGTAAAAAATACTTGACTTTTCCTTCCTGATTTGCTAAAATGGGACAGCCGCATTGAAGAGGCTCAAGTTGGTGCGCCCAAATGCACCCGCCTTAAAAGCGAGACTACACAATTAAAAGTAGGTGAAAAAGAAATGAAAGCAGTTATCGTGACCGGTGGCAAGCAGTATACCGTCAGCGAGGGTGATGTCCTGTACATCGAGAAGCTGGAGGGCGAAGCTGAGGCTGCCGTGAAGTTCGAGCAGGTCCTGGCTATCCTGGACGGTGAGAACTCCAAGATCGGCGCTCCCGTTGTGGAGGGTGCTTCCGTCGAGGCTAAGATCATCAAGACCGGCAAGGCCAAGAAGGTCATCGTCTTCAAGTACAAGGCCAAGAAGAACGAGAAGAAGAAGCAGGGCCATCGTCAGCCCTACACCAAGGTGGAGATCACCAAGATCGCTCTGTAATTATGACCAGATGCGAATTTTTCCGGGAAAATGAGAGAATTACCGGGTTCTCCGTCAGCGGTCACAGCGGTTACGCTGAGTCCGGTGCAGATATTGTCTGCGCTGCTATTTCCGCTGTCGTTACCATGGTCGAGGCCACCATCAATGATGTGTGTGGAGCCAAAGCCAAGGTACGGGTCAAAGAGGAAGATGCCCGCATCACTCTGACCCTCCCCGCATCCTGCGAGGAAGAGGACACCATCCAGGCAGTACTTGCCGGAATGATGGTGTATCTGATCGACCTGCGGGATCAATATCCTGATTTTATCGAAGTTTTGGAGGTGTAACACCATGCTGAAGATTGGTATTCAGTTCTTCGCTCACCACAAGGGCGGCGGTTCTACCAAGAACGGTCGTGATTCCGAGGCTAAGCGTCTGGGCGTTAAGCGTGCTGACGGTCAGTTCGTTCTGGCTGGCAACATTCTGGTTCGCCAGAGAGGCACTCACATCCATCCCGGTGTCAATGTCGGTATCGGCAGTGATGACACCCTGTTCGCTCTGGTAGACGGCACTGTCCGTTTCGAGCGCAAGGGCAAGGATCGCCGTCAGTGCTCCGTGTACGCTGCTGAGCAGTAATCACGAAAAGAAGCTTGGAAAGCTGCCGCAACCTTTTGCGGCAGCTTTTTTCATGATAAGAATGGAAAACGCAAAACGCAAAGTGCAAAATGAAAGTCCCCATTTTGCATTTTGCACTTTGCATTTTACATTTTATAACACGATTTGCACACCCTTTTTACAAGGAGGTAGTTTTATGTTTGTTGATAAAGTTCGCATTACCGTGGTAGGCGGTCGCGGCGGTGACGGTGCCGTTGCCTTCCACCGGGAAAAATATGTGGCCTCCGGCGGCCCCGACGGCGGTGACGGCGGTCACGGCGGCAGTGTGGTCCTGCGGGTCAGCGACCATATGTCCACCCTTTTGGACTTCCGCTATAAGCGCAAGTATGCCGCCCAGGCCGGTGCCAACGGTCAGGGACGGAAAATGAGCGGCAAGCGGGGTGAAAACCTGATCATCCAGGTCCCCAGAGGCACCGTAGTCCGGGATGCCGCCACGAATCAGATCATTGTGGATATGTCCACCGGTGAGGATTTTGTCCTTGCCAAGGGCGGTCGCGGTGGCTGGGGCAACGCCCATTACGCCACGCCCACCCGGCAGGTCCCCCGGTTTGCCAAGGCAGGCATTGCCGGTCAGGAACGGGATGTGGTCCTGGAATTGAAGCTGCTGGCTGACGTAGGTCTTGTTGGCTTTCCCAATGTGGGCAAGTCCACCTTGCTCTCCGTCACCTCCAACGCCCGTCCCAAGATCGCCAACTACCATTTTACCACTTTGTTTCCCAACCTGGGCGTAATCTTCGTGGACGAGGGCGTGTCCTTTGTCATGGCAGATATCCCCGGCATCATTGAAGGTGCCGCAGAGGGCGCGGGCCTGGGCCATGATTTTTTGCGGCATATTGACCGCTGCCGGCTTTTGGTTCATGTGGTAGACGTATCCGGCTCTGAGGGTCGGGACCCGGTGACGGATTTCGATGCCATTTGCGCAGAGCTGCACGACTACAGTGTGGACCTGAGCAACCGCCCCATGATCGTAGCCGCCAACAAAACCGATCTGCTGCCCCCGGATTCCGACAACCTGGAGCGCCTGCGTAAGCATGTGGAGGAATTGGGCTGTGAGCTCTATGAGATCAGCGCCGGTACCACCCAGGGTACCCGGAACCTCATGTGGGTTGCGGCAGAAAAGCTCCGTACCCTCCCCCCGGTCACCGTTTACGAGGCTGACTATGTGGCCCCGGAGATCGAGACGGGCGATCCCAACGCCCTGGAGATCGAGCATTTCGGCAACACCTGGGTCGTCACCGGCAAATGGCTGGAGCGGCTGATCTACAACATCAATTTCGACGACTACGAGTCCCGGAACTATTTCGATACCCAGCTTCACAAATGCGGTCTGTTCGCCCGGCTGGAAGAAATGGGCATCCAGGACGGCGACGTGGTGGATGTGTACGACATGGAATTCGAGTACCAGAGATAATCAATCATATTGCCCCCTGCTATATGCCGGATCGCATATAGCAGGGGGCAATATTTTATTCGATCACATAGGCCGCGGTGATCAGGCCGTAATAGGCCGTGTGGTAATCCCCCTCATTGGGCGTACCCTTGGCGTAATACCGCTCGTCACATGCTTTGTCAATGGCCTTGGGGTCCTGATCCTGCTTATAAATGACCTTGCATTCCAAGGTCAGAGGCAGTTCCCGGATCCCGGGGACGGAGATAGTCTCCGGCTCCTCCAGATGCAGACCGAGCTGGGCGATCTTATCCATATCCCTGCCGGATTTGGTGCCGCAGACTGCCAAAATATTCTTGTCCACCTGTCCCATGGGAACATTGACGGTAAATTCCCCGTTTTCCTCCAGCATGTTCTTGGTGTGCCGGCTTTCCCGGACAAAGACCGTATAAATGGGCTTTCCCCATTCAATACCCAAAGTACCCCAGCCAATGGTCATGGTATTGACCTTGCCCTTTGCCTTGGTGGTCAGAAGCACACCCTTTCCGGTCTGCTCCAAAATCGTACCGGCATAGTCCCAAACTTCAATATTTCGTTTCATAAAATCCCCTCCGTTTTTCCTCAATGATTTTACATTTTTTCAGGGGCGGAGAAGCCCAGGATGTGGATGCAGGTTTCCAAAACATTTTTGGCAAGGCCGATGAGGCTGATATAGCCTGCCTTCAAGGCCTCATCCTCCTCGCCCAGGATCCGGGTCTCATGGTAGAACTTGTTGACACAGCCCGCAAGCTCGTAGATATAGGCGCAGATCAGGTTGGGGCTTAAGGTCCGGCAGGCGGTCTCCAAAGTGGGACCCAGCTTGGTAATGGCCAGCATCAGCTCCTTGGCATAGACATTGGCAGGTAACCCCATGGGCAAATGCTCCCAGGCACCGTACTTTGCCAAAATGGACTTGACACGGACGATGGTATAGAGGATATAGGGGCCGGTATTGCCCTCAAAGGCCGCAAACCGCTCCAGATCGAAGTTATAGTCCTTGGTGGGCTGGTTGGAAAGGTCACCGTATTTGAGAGCCGCCAAAGCGATCTTGGCGGTGGTTTCCTCCACTTCGCCCTCGGAGACGATCTTGTTTTCCACCACCTTGGCCCGGACAAAGTCCGTCATATCCCGGATCAGCTGCTCCAGCCGCAGAACACCGCCGTCACGGGTCTTGAAGGGCTTGCCGTCCGCACCGTTCATGGTGCCGTGACCCACATGCTCCAAAACCGTGGTTTCCTTTACGATGCCGGATTTCTTGGCAGCACGGAAGATCTGCTCAAAATGGAGATTCTGCCGCTTGTCGGTCACATACAGCATCTTATCCGGTGCCCAGTCCTGCATACGCTGGACCATGGTGGCAAGGTCGGTGGTGGCATAGATGGCAGAGCCGTCGGACTTGACCAAAATGCAGGGCGGCACTTCCTTCTTATCCGTCTCCTCCGCCACGGGAATCACCCAGGCGCCCTCGGACTGCACCGCAATGCCCCGGTCCTTCAGATCCTGGACCATAGCGGGGATATAGGGATCGGCATCGCTCTCGCCCAGCCACTTTTCAAACTGCACATCCAGGATCCCATAGATCCGCCGCAGATCCGGCAGGGAGATACCCATGATATGCTCCCAAATGGCCCGGTAGCCCCGGCGACCCTGCTGAAGCTCAAATGTTGCCACATGGGCCTTTTCCGCAAAGGCCGGATCGGTCTTCTTGGCAGAGGCTGTGGGGTAGATCTCCTCCAGCTCCAAGAGTGTAAAAGGAGATTCCTTGGGATACTCCCCGGTGTAATCGGGGTCAAAATACACAAGCTCCGGCTGACGCTCCTGAAGCTCCGCAATGATCAGGCCCATCTGCAGACCCCAGTCGCCCAAATGCACATCGCCGATGGTGTCGTAGCCCAGGTACTTATGCAGCCGCTTCAGGGTCTCGCCGATGATGGCAGGCCGCAAATGGCCGATATGCAAAGGCTTTGCCACGTTGGCGCCGCCGTAATCCACCACAGCGGTAAGGCCCGCGCCGATCTTATCCACGCCGAAGTCCTCCGCTGTGCGCATTCCCTCCAGATAGTCGCACAAGAACCGATCGGACAGCTTCAGATTGATAAAGCCGGGCATCACCGCCTCGCACATGGAAAAGTCCCCCTGATCCAGCTGGGACACCACTGCGTTTGCGATCTGGATAGGTGCGCATTTATACTGCTTGGCGGCGGCCAGTGCGCCGTTGCACTGATACTCGCACAGATCCGGGCGGTTGGACACGGTGACTTTGCCGTAAGCCCCATCATACCCGGCAGCCACAAAGGCCTGCTCCATTTTCTTGGAAATGATATCTAAAATCTTTTGCATCGTAAAACTCCTCGTTTCAAGCTGTCATCCAAGTTACGAGTTACGAATTACAAGTTACCAGTTAATGGAAGCTATCAACTTGTAACTGGTAACTGGTAACTCGTAACTATTTACTCGCCTCTGTTGTCAACCGTTCTTTTGCTGTGCCAGCCATTCCAGGTAATCGTCATAGGTTCCGTAGCGGTCCACGATCGTGCCGTCGGGCTGGAAAGCGATCACACGGTTACAGGTGGAGGTCAGCATCTCATGGTCGTGAGAAGCCAGAAGCACCACGCCCTGGAAGGCCTCCAGGCCCTTGTTCACCGCCTGGATGGACTCCATATCCAAATGGTTGGTAGGCTGGTCCAGCAGCACCACATTGGCGCCGCTGAGCATCATCTTCGAGAGCATACAACGGACCTTTTCGCCACCGGAGAGGACCTCCACGCTCTTGAACACGTCCTCGTTGCTGAAGAGCATTCTGCCCAAAAAGCCCCGCAGATACACATCGTCCTTCTTGGCGCTGTACTGGCGCAGCCAGTCCACCAGCTCCATCTTGTTGCCCTCAAAATACTCGGAATTATCCTTGGGCAGGTAGCTGCGCACCGTGGAGATGCCCCACTTCACGCTGCCCTCATCGGGCTCCAGTTCCCCCATAAGGATCTGAAACAGTGCGGTCTGTGCCAGCTCATTTTCACCCACGAAGGCGATCTTGTCGTTCTTGCCCACGGAGAAATAGACCTTATCCAGAAGCTTTACGCCATCCACGGTCACGGACACATCGTTGACCGTGAGAATATCCTTACCCAGCTCCCGTTCCGGCATAAAGCCCACAAAGGGATACCGCCGGGTGGAGCAGGGCATTTCCTCCACTGTCAGCTTATCCAGCAGCTTCCGGCGAGCGGTCGCCTGCTTGGCCTTGGACTTATTGGCGGAGAACCGCTGAATAAACAATTGCAGTTCTTCTATCTTCTCCTGATTCTTCTTGTTCTTGTTGCGGATCATGGCCTGGACCATCTGAGAGGACTCGTACCAGAAGTCGTAGTTACCCACATACATCTTGATCTTGCCATAGTCGATATCCACCGTATGGGTGCAGACCGTGTTCAAAAAGTGCCGGTCGTGGGACACGGCAATGACCATACCGGGGAAATCCAGCAGGAAATCTTCCAGCCAGTTGATGGCTTCAATGTCCAGGTTGTTCGTGGGCTCGTCCAGCATGACGATATCGGGATTTCCGAAAAGGGCCTGGGCAAGGAGGACCTTCACCTTCAGCCGGGGGTCGGTGGTCGCCATGGAATCATAATGGAGGTCTGTGCCGATGCCCAGACCCTGCAAAAGCCGGGAGGCATCGGACTCGGCTTCCCAGCCGCCCATTTCCGCGAATTCCACCTCCAGCTCCGAGGCACGCATACCGTCCTCGTCGGAGAAGTCCTCCTTTTCGTAAATGGCATCCTTCTCCTTCATCACGTCATACAGCCGCTGATTGCCCATAATGACGGTGTCCATAATATTGAATTCGTCGTATGCGTTCTGATTCTGCTTCAAAACCGATACCCGCTTCTCGGGATCCACAAAAATACTGCCTGTAGTAGAATCCAGTTCCCCGGTGAGCAGCTTCAAAAAGGTGGACTTACCGGCACCGTTGGCACCGATGATGCCATAGCAGTTACCGGGCAGAAACTGCAGGTCCACATGCTGAAACAGCCACTGACCACCAAATTGCATACCTAAATTACTAACTGTGATCATTTCGTTCTCCTTCTTTTGGCACATAATTATACAGTGTAATCATACCATAAAAAACCAAATAATCAAGAGCATAAAGGCTATGTAATTTGTAAACAAAGGAATAACTTTTGCTTTTGGGGTTGCATTTTTTGAAATCTGTGGTATAGTATTAGCACTCAAGCATTGCGAGTGCTAAAAATTCCTGTAAGGAGATACGAAAATGGCAAAGAAACAGTTCAAAGCAGAATCCCGGCGGTTGCTGGATCTGATGATCAACTCTATCTACACCCACCAGGAGATCTTCCTCCGGGAGATCATCTCCAACGCCAGCGATGCCATGGACAAGCTGGCCTATACCGCTCTGACCGATGACAAGGTGGGCATCAACCGGGAGGATCTGGTGATCACCATCACCCGGGGCAAGGGCAAGCTTACCGTGTCCGATATGGGCATCGGCATGAACAAGGCCGAAATGGAAGAAAACCTGGGTACCATCGCCAAGTCCGGTTCTCTGGGCTTCAAGCAGGCCATGGAAAAGACCGAGGATATCGACATCATCGGACAGTTCGGCGTTGGCTTTTACGCCGCCTTTATGGTGGCCTCCCAGGTCACGGTCATTTCCAAGAAATACGGGGAAGACACCGCCTGGAAATGGGAATCTGACGGTGCAGACGGCTATACCATCACCGAATGTGAACGGGAACTGCCTGGTACCGATGTAATCATGACCCTGAAGGCCGACACCGATGAGGACCGCTTCTCCCGGTTTACCGAGGAGTACGAGATCCGTCAGCTGGTGAAGAAGTACTCCGACTATATCCGCTACCCCATCCGCATGGAGGTGAGCAAGTCCCGGAAGAAGGCCGATTCCCCCGAGGACAAGCCCGAGTATGAAAGCTATCAGGAGCTGGAGACCCTCAACTCCATGGTGCCCCTGTGGCAGCGTGCCAAGAAGGATGTGACCCAGGAGGAGTATGAGAGCTTCTACCGGGAAAAGTTCTTTGATTTTCATAAGCCTCTGCGGGTGATCCATTCCAGCGCCGAAGGTACGGTCTCCTATAAATCCCTGCTGTATATCCCCGGCAAGGCTCCCTATGATTTCAATACCAAGGACTACAAGCGTGGTCTGCAGCTGTACAGCGCCGGTGTGATGATCATGGAATGCTGTGAGGATCTGATCCCCGAGCATTTCCGGTTTGTCCGGGGTGTGGTGGACAGCCAGGATCTGTCCCTGAATATCAGCCGTGAAATGCTCCAGCATAACCGTCAGCTGACAGTGATCGCCCGAAACATCGAAAAGAAGGTCAAGTCCGAGCTGACTGCCATGCTGGAAAATGACCGGGAAAAATACGAAGAATTCTACACTGCCTTCAGCCGTCAGCTGAAATACGGTGCGGTTGCCGACTACGGCGCTCACAAGGAGGCCACCCAGGATCTGCTGCTGTTCTGGAGCGCCAAGGAAGGCAAGCTCATTACCCTTTCCGAGTATGTTGCCGCCATGGCAGAGGGTCAGGAAAAGATCTACTATGTCCCCGGTGAAAACAAGGACCGCCTTGCCAAGCTGCCCCAGGTCAAGCTGCTTTTGGATAAGGGCTATGATGTTCTGCTCTTTACCGACGAGGTGGACGAGTTTGTGCCCCAGTCCCTGATGACCTACCGGGAAAAGAGCTTCTGCAATGCCTCCACCGAGGATCTGGGCCTCCAGTCCGAGGAGGAAAAGAAGGCCATGGAAGACAAGGCCAAGGAGCTGGAGGGCTTTTTGACCTTCGTAAAGCAGACCCTGGGAGAATCCGTTACCGAGGTCAAGCTTTCCGGTGCTTTGGGCAATGCCCCTGCCTCCCTGGCCTCTGCCACCGGTATGAGCTTTGAGATGGAAAAGTATATGCGCCGGATGAATCCGGAATTCGATATGCCCGTCCAGCGGATCCTGGAGTTGAATCCGGAGCATGACGCGGTAAAGGCCATGCAGTCTGCCATGGTCAGCGATACCCAAAAAGCAAAGGACTATGCGACCCTTCTGTACTGCCAGGCCATGCTCATCGCAGAGCTGCCCCTGGAAGACCCCACTGCCTATACCGAGCTTGTGTGCAAGCTGATGAAATAATTCAATTTGCACTGAAAAAGGCGCTGTCTCATTTTTTGAGACAGCGCCTTTTATTACAGTGTCTTACTTTCCAGGATCCGTTTGATCTTCTCCTGCAAATACAGCACCGAGCCTTCGTCCATTTCGTAGGCACATTCGATGCACTTGCCCCGGAAGCTCCGCAGAGCCTGGGCCACATGGACCGTGCAGTATTTTTCGTACTCCTTTGGCACCAGCACCGCGTCCTTACCCTTAAGGTACGCGGCAATGTCCATATCCGGTGCGAACACCTCCGGCTCCGCTACCTTCACATCCTCGGCATAGGTCCTGCAGGTGCTTTGCAGCAGATGCCCGAACCGGGGAGAATAGCACAAAATCCCCGCCGTTTGATTCTTCCGGAGCTTGACGATCTCCGCAAGGCAGGAGGGGGTCAGCCGCAGGCCCACCCGGATCACCCGCTTGGGAATGGGAAGAAGGGACTCTACCTCCTGGGCATGGGTGGCGGTGGTGACCACCATCTCCATATCCTCCCCGATCTTATAGGGGTACTCCTCCACGCTCTCCATCAGGTGGGAATACAGCTCCACATTGCCAAGGCTGCGCAGCTGCTCCGTCATTTGGGAGAGGTTTTCCGGGTTGCATTCCAGCAGGGCGACCTTCACACTCTGTTCCCCTTCCGCCCGTTCCCGGAGCTTCAGATTCAGATAGATGCTGATCTCCCCGGCGGAAAAGCCCATCTCCTCCAGCCGGTCCAGCATGGCATCGATGGCCTCCATGGCCTGATCCTTCCGGCTTTTTTTATCCGCGGGGCGGTAGCTGACAAAGGTACCCCGTCCCTGGATCTTCTCCACCAGGCCCTCCCGCTGCAGCTCGTCATAGGCCCGCTTGATGGTGCCCACCGCGATGGAAAGGTCCGCAGAGACCTCCTGCACCGTGGGAAGCTGTTGTCCGGAGACCAGGATCCCCTTTTTCACCGCCGCCCGGATGGCATCCACCAGCTGCCGGTAAATGGGAATATCCAGTTCCGGATTGATCTGATAGATCTGCTCCATAGGCAATCAGAACACGATGCCGTCCTGGTTATCCAGGACGAAATTCACAAACAGCGGAATACTCACCGCAAAGCAGCTTTCATCCACATCGAAATGGTCATTGTGCAAAGCCGAGGCTGTATCGGGATTGTTGGCGTTACGGGTACCCAGGCGGTACAGCACACCGGGCTTTTTCCGGCTGAGGAAGGCGAAATCCTCGCCTCCCATGGTACGCTTGGTGTCCAAAACATGCTCCGCACCCAGAACCTTTTGGGCGGTCTGCCGCATTTTCTCCACCATCACGGGATGGTTATCCACATAGGGAAGCAGCTTCGTCACCGTGACCTTACAGCTGCCACCTGCCATCTGGGCAACACCCTCGCAAACCTCCCGGATCCGGCGCTCCATAAAGGCAGTGAGCTCATCGGAATGGGTACGGGAGGATACGAACAGCTTGGCATAGTCGCAGACGATATTATTGGTATGTCCGGCATTGAAGGCACCCACGTTCAAAAGGCAGGGCTCCACAGAGGGGGCTTCTCTTGCCACGATCAGTTCCATGGCCATATAGGCCTCCACTGCCATACGGATGGCATCCACACCCTTATGCTGGGAGTTGGCATGGGCGGTCTTACCGAAGAACTCGATGACGATGCCCATGGAGTTGGCATTGATGCCGCCGGCAAGGAGGGCAATATTGCCCACATCCTGATTGGGGTCCACATGGGCGGTGACGACACAGTCGATATCGTCCATGACCCCGTTTTCCACCATCATCTTACAGCCGGGCGTAATGTACTCCTCGGCAGGGGTAAAGAGGATCTTCATCCGGCAGCGGATGGAATCTTTCATATCGTTGAGCTGGCGGCACACGGCGATCATCTGAGCCGTGTGGACATCGTGTCCGCAGGCGTGCATACAGCCGGGATGCTGAGAGGGATAGGGATTGGAGCTGGCCTCCTGAACGGGCAGGGCATCCATATCCCCACGCAGACCGATGGTAAAGGGCTTTCCCTCGTTGATGGTGGCAACGATACTGCCCTTGCCGAATTCCTCCGTATAACGCACGCCCATGGCATCCAGCTCCCGCTTGACGATGGCATTGGTCTTGGGCAGATCGAAGCCGATCTCCGGGCACTGGTGCAGTTCATGGCGAAGCTCCTGGGCATATTTTACATAATCAAACATAGTTAACCTCCAAATTCGATGCCGTCCATATGGTCAAAGACAAAGCCGGTCATGGCCTCAATGGGCGCGGCATAGCTTTCAGGATCGATATCAAAGGTGGTGGTGTGGACGGGGCTGCTCTTTCCGCCGGGTGCGCGAACACCGAAGCTCATATAGCAGCAGGGCTTCAGACGGCTCAGATAGCCAAAGTCCTCGCCACCCAGTCCCCGGGCGCTGGGCTTAGAAATCGTTTCCTCACCCATCCGCTTGGCAATGGACTCGTAAAGCTTCTTGTAAACCACGGGATGATTCACCCGGTAGGGCAAAAACTTGACCCGTTCATATTCCGCACGACCGCCGTTGCAGGCGGCAACGCTCTGGCAAATCTGCTGGATCCGGCGCTCCATGGTTTCGCTGACTGCATCCTCCGCGGCACGGCAGGAGCCGAAGATCTCCACATAGTCGCAGATGATATTGTTCGCCTTGCCGCCGTGGATGGAGCCGATATTGATCAGCTTGGGCTTGCTCACGGGGATCTCCTTTGCCACCATGATCTCCATGGCAGAAATGGCCTGCACCGCCATCATAATGGCATCCACGCCATTATGCTGCCCCACCGCATGGGCGGACTTGCCGTAAAAGCGGACCTTAAAGCCCATGGAATTGCCGCCCATATCCGCATCGGTGATCACAAAATGCCCCACGTCCTTACTGGGGGTCACGTGCAGAGCCAGTGCGCAGTCCACATCGTCCATGATGCCGTTTTGGGCCAGGATCATACAGCCGGGAACCTCGTATTCCTCGGCAGGGGTGAACAGGAGCTTCACCCGGCAGGTCAGCTTTTCGGCATTGTCCACAAGCCTTTTGGCGACCGCCAGCAAAATGGCGGTGTGGGCATCGTGTCCGCAAGCGTGACTGATGCCCGCATGGGTGGACTTATAGGGCACATCGTTTGCTTCCTGAATGGGCAGGGCGTCCATATCCCCACGCAGACCGATGGTAAAGCCGTTTTCCGGTCCGATATAGGCTACCACAGAGGCAGGGCCGTACTTGTCCGTATAGGAAAGGCCCATGGCCTCCAGCTCCCGATGGACCACCGCCAAGGTCTTGGGCAGATCAAAACCGATCTCCGGGATCCTGTGCAGCTCCTCCCGAAGCTGCCGTGCATAACCAGCATAGTCAAACATAGTATTCCTCCATATTGAAGCTTACAGTTCCATACCGTTCTGGTTCTCCAGAACGAAATTTACAAACATGGCAATGGCGGGGGCAAACACCCCGTTGTCCAGCCGATAGGTGGCGGTATGTGCCGTATTTTTCCCGGTCATATCGGGGGGCTTGACGCCCACCTTGAAATGGCCGCAGGGCTTCTTCCGGGTCAGAAACGCGAAGTCCTCACCGCCCATGGTACGGGGCGTATAGCGGACATTCTCCTCCCCTACCAGCTTCGCCGCGGTTTCCCGCAGCTTCTTTTGCATAATGGGATTGCCCAGCACATAGGGCATAAATTTGGTGACCTTAAATTCCGCGCGGCCACCGGCCTGGGCGGCGACTGCGTTGCAGATCTGCTCCAGGCGGCCCAGGATAAAGTCGTTTACATCGTCATCCCAGGTGCGCAGAGTACCCCGGATATTCACATGGTTGCACACCACATTGGCTACCTCTCCGCCGTGGATGGCGCCAATGTTCATAACCTTGACCTTCCGGCCGTCTACCTCCTTGGCGATCATAAACTCCATGGCGGTAATGGCATCGATGGCCATCAAAATGGCATCCTTGCCGTTTTGCTGAGAGGCCGCATGGCAGGAAACACCGTGAAAATCCGCAGTAAAGCTGGCAGAATTGGCATTAAGTCCGCCGCCGTCATTGACAATGATCTGACCGGCAGGATTGTCTGAGGCCACATGCATGGCAATGGCGCAGTCCACATCCTCCATCACACCGTTTTCCGCCAGGTGCTGACAGCCGGGATCCGCATACTCCTCGGCAGGAGAAAAGATCAGCTTCACAGTGCAATCAAGCGCATGCTCCATTGCCTTCAGCTTTTTCGCCGCCGCCAGCAAAATGGCAGTGTGGGCATCGTGACCGCAGGCGTGCATTTTCCCGGGATTTTGAGACCGAAAGGGTACGTCCGTCTCCTCCTGGATGGGCAGTGCATCCATATCCGCCCGCAGACCGATGGTAAAGGCCTTGCCGGGATTGATATACGCCACCACGGAGCTGCGGCAATACTTGTCCGTATAGGAAATGCCCATGGCATCCAGTTCCCGATGGACCACCGCCAGAGTCCGGGTCAGCTCATAACCGATCTCGGGATGGGTGTGGAGCTCCTCCCGAAGCTTCTGCGCATAAGTGGCAAGCTCAGTCATATCTTCGGCTTCCTTTCTGTGTAAAAATAAGTGCTGTAATCATTGGAGTTTTCGGCCCGTGGGCCGAAGTGGTCTCAACTTCGTTTCGCTCGGGATGACAGCCCGGTTGCACCGAATTGACAATTGTCAATTGTCAATTGTCAATTGAGTGGGGGGCAAGCCCCAACCCTACGGAATGTTATCTTAAAAGAGTTCTCTTATCTTATCCAGTGTCAGCTCCACCAGCAGTTCGCCGCCGGCGTGGCCTACCTGACCGGAGGATACAAAGGCGGAGTAATGACCGCCCTGCTCTGCCAGACGGGTGGGCAGATACCCCTCCGCGCCATTGGTCAGCTGAAGCAGGAAGGTCTGCTCGGCCTTGCTTCTGGCCTTGATCTGATTGCCGTAGTCCAAAAACAGTTCAAAGGGATTGGTGGCAATGGCAACAGGGCCAAACTTCACCACATGGCTCTCGATCTCCACAAGATCCAGCTCCTCCTGGACCTGGGCACGGCCCAAAATACCCAAATACTTCTGCAGGTGGGCCGCATCCCTATAGTCCACATCCCCGGGGGTATTCTGCAGATACCGGTCCACAGCTTCCCGGGCCTCCCCGATCTGTGCAGGGGTAACCCGGCGCAGGGGCAGCTTCCAGGTATTGACGGTATGTACGATCTCGGGAGCTTCCCAGGCTTCCTCCAGTCCCTCTTCATAGGTGGCAATGATCTCCTGGGCGATCCGGCGACCCACCTTCTTCATGCCGGAAAGGTCGAACATGGAAGGATCGGCTTTCCGTTTGGGTGGATTCACATGCTCACAGTTGGGGTCATGGATATCGCTCTCCGGCTCCACCCAGCGCACCAGGTCCACAGGGCACTGGTCACCGGCGGCAGAGCAAAGGGTCAGAAGGAACAGCCCATCGCCAAAGGCCCGGCGCAGGCGCACCTTCACGTCGCCCCAGAAATCCGGGGACACAAACAGCCGGTGCTGGACACACTGGGCAGGACAGGCCAGGTTGGCAACGATGCCCTTAAGCTGCTTTTCCGGGCCGAATACGTACATCAGCTCGATGCCCGTGTCGCTGCCGCCCTCCACCCGCTCAAAGGTGGGGGTATTGCTGTCGCCCCACATTTTGGCAGAACCGTCGGAATACACCACCCGGCGGCACATACCCACCGCGGCTCTACCGAAGGCGTTGGTCACACTGCCGGGCTCCCGGCGTTCCCAGGCCTGGGTCACCGCGGTGACCACCCGGTCCGTCAAGAAAGCAAAGTACTCCTTGGGGGTGATGATATCGGGACTTTCGGTCACGGTGACCCGTTCTATATACCGCTTTCCCTGGGGAAGGCGGTTTTTCAGCATAGTTCTGGCATCGATGGGCTTGCCCACCTTCCGGCTGATATAGCGCAGGGAGGTAGGATTGGGGCCGGTATGGGTGTGGATGGCCGCCAGGATCACCTTTTTCGGGTCAAGACCGGGAACATCCAGCCGCTCCCGGACCGCCTCCACCAGGTTAAAGCCCAAATTCACCAGATCCAGGCTGCACAAAACCATATGATCCTCCCCGGTATCCACCGCCATGGCGGTGATATACAGGGGCTTTTCCACATATTCCGAAATTCTCTCGGCAAACTGGCCGTTCAGGGCCATCTTCTTATCCGGGGTAATACTCACCTCAGACCAGCCGATCTTCAGTTGCTGCATAAAAACTCCTTTCCAATGCCGCTTTCCCGTTCCGGAAAAGCGGCATAGTGAAGTTGCTGCGCAGTGAAGTTTTCTCCTGCAGAGAAAGGGAAGGTGTCGCTTTGCGATAAATCAAAAATACCAACACTGTGCCAAAGGCACAACTTCACTTGGCCTCAGCCAAACTTCACATCGAAGATACTTCACTTGCCGTAAGGCATACTTCACTATTTTACGTTATAGATCTGATCCAGCAGATCTCCGTCACGGCTGATCACGTCAGCGACCACCCGGTCCCCCTTGGCGATGGCCTTGGGCTTGCCGGTGATGCGCTCGGTCTTTTCCTTCAGCTCGTGGATATCGATAATGGGCAGGCCCGCATCCTTCAGCCGCTGGGTCAGCTCCTGATTCTTGGGATTCACCGCGATGCCGCCCTGGGTCACCAGCACATCAATGTCCTTGCCGGGAGTGGAGATGCAGTTGACACGATCGGTGACGATGGGAAGACGGGCGCGGAACATGGGGGCGATAATCATGGAGAGCTTGGCACCGGCCGCGGTATCGCTGTGACCGCCGGAGCCGCCCATGATGTAGCCGTTGGAATCCGTATGGACGTTGACATTGAAGTCCGTATCGATCTCGGTAGCGCCCAAAATCACCACGTCCAGGCTGTCCACCACCGCACTGCGGGAGGAGGGCGATGCATACTGCATAGCGGAGATCTCCTGGTGGTTGGGGTTGGTGCGCAGGGATTCTACCGCCTTCAGGTCGAAGCACTGGACATCCATCAGGCTCTTAAAGCACCCCGCCTGAAGCATATCCACCATATAGCCGGTGATGCCGCCCAGGCCGAAGCTGCCCTGGATGCCCTCTTTCAGCATAATATCCTTGAGGAATTTTGCCGCCGCCAGGGAGGCACCGCCCGCACCGGTCTGGAAGGAGAAACCGTCCTTCAGAAGGCCGGAATTCTGAATGACCTTTGCCGCGTGCTGGGCCATCACAAGGCCTACGGGGTCACGGGTGATCTGGGTAGTGCCGGAGACGATGCCCTTGGGGTTGCCGATGGCATCCACGGTCACAACATAGTCCACAAAATCCTCGGAAATGGAGAAGTCCATCAAAGGGTAGGGTACCAGGTTATCGGTGATCACCACCACCTTCCTGGCGTGCATGGCGTCGGCATAGGCATAGCCCAGGCTGCCGCAGGCGGACTTGCCGTACTTACCGGAGCAGTTACCCATGGGGTCTGCAGTGGGAGCGGCAATAAAGGCCACATCAATGGGGGTGCGGCCCAGGCAGATATCGCTGGGGCGGCCGCCATGGGTGCGGAACTGGACGGGCTTTTCCAGAATGCCCCGGGAGATCAGCTTACCCAGGGGTGCGGAGATGTAGTCCGCGGCAATGCCGGTGACCACACCGTTTTCAATATGCTCCTGCAAAGGCAAATGGGTATCAAACAGAGAGCTGGCGTTCACATTGATATCCTTGATGCCCATAGCCGCCACCTGCTCCATGACCATGTTCAGAACAAAGTCACCGTTGCGCAGATGGTGGTGGAAGGACACGGTCATGCCGTCCTTCAGGCCGGAAAGCTGAATGGCCTCCCGAATGGAATTGACAAGCTTGGACATATCACATCCCCCTTTCCATACCCAAAGCCTCTGCCATAGCAATGGTCTGCTGTGCCCGGGTCACAATGGGTGCATCGATCATCTTTCCGTGGAGGGAAATGGCGCCCTTGCCCTGCTTCTTGGCCAGAGCGATGGCATCCATTACCTCGTAAGCATAGTCCACATCCTTTTGGGTGGGAGAAAATACGCTGTTGATGACCTCCACATGCCGGGGGCTGATGGAGGCCTTGCCGGTGAAGCCCAGGGCCTTTGCCAGGGCAGCATCGGTAACGATGCCCTCATCGTCGTTGACATCCGTAAAGGGGGTATCGTAAACCGCCACACCGGCGGCACGGGCCGCCACCACCAGACGGGTACGGGCATACTCGATCTCCCGGCCCTCCTTGGTGCGCTTGCACTGCAGATCCGCAGTCAGGTCCTCCGCGCCCAAGAACAGTGCCTGGACACGCTTGGTGGCAGAAGCGATGGCAAAGGCGTTCTCCACGCCCATAGCCGTTTCGATCAGGGGCATCAAGCCCACAGTATTTTGTGCTAAGCCCAGTTTTTCTTCCACTTCCGTTATGTAAGCATCCGCCTCCAGCACATCGGCGGCACAGCTGGTCTTGGGAAGGAGGATCAGACCGGGGGTATAGGGCAGGATCTCGTCCACATCGGCCTTCCAGTAAGGGGTGTCGATGGAGTTGATCCGGACAATGATCTCACAGCCCCGGAAGTCCATATACCGCATGGTATTGCGCACCAGGATCCGGGCGGCATCCTTCTGATCGGGAGCCACCGCATCCTCCAGGTCAAAGATCACAGCATCGGCACCCAGGCAGTTGCCGTTAATGAGCATATTGGGATTATTGCCGGGCAAAAAAAGCATACTTCTGCGCATACTTACTCCCCCTTTCCGCGGACCACAGCGGTCTCCACACGGGCACGGATCACGCATTCCAGCGCGCCCCGGTCCACCACACGGACCTTGGCATTCTCCACACCCAGATCCTGCAAAACTTCCTTGACCACCGCAGTGATGGCCTCACCGAACTGCTGACCCACAACGCTCTCCAGTGTAACGCAAACGCCCTGGGCAGGCTCGATCTCCACGTACGCATCGCTGGACTCCATAGTCCCGGCAGATGCCAGCTTTTTGATTTCCAAAAAAACAGCCCCTTTCCAATTGAGTTATAACAATTCTTTTATATTGTATAACAGATTGCCCGGTAATGCAATTCTTTTTTGGCAGAAATCATTTTTTTCTTTCCTTCCGGGGAGAAATGATGTATACTGAAAGAAAAACCAACACGAACTGTAGGCTGGGGGCTTGCCCCCACCCTACGGGGAGTGCAAAATGCAAAGTGCTAAATGCAAAATGACCCACGGAACGAAATGCAGCGTCATTACGAGGAGTATGAAACGAGTCGAGGAATCTTCGCATTTCGGGATGACAGCCCGGTTGCATCGAATTGACAATTGTCAATTGTCAATTGTCAATTATCAATTTTGCACTTTGCACTTCGGAAAGGAATTGTTTATGGATATCGAACTGTCTATGGGTCTATTCGGGCGCAAAAAGCGGCTGTGGATGGAATTTCTCAGCAAAATGGACCTGGAGCCCGATGAAAATGTGGAGACCACCGTTCTCATTTGGGAGGACGATGCCATCATCGCCACCGGCTCCCGGCAGGAGAATATCCTCAAATGCATCGCCATCGACCCCATGCACCAGGGCGAGGGGCTGACCGCCACCCTGCTGACCCAGCTGCGCCAGGATGCCTTCGGGTGCGGTCACCGGCATCTGTTTCTGTACACCAAGCCCAAAAACAAGCTCATGTTCTCCTCGTTATTCTTCTACCCTGTGGCCCAGACCGATTCTGTGCTTTTAATGGAGGATCAGGCCCAGGGGATTAAAAGTTATGTAAACCAGTTGGAAGCCCCCATCACCCAGGGCAAAATCGGCGCGGCGGTGATGAACTGCAACCCCTTCACCCTGGGGCATCAGTATCTCATCGAAACAGCGGCAGCCCAGTGCGACCATCTTTACATATTTGTCCTTTCTGAGGACAAAAGCCAATTTTCCGCGGCAGACCGCATGGCCCTGGTGAAGGCCGGTACTGCCCATTTATCTAACGTCACCGTCCACCCCACCGGGCCGTATCTGATCTCCTCGGCCACCTTCCCCACCTATTTCCTGAAGGAGCGGGACAGTGCCCGGACCGTCCAGTGTCTTTTGGATATCGAGGTTTTTTGCCGCCACTATGCCCCCCGGTTTGGGATCACCCATCGGTTTGTGGGTACAGAGCCCCTGTCGGCCATGACGGACCTTTACAATCAGGCCCTTTGCGCCCACCTGCCTCCCAAGGGCATCGAAGTGGTGTGCATCCCCCGGAAGGAAGTCTCCCAGGGCCCCATCAGTGCCACCACCCTGCGCAGTCTTTTGGGCACCGGCCAGCCGGAGCTTGTGCGGCAGTTAGTCCCGGAAACCACCTTCCGCTATCTGGAAGAAAACCGATTGATATAAACTGGAATTTGAAATACATCAAGGAGGAATTACTATGTCTTTGATCCGCCCTTCCCACATTCTCAGCTCCTACTACGCCCCCCGGGGACATCACCGCATGTACGCTTTGGGCGCGGAGCTGGCACAGCTGTACCTGGCGCCCACGGACAAGCTCATCGGCATCATCGGGGACGCCGGCTCCGGTAAAAGCGCCCTGATCCGGGGTATGTTCCCCGGTCTGGACCTGACCAACGACGACAACGGGGTGTACATCCGGCCTCTGCCCATTCTGGACATCAACGACAGTCCCTTCTCCTTCTTCACCCCCCATACCTACCACCTGGATATCCGGTTTGAAAACGGCTTCACCCAGATGTCCGAACTGGCAGATGCCATTGCCGATGCCCTGCACAAGGGCAAGCGTGTGGTGGTGGAGCATTTTGATCTGGTCTATCCCCTGCTGGGCGCCAACGCCAATCTTCTCATCGGTGTGGGCGAGCAGATCCTCATTTCCCGGCCCTCTCTGTTTGGCCCGGAGCCGGACGAGATCAAGCAGGCGGTCTACCAGTCCCTGCGCTACCGCCTCATGGCCCATACCGCCGAGGATATCTGCGAAATGTTCATCAATGAGCATGACCTGAAGCGCGCCGTCCACGGTGATGTGCGCCACGGCTTCAGCCTGATCTATAACGAGGACAAGCCTGAGATCGACCTTCTGGAGCTGGAAAGGAAGGTCAATGAGGTCATTGCCGCAGACCTTCCCGTGACCTATGTGGACGACAGCCACATTACCATCGGTGACAGTCTCCAGGAATGTGACGGTCCCCGGGTCCATGTCCACCGCACCGGTCAGATCGAAAACTTCCGGCTGATGCACCATTTCATCTATGATAAATTCAAGCGCAATTACGTTTTGGTGGGCTGCGTGGGCGAGCATTCCGATACCCTGCTCAAAGCCCTGGATCAGCGCCGCCAACGCCCCGGCTGGCAATGATCGTCATGGAACCGACATTGACAGAAATTCTGGATGCCCGGGAGAAGCGGGTTTTCAGGCAGAAGGAATTGCTTTCCCAGTTTCAAAAGCCCCTTTTATCCTTTACCATGAATATTCCCGGCCCCGTGAAGCTGGACCGGGATGTTGCCATCGGCTTTTTTGTGGGCTGTAAGCTGCTGCAGGATTCCCTGGCGGATACACTTCTCCATTTTGAAGCCCATTACCGGCCCACGGGCTGCGAATGCTTCTGCGTAGCAGATACCGACGCCAAAAGCCTGAAGGCTGCCGCCATGGACTTAGAGGACATCGCCCCCATCGGCAGACTTTTTGACATGGATGTGCTGGACACCGACGGTCAAAAGATCGGCCGGGAAGCCCTGGGTGCCAAGCCCCGGACCTGCCTTCTTTGCGATAACGATGCCTTCCTTTGCGCCTCCACCCGGGCCCACAGCCTGGAAGCCCTGACAGACCGCACCGGCTTTTTGCTGTACATGACCGCAAGGCAGTATTTCTGCGAGTATATCGCGGTGCAGGCCTATCAGGCCCTGATCCGGGAGGTGAACGTGACCCCCAAGCCCGGTCTTGTGGACCGCAATAACAGCGGTGCCCATAAGGACATGGACATCCGCCACTTTTTTGCCAGCGCCACCGCCCTGCGTCCCTATTTCTGCGCCTGCGCGGAAGAAGGCTTCCTGACCCGGGATCTGCCCGATGCCGAGGTCCTTTCCCGTCTGCGCCCTAAGGGACTGGAGGCAGAACAGACCATGTACAAGGCCACCTTCGGTGCCAATACCCACAAAGGGGCGATCTTCTCTTTGGGACTCTTGTGCGCCGCCGCAGGCCGTATTCCTCCTGACAAATGGACAGAACGCAGCCTTCTTGCCCAGTGCGGAGCCTTCTGCCGGGGGATCACCAAAGAGCTTTCCGTGGAAGAACCCAAGACCGCCGGAGAGCTTCAATTCTCCCAATATGGCCTTACGGGTGTCCGGGGTCAGGCAGAGGCAGGGTTTCCCGCAGTTTTGCAGGTGGGACTTCCCGTTCTTCGGGAGGCCCTGGGCAAAGGCCTTTCGGAAAACGACGCTTTGGCTGTGACCCTTCTGCACCTGATCGCTGCCACCGATGATACCAATCTCATCCGCCGGGGCGGCAGGGATGCCCAGCTTGCCCTGAAAACCCAATTGTCCCGGATGCTGGAAGAGACCCCCTTCCCCTCCATGGATGCCATCTCCCAACTGGATCGGGAATTTATCCAAAAGAACCTCTCCCCCGGAGGCAGTGCGGATCTTTTGGCCCTGACCTGCTTTATTCACCGTATTCTATCCTAAAAAAGGATGAAATCATAACAACGAAAGGAATATGATCATGAAAAAATTACTTAGCCTCACCCTTGCCCTCTGCCTGATCGTATGCATGAGCGCCTGCGGCGCCGATAAGGAGCCCGATATTTTGGGCGCTGTCACCGGTCAAAGCTACAAAAACGAGTATTTCGGTTTCCAGACCACCCTCCCCTCCGACTGGGATGTGTGTACCTTCCAGGAGACTGCCCAGGTCATGCTGGATAAGCCCTTGGATGCGGAAGGTCTGAGACAGAACCTGGAAGACACCGGTCTTACCTATCCCCTCTATGCCACTGTAGACGGCGGCGTTTCCTCTGTGAACGTAGTCATTGAAAAGCTGAATCCCGCCTCCCTCAGTGAGCAGGGCTATGCCCAGGTGGCTGTAAAAAGCGTTCCCACCGCTTTGGAATACATTGGTATGACCAATGTGGATGCCCAGGTCACCTCCCTGACCTTTGCCGGCAGCACCCATGCCGCTGTGGAGGTCTACGGTGAGATCGCCGGCACCGCCTTCTATGAGACCGTAGTCTGTGTCAAGAGCGGTAAATATATCTGCTGCATCACCGTGGGCAGCTATGACGCTGACACCGTGCAGTCCCTGCTCGCCACCTTCACCAAGGCCTGAGTCCACCAGCCTTCTCCCCTCGGGAGAAGCCTTTGTCGGTAGTTTTTGATTCCCAGCAATCGGTTTCCCGAAAAAACGCCAGCCCGGTATTTTGCAAAAATACCGGGCTGGTTACTTTTTTCAGGTTCGTTTGATCCGTCTGAGGAGCTTATCCAGTGTGGCAAACTCCTCCGGGGCAATATTCTTTTGAAGCTGGCTCAGCTGATCCAGGGTGCGGTCTGCCCACATAGCCCGCCAGTTGGTCAGCCGGGCTACCGCCACCAGCTTCAGGCTCTGGGGCATGGAGGATCGCATGATCCACCCCTTCACCGCCCGCAGGCACTGGGGATCCTCCAGCAAAATGCCGATCGGTACCGTCACATCGTAGCCGGAATCCTCCGCCGTCTTCTCCCCGTCCAGAGCCTCCTCAAACCAGTTTCCGGCCTGCATAGCCTCCTCCAGATCCGGCAGATCGTAGGCGGTATTGTGGGTCTTGACTCCGTTGAGGGTGATGGTATCCTTTGCGCCGTCAATGCTGGCAGTAAGCACATTTTCTCCCTCTGCCAGGGGCAGCTCCTCGAACACCGCCTGATGATCCACCACGCCACGGGTCCCGTACACCTTTCCGTTCAGCTCCAGCGTCACCGTGTCGCCGTTGGTAAATACCCGGACAGTGCGCTCCCCCGGTGCCCGGTCGGCAAACCGCCGGCCCGTGATATGGACCATGGGTGCTTTCGTCCAAAAGGCCTGGTATACATAGTAGGAATCCTTTCGGAGCTTTCGGTCATGGCTCACAAGGCCCTTGGTGTTGAGTCCCTTTATGCCGCCCTCGTCCCGGGCATCTACCGCAAAATCGAACATATTCCACATATGGGTGGCCCAGATATAGGGACGGGCGGCAAAGGTCTTGAGCAATTCGTGATGGTAGATGACCGCGTATTCCTCTGTATAATCGTGGTTGATGGGCGTTGCGCTGTGCCATCCCACATAATGATCCACACCGTATTCGGAAATGCCGAAGGGACGGTCCGGGTTCAGGGCATGGAACCGGTCAAAGGCAGGGCCATTGTCGGCGATCTCCCGGTTGTACCAGCCGAAATAATAGTTATAGCTGACCACATCGGTAATATAATTATGCTCAGACCCATGGGGGACAGAAGCTATCTGCGCCATGGTCGTCAGGCGGCTGGGGTCCATCCTCTTGCACAGGGCGTTCAGATCCCACAGGTTCCGGTACAGTGCCTCCTGGAAGCCGCCGATGGTCAACTCGTTGCCGATGCCCCAGAAGCAAATGGACGGGTGATTGTAATTCTGCGCGATCAGCTCGGTCATTTGGCTGATCGTGTTGTCGTAAGCCTCCCGGCTCTCCAAAAACTGGCTGATAAAGGGGATCTCCGCCCAAACCACCATGCCCCTTTGGTCGCACAGGTCATAGAAATAGCCGTCATGCTGATAGTGGGCCAAGCGGATGGTGTTGGCGCCCACCTGGCAGATCAGGTCCATATCCTCCTCATGATCCTCCCGGCTGATAGCCCAGCCCTTGTCCTTACGGCACTGGTGACGGCATACACCGTGAAGGGGATGGGACTTGCCGTTGAGCCAAAAGCCCGTTGCCGCATCCACCCGGAAGGAGCGGTAACCGTAGTCCGTACAGACCCGGTCGCAGAGGGCATCTTCCACCCAAAGCTCTGCCTCCAGGGTATACAGATAGGGGTCCTCCACACCCTGCCACAGATGGGGCTGTTCCACTGTCAGATAGCCATAGGTGTGATCCAACGCAGGATATTCTCCCTGGGCCACGCACTGGCCTTCTCCATCCAAAAGCCGCACCCGAACCGTGCCGCCTTCGGCATGTACCGGAAACACATCCACCCGGGTCCTGCCGCTGACCCACGGGGTCACGAACACCCCCTGGGAGCCATCCTTCAAAAGGTCAAAATGGGCCTGCTCCGTTTCGATCCACCGCACCTGCCGGTACAGGCCTCCAAAGAAGGTAAAATCCGCCCGCTGGGGATATACCTGGCAGACCTCGTTGGTCACCTCCACGGACAGGGTATTCTCCCTTTCCCGCATCCAGGCCGTCAGCTCAAACCGAAAGGCAGAAAAGCCGCCCCGATGCTCCCCCAAAAAGCTGCCATTGCACCAGACCCTCGCTATATGGTTGGCACCCTGGATCTCAATATACTGCCGCTTGCCCGGTGTGGGATCAGGCAGGCAGATCTTGTAGGTACCCACACCCCGGAAATAATCCGCACCCCCATCCTGCCCGTCCAGGGCATTCCAGGTATGGGGGATCGAAACCTCCCGGGCAGTCTGCCCCGGCAGGGAAAACAAAGCCTTCGTCAACGCAGTTTCCGTACGCATAGTCTGCTCCTTTGTATTTTTCTTGCATTATATCACAGATCCTTTCTTTGGGCATTGGAAAAAGGATCATTTTTCCTTGCAAAACGTGTCAACGGCATGGAGTTTCCTAAAAAAGCCACAGGGATTTCTTGCATTTTACCGACCAATACGATATAATAAAATCAGAAAATTATATCCGGAGGCGAACTCTATGCGAAAAATCTTATTTTTCCTGCTCACCCTCTGTATGATCCTGGGTCTGTGCCTGACAGCCCAGGCTGAGGACGTTCCCCACCCCCACAGTGCTGCCGGGCATTGCGTCTGCGGCGGTGCCGCCGAGGGCGTGGGTGACCATCAGTGCAGTACCGTTACCGACTGGACTCCCCTTTCCGAGGATCTTGACTTTGGTAAGCTGGAAAGCGGTGCTTATTATCTGACCTGCGATATTAAGCTGACCAAATCCCCCAATATCATCGGCGATATGACCGGAGTTGACACCGACGACGCAGATGAGGACATAAATTATTATGTCCTGGACAAGGCCAAGACCATCACCCTCTGCCTCAACGGCTATACGCTCTCCACCACCCGGGACCGGGTGTTCAAGGGTGTGGGTCAGCAGTCGGTGCTGAACATCTGCGACTGCTCCTATGATGGCAATGCCTTCTACGGCACGATCATCGGCGGCAGCAGCCCCAACGGTCCCATTTGCTACACCTACTCCACCTCCACTTTGAACATTTACGGCGGTAACTTCACCGCCCCGGAGCACAGCGGTCGCCAACATGGCGGTCTGTTTGCCATCGCCCAGGACCGGTTTGCCCAGGGCGGCTCTACCGGCTCAGAAACCTATGCCAGTACCGCCAATATCTATAACGGCTACTTATACGGCGGCGTTGCCCAGGCCGGTGGCAACATCAACGTGATGCACAGCAGTATCCTGAATATCTACGGCGGCACCATCGCAGACGGCACTGTCAAGATGTCCGGCGGTGGAAAGTGGGGCTACGGCGGCAATATCTGCATTGGCAGCAACGCAACCCTGAAGCTCGCAGGCACTGCGGAGCATCCTGTATTGATCACCGGTGGTACTGCTGAGCTTTGCGGCGGCAATATCCACTTTATCAACACCGAGACCCAGCCCACCATAACCACCGGCATCCGCTATGCCAATTCCGGCACGGAGGTAGCCTTCGTCCGAAACAGCGCAGGCACCGTTACCGGCCAGTATCTGACCTTGGCGGAGGCCCTGGAGGCTGCAGCCGCCAAGACCGGTTCTACCGTCTATATGGTGGCCGATTCCCATGTGCCTACTACCCTTAGCCAATCCGTTCCCATTGACTTAAACGGTCATCACATCACAAATCTGACCCTGAAGGCGGATCTGTACGCCCTGGACTCCGTGACCCAGTATTACACCGACCCCGGTGCCGGTACTCTGGAATGCACCGCCGCAGGCGGTCAGGTGGTCACCAGCTGGAAGACCGCCGATCTGCAGCGGTACCTGGCTCTGCAAGAGGAGGGCAAGTACAGCTTCCACCGGATCTATTTGGGCATCACCAAGCTGTCCCTGCGTCCCGGCGATGTGGGCTTCGGCTACAAGGCCCATTTTGCCGGTTCTGAAACGGTGAAAAATGTCCTCGGCAGCTACGGCTTCCGCCTTTGGCTGGAGGGCCGCCAGAGCGTAACCCGTGCATTTGCCGGTGACAAGCTCACAGGCGGTCAGGAGCTTTCCCTGCTGCTGAGCAACTTTGATGTGGAAAACTACGCCGAAGAACCGGTATACGCCAATGTGTTCTTCACCCTGAAGGACGGCACCGAGATCGAAACCAATCCCGTTTCCTACGATTTCAGGACCATGTGCGAAAAGGTGGACAGCATCTATGCCAGCCAGGCCCTTCCCCTGCGCCGGGCCATTGACAAGCTCAGCGGACTTTACTCTCATACCATGATGTCCTGGGATATCGCCTCCTACCACCATGCCAAGGACAGCCTTTGGTACAGCAAGGGCAAGAGCAGCGCCGCCTTCCTCAGTATGCTCAAGGAGGTCACCATCGGCGGTCGTGTTTATTATAACGTCCCGGCAGGTACTTACTATCTGACCGAGGATGTAGACCTGGGGTCCAAGACCCTGCGGATCGCCCCCAACACCACCGTGACCATCTGTCTGAACGGTCACACCCTCACCAGCTCCAGCCGTGTGATCCGCAATTACGGCACCCTGAACCTTTACGACTGCCATACAGACGACTGCGAGGGCGGTATCACCGGTACCCAAACCATCACCTCCGGTGAAGTTCACGGCACCGTTATGTACTGCTACTACAACAGTACCACCAATCTTTACGGCGGTAAGCTCACCGGTACCGGTGCCCGTGTCACCAACGGCGGTTCTGTGGCTGTGTCCCATGACGGCACCGGTCACGAGGCAGACCCTGCCGCTGTGTTCAATATGTACGGCGGTGAGATCTCCTCCACCGCTACGGTAGAGAAAAACGGCGGTGCTTTGGTCATGTTCAACGGAGCCACCTTCAACCTCTACGACGGCGTCATCCGGGGCACCACCGCCAATATGGGCGGCGCGGTCCACACCGGCAACGGCACCTTCCGGATGTACGGCGGCACCGTCACCGGCGGTACCTCTGCCACCACCGGCGGTAATATCCACGTGGCAGGAAGCGGCACTCTGGAGCTTTACGGCGGCACCATCACCGGTGGCAAGGCCAGCGAGGGCGGCAGCGGCGTGTATGTTCTGGGCAAGAACACCGTACTGTCCGGAACGCCTCAGGTCACCGGCAACCAGGCAGATGATCTGCACCTGAGCAACGGTGCCATCCTGAACACCGTAAACCTCAGCACCGGTGCCAATGTAAACCTGTCCGTAGACGGCAACGCCCCTCTGGTATGCCATAACCCCGTTTCCATTACGGGTCTTTCCTATTCCAACCCCGGCTTCACCCTGAAAACCTTTAACGGCAAGCTTCTTGTCCTGGAAAACGGTGTTTCCCTGGGCGGTACTACCTCCGGCTTCAGCGCGGGCTTCAGCAAGGTCCTGATCACCCCCGAAGAGGTACAGGGTCACTACGAGGGCAATCCCATTGCCGAGGGTGTCCCCCTCAGCGGCTTCGGCAGATCCGAAGATCGGGCTGTGGATCAGTATGTAGGCTATGATCTGTATGTGACCACCACTGCCGTCACCGACGCGGAGGGTAACACCATTCTCATCGCCGCCTGCGACCTCCAGCGGCCGCAGAAGGAAGTGACCGATGTACTCCGGGCTCATATGTCCGCCGTCACCGGGGTTCCTGTGCAGAATATTTACATCAACGCCTCCCACTCCCACTCCACCCCGGATCTGTACTCCGGTCTTCCCGTGATCGACCGGTACAAGAGCTTTTTGGCATACGCCTTTGCCAAATCCGCCCGTCTTGCCATGGCGGACCGGGCACCAGCCACCGTTCAGACCGGCAGCTTTGAAGTCACCGGCGGTCAAAACGGCACCGACCTGAACCACACCCGTCATTATTATTACACAGACGCCAACGGTCAGACGCATTACTTCGGTGATAATTTCAACTCCGCCCCCTCCGATACCCCCTTCTACCATGTGACCAGGAATGACCCGACCATGCACCTTCTGAAGTTTGACCGTGAAACCAAGACGGATATCCTGCTGTGCAACTGGCGGGCCCACCCCACCATGACCGGCAGCGCCACCATCCCCAATCTCTCCTCGGACTTCGTAGGACCCATGCGGGATAAGACCGAGGAACTCACCGGTATGCATGTAGCCTTCATCCAGGGTGCCGCCGGCAACCAGAATACCAACTCCAAGATCTCCGGTGAGGGACTTGCCTACAACGCGACCCTGTATCCCTACAAGAGCCAGGCCAGAGCCAATTACTACGGTCACACCCTGGCTGCCCAGGTGGGCAACAACCTGGATTGCCTGGCTCCCGTGGCCTCCGGCACCATCCGCACCGAGACCTATACCTACACCGCCACCGTTAACCACGCGGAGGACTCCCGTATCGAGGATGCCCGGAAGGTCAACACCACCTATTGGGACACCGCCGAGGAAAACCGTCCGGCCCTGCTGGCTCAGTACGGCTTTACCAGCGTCTACCATGCCGGTGCGGTGGTGAGCAAGTATAACCTGGGCGCAACCAAGGATATCGAGATCAACGCCTTCTCCATTGGCGATACTTTGGGCTTCTACACCGCCCCCGGTGAGCTTTGGAATACCATCAGTGTCACCATGGAGGATGCCTCCCCCTTCGACAAGACCTTCACGGTAGGCTACTGTAACGGCGACGACAAGTACTTCCTCTACGGCGCGGCACTGACCTACGACAACTACGAAGGCTACTACAGCCGCTTCGTAGGCTCCACCGCCCAGGATATGATCAACTACTGGACCGCCGCCCTGAACCGCCTTCAGGACGCAGGCTGAACCACATAAAAAAGGATGCGCTGGAGCGCATCCTTTTTTTGCTAAGATATTGAAGATAATGGGATAATGAGATATGAAAGATATCTTGTATCCACAATATCTTAATATCCCATTATCTTATTATCTCACTATCTTCTTCCACGAAATCCTCACTTGATTTTCCTTGTGTAGTATGGTATAGTTATGGCGATATTTTATGAACAAAGGAAGTGTCGTTATGAACACATCTGTTTTTGAAACCTACGAGTCCAATGTTCGTTCCTACTGCCGCAGCTTCCCCACCACCTTCGTCAAGGCCAAGGGTGCTTTGATGTTTGACGATCAGGGCAAGGAATATGTGGACTTTTTCGCCGGTGCCGGTGCCCTGAACTACGGTCACAACCCGGATTATATGGTAGAGCGGATGATCGCCTATCTGCAAAACGACGGCATTATGCACTCCATGGATATGTACACCCCCGTTAAGGAGGAGTTTTTGAACTATTTCATTCAAAACATCCTGGAGCCCCGCGGTCTGAACTACAAGATCCAGTTTGCCGGCCCCACCGGTACCAACGCGGTGGAATCCGCCATCAAGCTGGCCCGGATCAACAAGGGCCGTCAGAATATTTTCGCCTTCATGGGTGCCTTCCACGGCATGACCATGGGCTCTTTGGCCCTGACCACCGACCGTTGCTCCCGTGACGGCGCCGGTCAGATCCTGCCCAACGTGACCCATATTCCCGCTCCCGGTATGTTCCCCGGCCTGGACACCATCGCCTATATGGAGACTCTCCTGACCGATGATCACTCCGGCGTGGAAAAGCCCGCGGCTGTGATCCTGGAGACCGTCCAGGCTGACGGCGGTATCAATGTGTTCCCCGCCGATTGGCTGGTACAGCTCCGTGATCTGTGTACCCGCCACGATATTCTGCTGATCGTGGACGATATCCAGGTTGGCAATGGCCGTACCGGTACCTTCTTCTCCTTCGAGCGCGCGGGCATCGTTCCCGATATGGTCACCATTTCCAAGTCCATCGGCGGCTGTGGCATGCCCCTTTCCATGGTGCTGTTCAAGCCGGAGCTGGACAAGTGGGAGCCCGGTCAGCACACCGGCACCTTCCGCGGCAACCAGCTGTCCCTGATCGCCGGTAAGGCCGGTCTGGAGAAGATGGTCAACGACAATGTTCTGGGCGAAGTCAAGCGCAAGGAGGCCATTGTAGAGGCCTTCCTGCGGGACGAGATCGCTCCCCTGGACAGCCGGATCTGCTACCGTGGTATCGGTCTGATGTGGGGCCTGGATATGAGCAAGTTTGACCGGGATATGACCAAGCCTCTCATCGCCGCCTGCTTCAAAAACGGCATGATCTGCGAGCGTGTGGGCCGTGACAACGCAGTCCTGAAGCTGATGCCTCCCCTGGTGATCCCCGATGACCAGCTTCTGCGCGGCCTGAACATCCTGAAGAAGTCCCTCCAGGAAATTCTGTAATTCGAGGCAGTATTTTGAGAACTATGACTGTCAGGACCCAGGCGGTGATCCGCCTGGATGCCCTTTCCCACAATGTCCGTGCCGTCCAGTCCCGTCTGGCCCCCGGTTGTCAGTTGATGGCCGTGCTGAAGGGGGATGGCTACGGTCACGGCATTGCCGGGATCTACCCTACCCTCCATGCCTGCGGTGTCCGTCACTATGCGGTCGCCATTTGGGAGGAGGGTGCCCTTTTGCGCACCCTGGGTTGTACCGATCCCATTTTGATCCTGGGAGACACCTGCGACGATCAGCTTCCCATGGTTTTGACCCATAAGCTGACCCCCACGGTATTTTCCATGGAGGCCGCCGAAAAGCTTAACGCCCTGGCGGCAAAGGCCGGTGTGCGCCACCCCATCCACATCAAGCTGGACACAGGTATGCACCGTATCGGCTTCCCGGCAGATCACCGGGCTGTGGAGGCGATCAGTCGGATCGCCCAGCTTCCCAATTTGCAGATCGCAGGCTGTTTTACCCATTTTGCCAAGGCCGACGAGGCTGACGGCAAGGCCATGGGCAATCAGCTTTCCCAATACAACGGTGTTTTGGATGCCCTGGCCCAAAGAGGGGTCACCATCCCCATGCGCCATGTATCCAACTCCCCCGCCATTTTGCTCCACCCCCAGGCACAGCTGGATGCTGTCCGGGCAGGGGATATTCTCTTTGCCCTCTGCCCTGTGGATACGGAGCTGTGGGAGAAAGAGGATTTTCGCCAGGTTTTGCACTGGTACACCCAGGTAGCCCTGGTCAAGGAGGTCCCAGCCGGGTCTGAAGTCGGCTACGGCGGCACCTTCACCACCCGACGTCCTACCCGGATCGCCACCCTCCCCGTGGGCTTTGCCGACGGCTACAGCCGCAGGCTCTCCAATCTGGGGCATGTGCGCATCCACGGTCAAAATGCTCCCATCATCGGCAGAGTCTGTATGGACCAGATGATGGTGGATGTGACGGATATCCCCCATGTGAAACGGGGCGACACCGTTTCCCTTTTGGACGACACCCTGACCATCACCCAAATGGCGGACCTGCTGGATTGCAATGTGGACGAGATCGTGTGCAATATTTCCAAGCGTGTTCCCAGAGTTTACGAATAAAGGAGACCTATCATGGCTGAAAAAGGTTATCTTCGCAGAGTTCTGAAAAACGCCAGCTTCAAAAAGCTGAGCGAAACCATCAAGACCGTCCACCAGCGTTCCGGCAAGAGCAAGCTGGCTATTTTCTTTGATATGGCCTGGTGTACCCTGCGCTACCGCTCCGGCTATTACGACTATCTGATCTTCGCCTTCTATAATCTGAAGGCCAAGGAGCGGAAGACCTTCGTCACCCGGTTCATCAGCAAGAAGCTGAATATGCGCCTGAACGACCTGGACTACTGCCATCTGTTTGACAACAAAGACGAGTTCTACAGTGCCTTCGGCAAGTACACCGGCAGATCCTTCCTGGATCTGAGCGCCTCCACTAAGGAGGATGTAGCCGCCTTTGTGGCAGGCAAGGAGCAGATCTTCTGTAAGTTGCGGGACAAGACCTGCGGTTTTGGCTGCGAGCGGCTGAACTGCAAGGATTTTGCCGACCTGGATGCCCTGTACAGCTACCTGAAGGAAAAGGACTTTTATACCATCGAGGATGTGATCGTCAACCATCCCGATATTGCCGCAGTCTACAGCAACGCGGTCAGCTCCATGCGGATCATCACCCTGCTGGACGACACCGGCAAATCCAACTGTCTGTATGTGGTGCAGAAGTTCGGCATGAACGGCAGCATCATCGACAATAACTGCATGTTCTCCCCCGTGGATATCGAAACCGGCAAGA
Source organism: Oscillospiraceae bacterium (assembly GCA_015068135.1). Lineage (GTDB taxonomy): Bacteria > Bacillota > Clostridia > Oscillospirales > Oscillospiraceae > Faecousia. The sequence goes on along the minus strand of SVLB01000007.1, from coordinate 20,811 downwards.
TCAAGTATCCTGCCCACTCCGGTGACACGGTCCAGGGCATCATTTACACGGAGCATCCCAATTCCAAGGTCCCCATCCAGGGCTTTACCGTGCCTTATGTGAAGGAGGCTGTGCAGATGTGCCTGGATGCGGCCCATATCGTGCCCCAGATCCGCTATGTGGGCTGGGATGTGGCCATCACCCCCACCGGTCCCGTGATCATCGAGGGAAACACCTACTGCGCCCACGATTTCTGGCAGCTGCCTCCCCATACTCCCGATAAGATCGGTATGCTGCCCACCATTCGCAAGCTGGTACCGAGTATCAAAGTGTAAGAAACATTAAGATAAGATATAAGATATAAAAACGCTGTCATTCCGATTAGAACGAAGTGGAATGACAGCGTTTTTTAGATATTGAAGATATTGAAGATACTGAAGATATCTTACTATCTTACTATCTCAATATCTCTAATATCTTATATCTTGTATCTTATATCTTGTATCTTAGAATTGTGTGGGTTTCACGTGCCAGATCTCCTCTGCGTACTGCCGGATGGTCCGGTCGGAGGAGAACTTGGCGCCGCTGGCAACGTTCAGCAGACACTTTCTGCCGAAGGCCAGGCGGTCGGCGTAATCCCGGTTGGCCTGGAGCTTGGCGTCCACATAGGACTCATAGTCCATCATCAGGAAGTAGTGGTCAGCCTGATGCCAGGAAGTGCCGTCCAAAATGGCATGGTACAGCTCCCTCTGATCGTCATCGGTGGGTACGGTACCGTCCACCAGGGTATCCACCGCGCGGTGGAGCCGGGGATTATGGTCGTAGATCCAACGGGGATTATAGGTGGCCTTGGCGTTATTGATGGTATCCACGGTAGCACCAAAGATATAGTTATTCTCTGTGCCTGCCTCCTTGACGATTTCCACATTGGCGCCGTCCAGAGTACCCAAGGTCACCGCGCCGTTGAGCATCAGCTTCATATTACCGGTGCCGGAGGCCTCGGTACCTGCGGGGCTGATCTGCTCGGAGATATCTGCGGCAGGAATGATATACTCGGCGTAGGAGCAGTTATAGTTCTGTACAAAGACCACCTTCAGCTTATCGGACACCGCAGGATCGTTGTTGATCATCTTGGCAATGCGGTTGATATAGCGGATAATGGCCTTGGCTCTTGCGTAGCCGGGAGCGGACTTGGCACCGAACAGATATACGGTGGGCTGGAAGTCGGGCAAAGCGCCCTCCTTCAGGCGGAAGTAGATATCCACAATGGACAGGGCATTCAAAAGCTGCCGTTTGTACTCATGCAGACGCTTCACCTGCACATCGAATACGAAGTCGGGATTCAGCTTCACACCCTCGCGCTCTGCCACCAGCTTGCACAGCTGTTCCTTCTTGGTGCGCTTGATGGCGTTGAACTGGCGGACCATGTCGTCATCAATCATGGGCTTGAGCTTGGAAAGCTTATCCAGGTCTCTCAAGAAGTCGCCGCCGATGCGGTACTTGATCATCTGGGTCAGCTCAGGGTTGCAAAGACCCATCCAGCGACGGGGGGTCACACCGTTGGTCTTGTTCTGGAACCGCTCGGGGAAGGCGGCATACCACTCCTTGAAGCAGTCGTCCTTCAGGATCTGAGAGTGGATCTCCGCAACGCCGTTGACGTAGCTGCCCACATAGACACTCAGGTTTGCCATATGGGCAGTGTTGTCCCGGATAATGAACAGGTTGGGATGCTCGGATTTCAGCTTGGCATCGATGCGGCGGATGATATCCACGATCTCCGGCACCACAGAGCTGAGCAGATCCAAAGGCCACTTCTCCAGGGCCTCACCCATGACCGTGTGGTTGGTGTAGGAGAAGGTCTTCTGGGCAATGGCGAAGGCGCTGTCAAAGTCCATGCCCTCCTTCATGAGCAGACGGATCAGCTCCGGAATGGACATGGCAGGGTGGGTATCGTTCAGCTGTACCGCGTAGAACTCCGCAAAATGGGTCAGATCGGTGCCGTGGGCGGACTTATACACCCGGAGCATATCCTGCAAAGAGGCAGAGGACAGCACATACTGCTGCTTGATACGCAGACGCTTGCCCTCCCAGGTGGAGTCGTTGGGATACAGCACACGGGTAATATCCTCAGCCTTGTTCTTCTGGGTCAGGGCGCGCAAATAATCCTGATCGTTAAAGGCGTTGAAGTCCAGCTCCTCCTCGGCTTCGCACTGCCACAGCCGGAGAGTACCGATATTGGGCGTGCCGTAGCCGATAACGGGCACATCGTAAGGCACCGCCAGCACCGTATGATCCGGGAAGCTCACCTTTACGGTATGGTTATACCGGCGGTAGGACCAGGGATCGCCATACTTGGACCAGTCGTCGGCATTCTCCTTCTGAGAGCCGTTCTCATCGAAGCTCTGCTTGAACAGACCAAACTTGTACCGCAGACCGTAGCCGGACAGCGGGATATTGGTGGAAGCGGCACTGTCCAGGAAGCAGGCAGCCAGTCTGCCCAGGCCGCCGTTACCCAGGGCGGCATCCTCAATATCCTCCAGGATCGCCAGGTCCACACCCTGCTCGGCAAACAGTTGCTTCAGCTCGTCCAAAATGCCCAAATTGTACATATTGGAATAGACCAAACGGCCGATCAGGTACTCAGCGGAAATATAGTAGGCCTTTCTCTGATGCATACGGGTATGCTTGGACTGATTCCAGTTATCGGAAATGGCCATCATTACAGCCTCGCCCAATGCCTCATGCAGTTCCTGGGCAGAAGCCTCCTTCAAAGATACGTCATAGGTGTACTTCAGCTTGGCTTCCGTCCACTTCAGGATATTCAAACAATTATACATATTCATTCTCCAATCTTTCGGCTCAGATACGGCCATACAGCCGGGTCAATGCCAGGATCTTCTTTGCCAGCTCATCGGTATTGTAACCGGCGCTGACACGCCAGGTCCAGTTGGCACTGGTCTGGGTTCCGGGGAAATTCATCCGGGCCTCGCCGCCCAGGTCCAGATAGTCCTGCAGCTGCACGATGCACATATCGGAAACGCTGGCCATGGCGGTACGGATCACGCCCCAAACCAGGCCCTCCTCCTTGGAAAGGCGCATATAGTCAGTCGCGTAGGCAACTGCCTCCGGCTCAGCGGTCTCAAACCACTGGCGCATGGTCATATTGTCATGGGTGCCGGTGTAGCAGACGGTATTTGCGGTGTAGGTATGGGGCAGATAGTCGGAAGGCTCCTTGGAGTCAAAGGCAAATTCCAAAACCTTCATACCGGGGTAGCCGGAGCCGTCCCGCAGGTCCAAAACCTCCTGGGTCAGATAGCCCAGGTCCTCCGCGATCATTTCGATACCGGGCAGCCCCTTCTTGATGGCGTTGATAAAGTCCATATCCGGGCCCTTGACCCATTTGCCGTTCTTGGCAGTGGCCTCTCCGTAGGGGACGGACCAGTAGGCTTCAAAGCCCCGGAAATGGTCGATGCGCACCACATCGTACAGCTTGGCGGCGGCGCCCAACCGGCGGATCCACCAGCCGTAGCCGTCAGCGGCGTGATCTTCCCAGCGATACAGAGGATTGCCCCAAAGCTGGCCGTCCTCAGAAAAGGCATCGGGGGGACAGCCGGCAACGGCAACGGGTGTCAATGTCTCATCCAGCTGGAACAGCTCCGGGCTGGACCAAACCTCCACAGAATCCAAAGGCACGTAGATGGGCACATCTCCGATGATCTGAATGCCCTTTTCGTGGGCATAGTCCGTCAGGGCCTTCCACTGGCTGAAGAACAGATACTGGACAAAGCTGTAGAACCGGATCTGATCCTTCAGGTTCTGTCTTGCCTGCCACACCGCATCGGGCTGACGGTGCTTCAAGCCATCCTCCCACTGGTACCAGGGCTTGCCGCCGGTCTGATCCTTCAGGGCCATAAACAGGGCAAAGTCCGGCAGCCACATACTGTTCTCCCGGCAGAAGCTGTCAAAAGCCTCAGAGCCGGTAAACCGGGAATAAGCAAGGCGCAGGACATCCAGCCGGTGATTGTAGAGCATACCGTAATCCACCCGGTCCTCGGTCTGATTCCACTGGATGGAAGTCAGCTCCTCAGTTTTCAGAAGCCCGGCCTCTACCAGCCGGTCCAGGTCGATGAGGTAATGGTTGCCCGCAAAGGTGGAGCAGGACTGATAGGGAGAATCCCCGTAGCCCGTGGGGGCCAGGGGCAGGATCTGCCAACGGGTCTGCCCTGCCTTTTTCAAAAAATCAACAAATGCGTAAGCCTCCTTGCCCATAGTACCTACCCCATAGGGTCCGGGCAGAGAAGTAATGTGCATTAAAATACCACTGCTTCGCATAGGAAAAACTCCTTTCCAAAACATCTCCGCCGAATAAAGCAATCTATGCGGCGGACAGGAAACCGGTTCCGTGGACATTTGTCCATATCTGTTTGAAACGTTTCCAGTTACACAGTATGATAGTACTGATTTTTTACGCCTTTGTCAAGACAAACCGCTCTGCTGGGAAATTTTTCTCGTATGTTTTGGGAATAATGTACAAAACCTGTCGCATTTTTGGAGGATATGACAAATGCCAGCCCTTTGAAGATACAAGATACAAACTGTAAGATATCAGATATTAGGATATTGCGATATTGTATCTACCTTGTATCTAATGTCTTATTATCTGAATATCTCAATAACTAAAAAAAGGGGCTGTTGCAAAACACTGCAACAGCCCCTAAAATCTCGGATATATTTAATTGACCGCCCGCGGGCGACGAATAGTCGCCCCTGCGAATGATTGATCCGTTTTGCTTTAATTCATTTTTTGGAAGCGGAAGTCCCAGATCAGGGCGTTGGTATGGCTGAAGGCGTTTACCTTGCCGTTCTCATCCCGGAGGAAGGTGATGGTACGCATACCCACAAAGAACTTGTCCCCTTCCAGCCAGTGCATCTGCTGCTTTCCGTGGCGCAGGTGGCACCACCACAGCTTGCCGTCCTCGTATTCCACAGTCCAAATGCCCTGGCACTCATCGTTGTAGTAAGTACCCACGCACTCCCGGGCCAGTGCCGGATCCAGCTTGTCCTCAAACTTACGCAGGTGCATCACACTGCCCTGCTCCCGGCAGACGGTGTCCTCACCGAAGCAGAACCACAGATTCAGTCTGCCCTGCTTAAACACATTGCCACCCAAATGCTCCAGGGGAACATTGCCGTGGTAAACCACGCCGTCTTTGACGGTAATGTTGAAATGGTCACCGTTTTTGTCGCAGTAGTAGAAGCCGGGAATGGCATCCCAGTCCACGGTTTCCGTGCGGTATTCCTCCACGCTGTAGGGCTTTCTGGGGGGCATCCCCAGAACCACCCGGGCCACATCCCGGCCCAGTGTCTCCACAGGAAGATTGTCCGTATTGGCAAAGATGGTGACGATCAGATCGTCATCGGGGAAGAGGATGCCGAAGCTGCGGTAGCCGGCATTGACACCGCCGTGGTGGATGGTCCGGTGACCCTGCAGGTCCTGGATCCGCAGGCCGCCGGCATAGATGGTAGTACCCTTTTGGACCTGAGGAACGGTGAGCATGATCTCCTCCAGGGTCTTGCGGGTAATGAGGGTGGGATTCTGATACTGCTGCATGAATTTGGTCAGATCCCGGCAGGTACTGCAAACACCGGTGGAGCCATACATATTGATGCTCATCATGGCATTGGTGTACTGATAGCCGTCGTCATGGTAGCCCCGGGCCCGGTTGGGGATCAGGGTCAAATAATGGTCCTTAACAAAGGTATCCTGCATACCAAGGGGCTCGAACAAATGCTCCTTGGCCCACTGGGGGAAGGGCATGCCGCTGACACGCTCGACGATGGTAGCCATGAGCACATAGTTGGGATTGGAGTACATGAACTGCTCACCGGGGGTGAAGTTCAGCTTCTTCTGCCGGGCGATCAGCCGGCGCAGATCATCCTGCAATACACAGTCGTGGGCAGAACGTCCGGCCAGATACAAAAGGCCGTAATGGCAGCGGAAGCCGGTCAGATGGTTTACCAGCTGACGAACGGTCACCGGGTCCTCAAAGCCAATCAAATCGGGAATGTATGTCCGCACATCGTCATCGATATTGATTTTCCCCTGCTCATGGAGCATGGCAATGGCCATGGCAGTAAACTGCTTGGAGATAGACGCAACATGGAACACAGAATCCTGGGTAATGGGGACCTTGTGTTCAATATCGGCATAGCCGTAGCATCTGTCAATAATGACCTTACCCTTGTGGGTCACCAGCAGCTGACCACCGGCACCGGGATGGTCCACCCAGGTTTTGAAGATCTCGTCGATTTTCTGCATCATAAGACTTTTCCTCCTGATCCCAATAGGATATTTGATAGGTTTATCATACTCCACTTTGCATCCTTTGTCAAAGCTTTTGCGCTATACTGACAGCATAAAATACTCCGTGACCGTTTCCGGGGACTCCTTTCTTCCCGTATCCGTCCACCAGCGCACCGTATCCACAAATACCGATGCAATATGCTCCACCCAAAATTCCTCCGGAAGCCTGGGATCCTTCCGATGGGCAAACAGGGGAAGCTGACTTCTGACCAGCCGCTTCAGCCCCTCCCGGAAGCTTTGGGCAAACAGCGGCTCATTCTGCCCGGAGAGCAGGCGCAGGATCTGATTGTCATTTTTCTGCAAGTGCTGGACCAGGTGCAAAAAGGGCGAATCCGGTGCCTGACAGGAAAAGAGCTGACCGGCCTCCGCCCCGGCCTGGGCAACATGGTCAAACAGCTCCTGACTCAATGCCCGCAGCAGAGCATCCTTGGTCTCAAAATGGGCATAAAAGGTCGCCCGGCCTACATCGGCCCCGGCAATGATCTGCTCCACAGTAATGGCCTGAAAGTTCCGCTCCGACAGCAGGTCAATAAAGCTGCGAAAGATCGCGTTTCGGGTTTTTTTCTGTCTTCTGTCCATACAAATGCCTCCTTTTGTTCCGTAACATACAAAGGCGAAAAATCATATATTGCCATAGATGCCCCTTTGGGGGTAGAATAATACCGAACAAACTGTTCTGTTATAAATATATTGTATCACAAGGAGGCTTCTTATGCAATCCCAACGGAATATTTTGGTTGCCTTTGTGCTGAATCTGTTCTTTTCTGTTTTGGAATTTGTCGGCGGTCTTTGGGTGGGCAGTGTGGCCATCCTATCCGATGCCCTGCACGACCTGGGGGACGCCATGAGCCTGGGCCTTGCCTACGGCCTGGAGAAAAAGAGTCAACGACCCCCGGATGCGGGACATACCTTCGGCTATGCCCGGTATTCGGTGCTGGGCGCGCTGATCACCACCTGCATTTTGCTGGTGGGCTCCGTTGCGGTGATCGCCGGGGCGATACAGCGGCTTTTGCACCCCGTCCCCATCCGTTATGACGGCATGATCCTCTTTGCGGTCATCGGTATTTTGGTGAATGCCGCTGCCGCCTTCGTGACCCACAAGGGCAATTCCATGAACCAGCAGACCGTAAGCCTGCATATGCTGGAGGATGTGCTGGGCTGGGCGGTGGTACTGGTGGGCGCCCTGGTCATGGGCTTTACGGACCTTGCGGTGCTCGACCCCATTTTGTCCATGGCTACAGCCCTGTATATCGGCTACCACGCTATCAGGAGTCTGATCCGGGTAGGCGGTCTGTTCTTGCTCTGCACTCCAAAAAATACCCCCGTGGACAGAGTTCGGGGGGCAGTGATGGAGCTGGACGGGGTTTTGGACGTCCACCATATCCACCTTTGGAGCTTTGACGGCCTTGCCAACTGCGCCACCATGCACGTGGTCACCAACCGGGACCCTCATGACCTGAAGGAGCAGATCCGCCACCTGCTGTCCCATATGGACATCGTCCATGTGACCCTGGAGCTGGAAAAGGAAAACGAGCCCTGCACCGCCCCCACCTGCCAGCCCATCCGCCACAGCCACCCATGCCATCACCACCATCATTGATCTGACCGTAACCGTCAAAAAGAGAAACCGTCTCATTTGGGTACGTAATAGACGGTTTCTTTTCGGTATTTACAATGGGAATTTTTGGTGGTATACTCTACAAAGATCAAAAATATAGGGGGCGCATTTCGTGCTGGCTACAGTATTACAGCTTGCGCTGTTATTTATGTTTATCCTCTGCGGATTTCTTTTGGGCAAGCTTAAAAAAGTTCCCATGGAAAAGAGCAGCCTTTTGTCCATGCTCCTGGCCAATGTGTTTTTGCCCAGCAAGGTCTTTTTGAGTTTTTCCAGTCGCTGCACCCCGGAGTATTTCAAGACCAATTTTCCAACACTTCTCATTTCTTTGGGAATGCTGCTGTTTTTGGTAGCCTTTTCCTGGTTCGTTTCCAAGCTGTTTACCAAGGAGCCCTACACCCGCAATGTGTACCGCTATTCCTTTACCATTTCCAATTATGCCTATTTGGGGTATGTTCTGGTGGAGGCAGTTTTGGGTCCCCAGGCTTTGACGGATATGATCCTTTTCTGCATCCCCTTCAGCTTCTACACCTACTCCTTCGGCTTCGCTCTTCTGAACAACAAGGGAAGCCTTTGGAAGAAGACTCTGAACCCCATGACCATTGCCATCTTTGTGGGCTTACTCTTCGGCGTTCTTGAGATCCCCGTTCCGGACTTTCTGCAGAACGCCTTGAACGCAGCATCGGGCTGTACCGGACCTTTGAGCATGCTTCTGACCGGCCTGGTAGTAGCCGCCATGCCCTGGAAGGCGCTGATTCCCGATGTAAGGACCTGGCTGTTTTCTGCCATGCGGCTTGTAGTGATTCCGGCGATTCTTTGGGGGCTGTGCTACCTTTTGCGTATCTGCGGCTTGATCACCGATGCGGTGTATCCGTCTGCGGTGATCATGGGCAGTATGTCCTGCGGCCTGAATACCATCGTCTTCCCTTCTTTGGTAGGTGAGGATTGTAGCATGGGCGCAAGATACGTGCTGGTCACCAATATTCTGTGCCTGGCTACCATTCCCATGTGGATCGCTCTTGTTACATAACCGCTAAAGTTACCATCATTGAAACAACAAAAGCTGTCATTCCTCTCGGGATGACAGCTTTTGTTTATGGGTTATACAGTGACCGTTACCTGATTGTTTTCCTTGGTGGACAGACGGAAGGTGGCGGTTTTGCCGGTCTCCGGCTCCAGGGCATAATCGCCGTAGAAGCCACGGAAGTGGATCTGACCGTTTTCGTCGGTGGTCAGGGTCAGGTCCGTATGCCAGGTCTTCTCCAAAAGCTCCTTGAGCTTATAGTAAGCGGGCTTGGGGGTAAAGTCGTGACGGAACAGACCGCCGTGGTAATAATTCTCGCCCAGGGTCATATTGCCCAGGGACTTTCGCAGGGTCTGCTCATCCACACGCCATAGATGGGCATAGCCGTCTACCAGGTTCCAGTAGACGATCTGCTCCATGGCAGGGTGGGAGAACCAAATAGTGTACATATTCTCAAGCAGTGCGGCCTGGATCTGCTCGTCCTCTTCCTCCCAGGAATAAGCGGGGAAGGTGACCTCGGTGATCTGCAGGGGCTTGCCAAGCTGGGCGTACAGATTCATGCGCTTATAGACCTGCTGGGGATCGTAGCGCTTCCGGGTCTTTTCATACTCGTTCTCCCGTTTGAAGAAGCCATGGTACTGCATACCGATGGCATCGATCCGGGCACCCTTGAGCATGGCGTTTTCGATGTAGCTGTAGTAGCTGTCTGTGGGGCGGCCACATTTGTCCCAGCAGTGACGGGAGGTCTCGTTGACCACCAGCTTGTTGTTGGGGAAATACTTTTCTGCCAGCTTAAAGCACCAGGACACATATTCCGGGTCATCGTAGAAGGGGGTTTTTCCCTGGATCCAGTGCATTTCGTTGGTGACCTCAATGGTGGGGATCTTGTCAGCATACCGCTCCGCGATCTCGGCAAACCGCTTTTCCAGGGCGGCCTTTACTGTGGGGATATCCTTTCCCCAGAGCCACTCAGGGGTCCACTGCTCATAGGCAAGGCCGTGCTCCCGGGGCTCGATATTATGGGCCTGGCAGAAGTCGATGCAAAGATCCGTGGGAGGCCGGCGGTACAGCCGGGGACTGCCTACGGCATATCGGGTCTTTCCTTCCTCGGGCTCGTTGCCGTTCCAATAGAAGGGAAGGGTCGCCATGTTGAAGGTCTCGGCAAAATACTTTTTGTACAGGGCGTTCTTTTCCTCGGTCTCCATCTCGTCCAGCATGAAAAGATTTGCGCCAAAGCGGAAGGCATGAGAGGTCTGCCGTACCCGGACCTTAGCATTGGCAAGGGGCTTTCCGGTTTCGTCGCAGACGGTCACCACACCGTCACCCTTGCGGTATTTTTCGATATTGGGCTGAACAGTTTCCTGAAGAAATTCTTTTTGCAGTTCAAACTGTTCCAGTATTCTCTGACGTTCACTCACAGTGATGACACCTCCATATAATGGGCACCTCTAAAAACTACCCTTTTGCGATTTGGGCGCATCTTTTGCCCCAACTTCTCCTTTCGAAAAGCCCACAATACACAAAGTATTCCGGACTTTTCGAAAGTTAATTTGGAACAAAATCTGCTGCCCAAATCATCAAAAAGCAGTTTTTAGAGCTTGCCTGATGATATTTTCATTATATAGGAATTTCGATATGAAACAAGCATAATTTCGCTACAAAACACTTGATTTTCGCTACAAAAAGGGGTACGATATTTTCGAGGTGATGAAATGCTTCCTGATAAGCTTGCCATCGTTGTGACCGATGTACTGCGTTACCATCAAAAACAGGAGCGCAGAGCGGTACCACAACGCCCCTTTTCTGCCCTGTCCTTACGGCTGAAGACCCCGGGAAAGTATATCTATAAGGACAAAACCGTGACCTTTGCCCCGGGCAGTGTTTGCCTTGTCCCAGCAGGGGTCGCCTATGAGCGCATAAACCTGGAAGAGGATATTCTGGTGATCCATTTTCACCTGCTGAACTATGCCCTGGAGGATATCCGGGTGTTTTCTCTACCTGACCCGGAAAAATATCGGCGGTTATTCGAAAAGGCTCTGCAGCTGAAAACGGAAAATGAAACGGGCAGTACCTACCGGATCACCGCCGTGGTCTATGAGATCCTGGCGGAGCTGACCCGGGACGTGGGCTTCGCCGCTGATCCCAAGGACAACCGGGTGATGGAAGCTGCAGAAGCTATGCGCCAGCGGTTTTGGGATCCTCGGCTTTCCATTGAGGATTTGGCAAAGCAGGCTTGCGTTTCTCCGGCATACTTCCGCCGGGAATTTCACAGACTCTACGGCACCTCACCCAAGGAATACCTGGATACCCTGCGGATCCAGTACGCAAAATCCCTTTTGGAAACGGACTATTTTTCCCAAAAGGAAATCGCCGCCCGGTGCGGCTACTCCGATGTGGGGTATTTCAGAACCGCCTTCAAAAGAAAAATCGGCAAGAGCATCAAAGCTTACCTTGCCGATATTAGAAAATGATCAGGTGTTTTTCATGATCACGGAGCCTACGCATTCGCTGACATGCTCGCAGGCATCGGCGCAGGCTTCCAGGCAGCGGTAAATATCCCGCCATGCAATGATACGCACCGGATCGGTAGTGTCCTTGGTTAGTTTACGCATGGAGGTCAGATACAGCTTGTCGCACTCCTCCTCCACATCGTTGATCTTGATGATCAGGGGCTTAATGTTCTTGGAGCGCTTGAAGTTTTCAAACTCTGCCATCAGCTCGCACAGAAGGGAGCAGGACAGCACGATCTTTTTGGCAAACTCCACGGCGGCAGGCTCTACGGCCTGGATATTGTTTACATAGAATTTCTGAAGGACTTCTTCGATCTCGTCGGTCACATCGTCCAACTGGCGGCTGAGCATATCCAGGTCCTCCCGGTCAACGGGGGTAACGAAGGCCTTGGCCAGTGCCGCGCTCATCTCGTGCTTCTTGGTATCGGCATTGTGCTCGATCTCATGCATTTGGGTGAGCATCTGCTCAATGTTTTCGGGATCGTAGTTTTCCAGGCAGCTTACCAGATAGGCCGCGGCCTCCTTGGAGCAAGCGGTGCTTGCCATAAAGTTTTCAAAATAAAATTTATCGCCTTTAGCCATTTTTAAGTTCCTTTCTTAAGCAAATATCAGCATAAACAGTTTCGTCATCAAAAAGCCCACCAAGCCGCAGCCGGGGAAGGTCAAGACCCAGGTCAGTACCATTTCCTTCACAACACCGAAGTTAATGGCGGATACCCGCTTTACAGCGCCTACGCCCATAATGGAAGTGGTCTTGGCGTGGGTGGTAGATACGGGGAGGCTGAACACGGAGCAGAACAGCAAAGAGATCGCTGCCGCAATATCCGCAGAGAAGCCCTGGTATTTTTCCAGCTTTACCATGTCCATACCCACGGATTTGATGATCTTCTTACCGCCCATGGCAGTACCTGCCGCCATGACCAGAGAGCAGATGACCATAAGCCAAATGGGAATGTGAAAATCGGACTGACCACCGCCGTTTGCCATGGAGACACACAGCAGGATCACGCCCATGAATTTCTGACCGTCCTGAGCGCCGTGCATAAAGGCCATGGAGGCCGCACCCACGATCTGAGCGCCACGGAAGAAGGGCTCTGTCTTAGGCCGGTTGGCTTTTCGGAAGAGAACGGTCACCAGCTTGCAAACACCCCAGCCCAGGCCGAAGCCAAGGGCAACGGAAATGCCGATGCCGTAGACCACCTTGACCCATTCGGCACCGTTGACACCATCCAGGCTGCTGTGCAGGGCAATAGCACTGCCGGTGAGACCAGCGATCAGAGCGTGGCTCTCACTGGTGGGAATGCCGAATACCCAGGCGAGGGTCGCCCAAAGGACGATAGCAAACAACGCCGCACTTAAGGCGATGATAGCCTGATTGGAATCCGCACCGAAGTCCACCATTTTCGTAATGGTCTCGGCGACAGTGGCGTTGATCATGGTCATAACAAATACACCCAGGAAATTGAACAGTGCCGCCATAAGCACCGCCGCTCTGGGGGACATACACCGGGTCACCACGCAGGTGGCGATGGCATTGGGGGCATCGGTCCAGCCGTTTACCAGGATCACGCCCATGGTCAGCGTTACGGCGATAAACAGCAACGGGGAGGCAGTCATCTGCTCCCAGAATTGTAAAATCGAATCCATATAAGCCGTTTCCTTTTCTTGTTTTTGAAACTGTGCGCAAGATAAAACGCTAAGAATAATTTATCATACTGTAAACGGAATTGCAAGAAAAAATGGCGCTGTCTCATCGCATTTGCTTTGAGACAGCGCACGCTTATTTGTTCCTGACGCAGTTTAGTCCTTGTAGCCGTTTTCCAGGAAGTCTTTCATTTCTTCCAGTGTCATACCTGCAAGACCAAGATCCTCTACAGTCCGACCGGATTCCCAATAATTTGTCTGCATCAAAGCGCCGCCCAGATTGGCAACGGCATCCATCAAGGGGGTCTTCAGCCCCAGCTGTGCCGCCAGGGAGGAGAGGGGAACCATGGAATAAGGGGCATCCTCGGTCAGATACCGATAATTCAGCGTGGTAGGACCCTTCGCCAGCATAAAGGAATAGCTTGAGTGGTAGGATTCATAGGAGGTCTTTCCAAGGGCATCTGTATAGCCGGTAATGAAGTGGCGGTCAGCATTGGTGGTTTCTTTTAAACCAAAGGCTCTGCAAAGCTGCATACATTCTTCATTGATGGCATCGAGTACATAGCTGACCTCGGGATTGATGCCGTCTTTGTAGTGCAGATAGGTGGTGTTGTCCGGGCCGATGCGACCGGCATTGAGCACCATAATGGGTGCATGGCTTACGATATTGCCGTTATTGAGCATGGTTTCCATGACGTTCTGCACCTTGGTCAGGGCCGGGAACATGGGCTTGATCACCTCATAACAGCTGTCGGTGTCCTTTGCAGGGAAGGCGGCAAAATAGAGGGACTTGACCAAAATCTTTGTATGGCTGGCGGTGGGACCCGCCTTCCGGGTGGAGTAAGGAAGGGTCTGCACTTCGCAAATGCGGACATCCTTGATACCTGCTTCGTGAAATACCCTGCCGTAGACGAGGGCACCACCGGTGGCACCGGGGCAAAGGAAGACGATCTGACCAGGCTTTACGACCTTGGTGAGCTTCCGTGCGGTGAGCTCCTGGGCGAAGGCGGGCATACTGCAGATAATGACATCCACATCGCTCACGGCGTCCTGCAGATCGGTCGTGACCTTGTAGATCTTTGCATCGCCGTTTCTGGATGCGCCGGTAAGCGTGATCGTCTTTGTTTCAAACAATTCCTTCAGACCGCCGGCAAAGGCTTCATCTTCATAAATGGTAACGCGGTAACCGGCAAGCGCCAGATCCGCACCGACAGCAAAGCCGCCATTACCGGCACCGACCATACAGATTTTTTCCTTCATTTCGATCATCCTTCCCGATTCATAATGATTTGTTTTGATAAAACAACCCAGCAAATCCGCTAGAACTACTGGATATTTCGGACTTGCATTCCGATATATGCCTATGATATACTATCAAAAATGGTTTTGCAACTGCGAATTCTTTATGTTATCCATAACAAAATGTTAGGGTGGTTGGATGGACAATTTGAAGCAATACAAAGCATTGGTGGAGACGATAAACCGGGGCAGTATTACGGCTGCGGCGGAAGTGCTCGGCTATACACAGCCGGGAATCAGCAGGATGCTTCGCTCGCTGGAAGAAGAATGGGGCATTCGGCTGCTGGAGCGAGGGAGAAAAGGCATCACAGCAACGGACGAAGCCCTTCGTCTGTACCCCCTTTGCCTTTCTGTGCTGGAAATGCAGGGCGTGCTGGATCAGACAGTGGCACAGATCAAGGGCTCCATTGTGGGAACCATCCGGATCGGCGGTTATCTCAGTGTTTTAACTAGCTGGATCCCCAAGCTGCTGCAGTCTTTGGGGGATAGCTGCCCCGGACTGGAATTTCAAATATTTGAGGGCAATGCAGAGGAGCAACTGCAGATGATGCGAAACAATGAGATCGATGTGGGCTTTCTGTCCTCTTCCGTGCCGGAGGCTTTTCACTTTATCCCGCTGTATCGGGATCCCATCGTAGTGGTCATGCCGGAAGGACATCCCTTAAGTAGCCTTGAAAAGGTCTCTCCCGAGGATCTGACCCAGTATCCCTCTCTTATTAAACCGGAGCACGCATACGGAACCCTGAAAGAACTGCTGTACAACCAATCGGGTGTGCCCAAAAGCGGCTTTTCCGTGAAAACAGACAATGGGTTATTGGGCTTTGTCCGGATGGGCATGGGCCTGGGTATTGTGGGCGAAATGGTGGCAAAGACTGATAAGACCATTACCTACCGCCACTTTGACAAAGACTACTTCAGGACGATCGGCATGGCTGTGCCCCATTGGAAGCCGGTCACGCCCGCACTCCATACGTTTTTGCGTGAGGCTTGCAGACTGTATCAAAGCGGTGAATTCGTCACGGCTGAGCCCCACATATTGTGACAAAAACCACATTTACTGCAGAAGAACCCCCTTGTCATGCTGATCTCGGCTACTTTATGCCGGATCTTTATACAGAAAGAGCAAATCCGCTTATATGGCAGATTTGCTCTTTCTTTTGGGCTGTTTATTTGTCAGAACTTTACTTTGCCGGCAAGGTCCTTTTCGAAGATCATCTTCTCCTGCAGGTAAGCCCAGTGGCCTACATTGGCTTCTTTGGCTTTGCGGTACATTGCGTAGGCAATGGATACATCCACATAGGACAAGCCGACAGCATCGAAGTAAATAAACTCATCGTCATTTTCACGTCCCGGCTTTTCTCCGGAGAGAATGTCGATCAGGTTGCCATAAATGTCGGCATCGCGGATAACACCGTCCGTGTAGCAGCGGGATACGGTCTGGGTGCGGTGCTTGACGGTTTCCCAGTCGTCACATACGATCTTATCCGCCTTTTTAACGACCGCATATTCGTCCTCCCAGCCACCGATATGGCTGTAGAACGCACCTTTTTTGATCCATTCTGCCTTCAGTAACGGTGCCTGGGCACTGGTGGCAGTGACGATAATATCGGAATCGGTAATGGCATCCTTCAGCACGGTTTTGCAGCTAACAAAGGTCATATCCGGCAGCAATTTAGACAGATCGCGGATAAATGCCTCCTCTTCTTCCTCGGAAACAGCAGCGACCTTGCACACCTTCAGAGTGGGTCGGACAGCCTTCATGCCCAAAAGATGCATTTTCGCCTGCTCCCCTGCCCCGATAAAGCCGATGGATTCGGCATCCTTACGGGCCAGGGCCTCAGCGGCGGTAGCACCCATGGCGGCAACGCGCATATTCGAGCACAGTGTGCCATCCATCACGCACACAGGGAAGCCTTTTTCGATCTCCGACAGCACGATGATGGCAGAAAGGTTCTGCACACCGAAACGCCGGGGATTGGGCGGGAATACGGATACCCATTTTACACCGCAGATTTTATCATCCAGCAGGGTTGCAGGCAGGCAGTTGATCCGCTCCTGGGTTTCTTCGTTGAATATCTGCACGATCTTATCAGGGAAAAGAATGCGCTTGTCCTGAAACAAAAAAAGGCTTTTCTTTAATGCATCCATTGCTAACGGAAAGTCAAAGGCACCAGCCTCGATCAGGTCCTCCTGGGACAGAGTAAGATACTGAATTTGTGTTCGGCTCATAATACGGCCCCCTTATCGGTATTTGTGATCATAGTATATCCCCACATGGGATAACTGTAAATAATCAAGTAAAATATACTTGCTACACCACAAATTATGTAGTAAAATGGTAAAAAAAGTGAGGAGGCAGGGATATGGAGATATTACAGCTGCGCTATTTTTTTATGAGCGCGAAAAACGAGAATTTCTCAACCACCGCAAAGCTATACGGGGTGCCCACAACGGCTGTTTCTTCCTCTGTGAGACGGTTGGAGGAGGAGCTGGGGTGCAAGCTGTTTGATAGAACCCATAATCGCATCATTTTGAATGCCAAGGGGCGACGGCTTCAGCAAGCCCTTTGTACTGTTTTTGCGGAGCTTGATAAGGCGATAGAGGACGTATCGAAAGCGTACGAGGACAAGCGGGAGATTAAAGTTTTGGTACGTGGCATGCGCCGGGAGGTCACCGACCTGCTCAGCAAATTCAGTCGGATGCATCCGGATGTGGCGTTCAGAATTGCCTTTAACGGCGATGATGAATACGATGTTATTGTGGATGACGGCAAGGAAATCTACGCAGATTACAGAAAGTTCGAACTGTACAGCCTGCGTCTGCATTTAAGGTGCTCTGCCGGTGACCCTCTTTGTCAGCAGCAGCTTTCTCTATCCGATCTGTGTGACCGGGCATTCGTCTCCATGGATCAGGAAAGCAATATGCACAGAATACTGACCAATGCTTGTATCCGGAAAGGCTTTCGGCCTAAGATCGCCGCATTTTGTAATGATATAGAATGCTATGATAAGTTGGTAGCCATGGGTATGGGGATCGGGATCGGCAGAGAAAACCGCCTCCCCAGCACCGGAAGCGATGGGACCGAAATTGCAAACTTGAAGGTATTAGACTTCAATGAACATTATACAGTGTATGTATACTACCGTGAAAGGGATTACTTTGGGAATGTAAAAAAGCTGATCGATTTTATGAAAGAGAAGTAAATAAAGCACTGTGACACAAGGACTTGTTTGCATCTTCGCCAGGGGGCAAAGATAGCGGTAGCCGCCAGTGTTTGCACTGGCGGCAGCAACAGTCCACCGGACTGTTGCATTTGTGATCTTCAAGTCCTGCGCCTGCAAAGAAAAAGGGGCTGTCTCACTAAGAAAAGTGAGGCAGTCCCTTGATTAATCGCTATATGTTATTCTCAAACGCAGGAAACGGAGTCTTGCTACAATGCTAAAACTCTAAAAATCACTTAAAAAAGTTAACGATCTACAATTTAATGCTACGCGTTAAAATCCTCGACCAATTGATTTAATACAATTATTATCTCCGTATAGGCAATTCCCTCTGCGTATGCAAACTGTTTGCGGTACTTGTCCCACATGGTGCGGAGATCGGGGCTCTCTTCGATGTTTTTCATAATAGTGGGAATGTCTGCAATCTGCTCGGTCGTGCCTCGGTGGGCGGCTGTGGTCTTCAGAGCCTCAGCAAACAATGCCTTATCAAATTTCTGCGTAGTCGCAAGGATATACGCATCATAAAAATCTCTGGGGCGTGTATTAAATACACCACGACGGAGAATTGTTTCAACCTTTTCTGCCATTACGGTTTCGATGTTATATGCCCACAGACGATAGGATTTTTCGTCATCAAAAATCTCGGAGAAGGTATACTCCACGGGATTCGGTGTGATGGCATCGCCGGTGGAAACGTCAATGGACAGCGGCGTTACGATGGTATCATATTTTGCATTCAGCATCACACGGTAGCCACCGTAAATATCATCATCACGGATAGGCGTTACAGTTCCTACCTCAAAGGTTACATCATCATCGCATTCAATTGCGCATACTTTCTTCAGCGCACCGGTAATTGCCTCAGGAGTCAACGGCAGGCTTTTAAGCGTGGTATCCAAATCCATTGTTGCCCGGTTGTCCAGGCCCACAATAGCCGCAACCAACATGCCGCCCTTGATCACGAATTTATCCTTGTATTCTGACTGAGCAAGGCGGACAAGCAGGCGCTCGAACATATAGTTCTGCAGAATCACCTGGGCCGGGATATTCTTCTGCTTAGCAATATTTCTGATCTTTGCCTTTAGGCTCATAGCACGGCTCATAAAAGCACCTCCAAATATTTTCTTAAAATCCCCGACACACGAAGCTGCTTTGCATAACTGTAAAGACGGTTCAAATTTTTATCGGGTCTTGCAGCATAGGCTTTAAGTGCTGCAAGGAAGGTTTCTGTTCCGACTTTATTCCGACTTCTTACAATATCGCAAATTGTACGTTCCAGATCGTAGCAGCTAACTTCATTACCAAAAGGAGTTTTTAGTAAAGTTCTGCCCAAAGCATGAAGTTCAGGCTTGATGAAATACATCTTGCACTCGGACTGAACCACAGCAGATGGAATGTTGCCGGTGGGAACTGTCAGCGTATGCTCAAAGGGAGTTCTATCGGAGATCCCGTGAAGATAAAGGGCCGTTTCGTGCGAGAAAACGATCTTATCTGAACGCAGACCAATAGAGAGGAGCTCATCCTGGATATCGTCCTCAAAGATGTATTGTCCTCTCGCAATACGCTGTATTTTATTTTCGTTATTCAACTTCCAAAGCAGTGCACGGGATATTCCTGCTTCAGTTGCTTTAGAAGTTGTTATTATACCACCGTTATTCTTGGCTATGTTTTGAAGCTTAGATATCGTATCCATCATCACACCTCGCACAAACTTTTTCTATATTATTATATGCGTAATTATGGTGTTTGTCAACAAGATTTAAAACTTTGACAAGCATATTGAAATTAGAATTATGGTAAAAGTAAACTTTTATAAAAATCAATTCGTTCAATGTTGTTTTCTTGAAACTTGAATTTGACCTTTCCCATATTGTAAAGGAACAAAAACGCCCGAACATTGTAAAATAATGTCGGGCACAGGAGGTAATATTATGGGAAATGTGTATGGTTATGTGCGAGTATCGAGTATCGATCAGAATGAGGACAGGCAGCTTATTGTTATGGACGAAAATAATGTGCCGAGCAAAAATGTCTATATAGACAAGCAGTCCGGCAAGGATTTTGAACGCCCACAGTATAAAAAACTCGTCAAGAAGTTAAAACCGGGGGATCTTCTCTACATACTCAGCATTGATCGCTTGGGTCGAAATTATGAGGATATTCAAAAGCAGTGGCGAATACTTACAAAGGATATCGGAATTGATATTTGTGTAATTGATATGCCCTTGCTGGATACCCGAAACGGGAAAGACCTGATGGGCACTTTTATTGCTGACCTTGTCCTACAAATTCTTTCATTTGTAGCGCAGAGTGAGCGCGAGAATATAAAGAAGCGGCAAGCACAAGGCATTGCCGCCGCCAAAGCAAAAGGTGTTAAGTTTGGCAGGCCAGAATCTCCCTTGCCAGAAAACTTTGATAAAATCATTAAGGATTGGGATAAAGGAAAGCTATCAACCGCCGATGTTCTCAAGCTTTGTAATATGAGTGAGTCTACCTTTTACCGCCGCAGACGAGAGTATAATTTAGTGCATAAATAGAGAAAGCCGTCAAAAGGTGTACCTTTTGACGGCTGGTTTTATGTGCGCCATTATACTACATTTTTCCTGTAATTGCAACGATTTGTCGTAAAAAATCAAGTATTGCCAGATGAAAACTAATTGTAAGCTGTAAAATGAAGCTTTTGTCAAAAGGTACACCTTTTGACAATCTATCCTCGACAAGGGGTTTGGCATGAACATATTAGCTGATGAACAACAAAAAATATTTGAACCCGGCATAAGCGAAGAAGAAAGAGCCAGACGAGAGCAAGAATTTTACGATTTGTATTATAAAACTCGCAAAAAGGATGAAACCAGTTTTCTCGGAAAACTTTCTTTAAAAACGCGCAAACAGCTAGGTGATTACTATGTGGACCAATATTTTACTGACCAGAGTGAAGAAATCCAATGTACAAACCTTTGCAACACCCTTTGGATTTAAGTTTCGTCGTTTTATCAACCCTGCCTTGCGTCCAATCTTGCGGTTGGCCGCTGGACGAAAGATCCATATAGAAAGCTATCCCCAACTGGAAAAGGGCGCATCCTACATATTTGCTTCTACCCATGGCTTTGTGGATGATGTTATTACAAATTTCGCCTGTGTAGATCGAAGTGCGT